>JAJDHT010000001.1 GCA_030266325.1 Ruminococcaceae bacterium OttesenSCG-928-I18
TCCCTGGTGCGATTCACCCGATTTTCTGACGGGATTTTCGGTGTTTTACCTGGACGCAGAGGGCAAAAACGCCGTGGAAGTGACCTCGGTGCGCCCACACAAAAACCTGTGCATCATCCGCCTGCAGGGGGTTGATTCGATCGAGGCCGCGCGCCCTCTCATAGGGAAAACCGCCTATATAGACAGGCGGGAGGCAAACTTGCCGCCCGGGCACTTTTTCCTGCAAGATCTCCTGGGCGCCCGCGTGGTTGACGCCGACAATAGGGAGGAATATGGCCGGGTGGAGGAGGTGACCCACCCCGGACGGCACGATGTATGGAGGGTTGTGGGCGAAAAGGGAGAACATCTTTTCCCCGCGGTGGCCCCTTTTCTGGACTCACTGGATCTCGAAGAGGGGGTGGCGCTGGTGCGGCCCATAGAGGGGATGTTTGAACCACAGCCTGCGGCCGAACACCCGGGCCGTGCGACGCCAAAGAGACGTAAGCATGGCAAAGAGGGAAAGCGGCCATGATACGCATAGACATTGCCACACTGTTTCCCGAAATGTGCGAGACGATCATGAGCGAGAGCATCATTGGCCGCGCACGCAGGGAGGAAAAATTCAAACTGTATTGCCACAACATCCGCGACTACACGCTGAGCAAACAGCGCCACGTGGATGACTATACCTATGGCGGCGGCCACGGCATGGTGATGCAGGCCGACCCCATCGCCCGGTGTATCGACCTGATCCTTTGGCAGCACGAGGCGGCGGGCCGCGACCGCCCCCGGGTTCTGTTCATGACCCCGGCAGGCCACCCCTACACCCAGGAAGACGCCAAGCGTTTTGCCGCTCTGCCCGGGCTCGTGCTGGTTTGCGGCCATTATGAGGGGATGGATGAAAGGGTCCTCGAGGCCTATGCCGACGAGGAGATCAGCCTTGGGGATTTTGTGTTGTCGGGCGGGGAACTGCCCGCGCTGGCGGTGGCAGACAGCGTGCTTCGGCTTCAGCCCGGGGTGCTGAAAAACCCCGAGGGATACGAGGGGGAAAGCCACTATGACGGCCTGCTGGAATATCCCCAGTACAGCCGCCCCGAAGTGTGGAGGGGCCGCAGTGTGCCGCCGGTCCTGCTCTCTGGCCACGCCGCAAACATTCAGCAGTGGCGCCAAGAACAGCAGAGGGAACGCACCCGGGTAAGACGCCCGGACCTGTTTCAAAAATGGAGCGGAGAAAGAGGAGGCAAAAAGGACGACACCGGCAAATAGACAAACCGTGCCGGTATGGTTCGATCGAGGCGTAATGTTGTCGAAACGTGTGAAAATAGAACCGATTGGGGAAGAATCTGCGCTGTAGCAGAAAAAGAGAAAACTGGCAAATAGCACAAAACCCTTTTACGATATTGGCAACTTATGTGCCACAATGCTAAAAGAAGACGGAAAAAGTTGACCTTTGCACGGTTAGTCTATAGAATGGTAAGAGGTAACAGAGATACGAAAGTGGAAAGAGAATTTAATTAGAGACTAATGGGGAGTGGGGTACTCTTATGTACGTAAAAGAAGTCACAGTGGAAAACCAGGTGGGACTGCACGCGCGCCCAGCCACCTTTTTTATTCAAAAGGCAAACGAATTCAAATCCTCTATCTGGGTGGAAAAAGAAGAGCGCCGAGTGAATGCCAAAAGCCTCCTGGGCGTGCTTTCCCTGGGCATTGTGGGGGGCACGACCATCCGCGTGATTGCGGACGGCCCCGACGAGCAGACCGCCGTGGACGGGCTTGTGAAGCTGGTGACATCCGGTTTCAGCGAATAGAGCCTCTGTGTTGGCGCTGCCTCTTTTTGCAGGCGGCGCTTTTTTCTTAGATGGGAATGGCCGTTTTGTCTCTCCTGGCGCGGGCCTGAAATGGCTTGCTGTGCGGGGAAAGGTCGGGGACGGCAGGTGTTGGGTCTTGCGAGTATTCTTCGGTGAGCCCCGGCACAAACCTTCCGAAAGAGATGGAAACGGCACGAAAGGCCTTTGGACAAGGAGCATGGATTGACCAAAAAGGAACTGCATGGAAAAGCCCTCAAGCTGCCCAAACTTCCGGGAGTTTACCTTATACAGGACAAGCATGGCACGATCATTTATATAGGCAAGGCAAAAAACCTGTTTTCGAGGGTGGGCCAATACTTCCGCGCCGGGGTGCCGCACGACCAAAAGACCGAGAGAATGATTGAGTCGGCCAGCGACTTTGACACGATTGTGACCGGCAGCGAGTATGAGGCGCTGGTGCTGGAGTGCAGCCAGATCAAACAGCACCAGCCCAAATACAACATTCTTCTCAAGGACGACAAGGGTTATAGTTACATCAAAGTGACCCGCGGAGACTGGCCACGCATCACGGCCGAACTGCAAAAAGGCGAAGATGAAGCGGAGTATATCGGGCCCTACCTGTCCAGCTTTGCTGTGAAGCAGATGGTACAGACGGTGCTGGATTCCTTCCTTCTGCCTCGCTGTACGAGGCGTTTTCCCCAGGATTTTGGCAAGGCGAGGCCCTGCCTGTACAGTCACATAGGAAAGTGTATGGCCGTCTGTACGGGAAAAATACCGCAGGAGGACTATGCTGAGGCGGTAGAGAATGCCCTGCAGATGGTCCGAAACGGACAGGGCGAAATTGTGTCGCTGCTGCAGCGGCGAATGGAAGAGGCCGCCGAGAACCTGGAATTTGAAAGGGCCGCGTTGCTGCGAAACCAGATACGGGCCATCAAAAAGGTGAACGCGGGACAGACGGTGGTGAAAGAAGGGGAGAAAAACCAGGATGTCATCGCCTTTGCCAACAGCCCAAAAGCGGTTTGTGCCGCCATTTTGCGCTTCCGCGAGGGAGCGCTTGCCGACAAAAAGGAGTATCTTTTTTACGAGGCGGAGAGCATAGATATTGTGCGGGAACAATTTCTTGCACAATATTACCTGGACGAGGGGGAGGAAATACCCAAAAGCATCGCCGTGGATGCGCCGCTGCCGGGGCAAGACCTGCTGCAGAGGCTCTTGAGCGAGCAAAAGGGCGCAAAGGTGCGCCTGTACACCCCCGAGCGCGGAGACAACAAACGGCTGATCGAGATGGCCTATGTGAACGCGATGGAGCGCCTGGCCCAGGAGAGCGGACGCACCAGCCGGGAGGAAAAAATCTTGGACGAACTGGCCGGTCTTCTCGGCCTGCCGGTTCCGCCCACGGTGATAGAGAGCTACGACATTTCGAACTGGGGCGAGGGAACCAGTGTCTGTGGCATGGTCGTTTTTGAAAACGGGAAGCCAAAAAAGGCGGGATACCGCCGTTTCAAGATAAACAGTGTGGAGGGTACCGACGACTATGCCAGTATGGCGGAGGCCCTTTTGCGCCGGGCTGCCGAATATGACGCGGGCGCCAAGGGCCAGTTTGGCGTACGGCCCGATCTGATTTTGCTGGACGGGGGCCTTGGACAGGTGGGCGCGGGGGCGAAAAGCCTGGCCGACACCGGCCTTGGAGACGTACCTGTCTACGGCATGGTGAAGGACGACCGACACCGCACCAGGGCGATTGTATCGGCCGACGGAAAACAGATTGAGCTGGCGCTGCACCGCAGTATATTCAGCTTTGTGACACGGATTCAGGACGAGGTGCACCGTTTTGCCATCGACTACCAGAGGCGGCGAGCGAAAGGGAAAACATTCGCCTCCACACTGACACAAATCAAGGGGGTGGGCCCCGAAACGGCAAAAACTCTGATGCGGCAGTTTAAGACGATGAAGGCCATTGCCGCGGCAGAGCAAGCGCAATTGGCCGCCGTAAAAGGGGTGAACAAAAACGCCGCCAAAGCCGTGTGGGAACATTACCACAAAGGCGAAACCCCCGCCCGGCAAGAGACCCCCGGGAAGCTGGAACAGGGGCAGTGAGATGCTGGGGCCAGAACAAAAGCACACTGAAAAACAACGTAACATAGAAAGCAGGAATGGAGGAAGTACAATGAGACTGATGTATATGGGTGTGGACAACCGCGTGAGGGTGGCCGAGGCAAACCGTGTGAAGTTTCTGGAGGATGGTTTCCAGCGGACCGACAAGATGGATGAACGCAGCGATGATATCACCGGCCCTGTGATTGTGGCGCACGTCTACCGCAGCAAAGGGGGAAAACGCCTCACGCTGTCTCCCCCCGCGGGCTATGACATGTCGGCGGCGCGCCAGCAGCTTTTGGAAAAGGGATGGCTGGACATCACCGACTGCACGGTCAAGATGGAAAACCTGTATTGATCTCCTGCGAAGCATTTGACAAATGAAACAGGAGCACGCATAATAAAACTGCCTTCCATGGAGTGTTTGCCATGCGTATCATTGCGGGTAAAAGCCGGGGGGTGGCGCTGGAGACCCTGCCGGGGCAAGAGACCCGCCCCACACTCGAACGAGTGAAAGAGGGGATGTTCAGCGCGGTGCAGTTTTGGCTGCCGGGCGCGAAAGTGCTGGACCTTTATGCGGGCAGCGGGCAGCTGGGGCTGGAGGCACTTTCCCGCGGGGCCGCCTCCTGCCTGTTTGTCGATTTTTCGCCCAAAGCGGTCGCCGTCATTCGCCGCAACGCCGAAAAGGCCGGCTTTTTGGAGCAATGCCGGGTCTATCGCAAAAGCGTTGAGGATTTTCTGGCAAGGCCCCTGGAACGGTATGATCTGCTTTTGCTCGACCCGCCCTATCAAAGCGGCATTTTTCCGGAAATCCTCTTTAGGCTGGCGCCCTTTTGCGGGGAAAACGCGGTTGTGCTTTGCGAGAGCGAGGCCGGGCTGGAGATGCCTTTGGAATGCGCGGGCCTGCACAGGGAAAAGAACTACCGCTATGGCACGGTTCAGGTGTCTCGCTACCGGTTTTCCGGCGAAGAGGAAAAAACCCCAACGCATGAAGAATGATGCGGCTGTGCATCGTTATTGTGGAGGAAGCATGCGAATTGCAATCTGCCCGGGCAGCTATGACCCGGTGACCAACGGACACATCAACATTATTGAGCGCAGTACCCAGCTGTTTGACAAGGTCATCGTCGTGGTGCTTGTGAACCCGAACAAACAGACTGCGTTTTCCCGCGAGGAGAGGGTCGATCTATTGAAGCTCGCTCTGCAGGGCATGCCGAAGATAGAGGTGGATACCTGCGACGGCCTGGTGGCGGAATATGCCCGGGAAAAGGGGGCCACGGCGCTTGTGAAAGGCCTGCGCGCCATGTCGGATTTTGAATATGAATTTCAAATGGCGCTGATCAACAAGAGGTTGAATAGTGAGCTGGAAACAGTGTTTATCACAACGGACATCAACAACATGTTCCTTTCTTCCAGCGCAGTGCGTGAAGTGGCCCGCTTCGGTGGGTCTCTCAGCGGGTTTGTGCCCAAGGTTATCGAGCCCAAACTGTACGAGCGGCTGGCGGCGCAGGCCGGGGACGCGGAGTGAAGAGCCCATTTTGTGAGAGACGGAATGACGCGCGCTGCCCGCAGCTGGGCTACGGGGTATCGGCGCCACGGACCGACAACTCCGCCCCAAGGGGCGGGGGTATGCGACCCCGCTAGTGGGGAATGAAACGGAGATTTGCGGAAATACAATGGCCCCGGACGGAGGAGAACGGTATGAATATTGACGACTTGCTGGACTTGATGGACGAAACTTTGGAAGACGCATTCACGGTGCCTCTTTCAGGCAAAAGAATGGTGGATGCGGAAAAACTGCGCGATATCATTGACGATGTGCGCCTAAATATGCCCACGGAAATTCGCCAGGCCAAGGCGATTGTGCAAGACCGCGCCGAAATTGTGGAGGGCGCGCGCAAAGAGGCCGAGGCGATTATCAAAAAGGCCGAGGACCGCGCCAAGATCATCGTGAGCGAACAGGAGATTGTGAAACAGAGCGAACAAAAAGCGGCCGATATCATGCGTGTGGCCAATCAGGGCGCGAAAGAGATGCGCAACTCCGTCACGAATTACTGTGAAAATATCCTGCACCAAGCGGAGGAGCAGCTGATCAAGAGCTGTAATGAGGTAAAGAACGTTCGCAATTCCATCCGACATAAGGACAAAAAAATCTAAACCAGCCTTCTTTGACACAGTGAAAAACGGAGCCCCGTCCGGTTGGACGGGGCTCCATTTTTATAGCTCTTGCTACCACTTCTGCCTGCCTGCGCGTTCTATTACAGTCTCGCCAATGGTTCTTGCAGCAAAAACGAACACAGGGCAAACACCTATATTTTGTCACATTGCTCTAAAAAATGCAGCACTTCCTCTGCGCCGGGAATGCCGGTCGTGGCACCTAGGGACTGAATACAAAAGGCCGACACGGCCGAGGCAAACTGCGCACAGCGCCGAAGTTCCCACCGGTTTTGCAGGCCGGTTAAGAAGCCTGCCACGAAAGAGTCTCCGGCCCCTGTCGTGTCTACCACCGGTACGTCGAAGGCGGGCAGGGAAAAGCTCTCGCTGCTGTTTTTCAGGTAACAGCCCGCTTTCCCCAGCTTCAGTACGACGGTTCCCACACCCTCCTCCATCAGTGCCGTGGCAATGGCCTCGGGTTCCTGTTCCCCTGTGATGTTTTTCGCCTCCTCGAAGCTGGGCATAAAAAAATCCAGATGGGGAAGGCAGGGACGAATGGTGGAAAGCCACTGGCCGTTTGAATCCCAGGTGACATCCATACTGGTCTGTTTCCCCTTTTTCCTCGCCTGGCGAAACAGCGCCGCCGCCCCCTCTCCGTCGAAACGGGGCAGGTTGTAGGTGCCTCCCACATGGACGTTTTCGCACCCGTCCAGCAGGGACAAGTCGATATCCTCATATTGAAAATAATCGTTGGATCCACCAAAATAGAGAAACTTGCGCTCCCCGTCCGTTGTGACAAGCACGATGACCGAGGAGGTGGGCACCTCCCGCACCAAAGTGACCCCGCGGGTATCGATTTTTTCCGCCCGCAGTGTATCGGAGAGGAAACGGCCAAAATCGTCGTCCCCCACCTTACCGCTGCAGACCACATGGTTTCCAAGGCGCGACAGGGAAATGGCCGTGTTCATCATGTCGCCGCCGTTTTTAACAACGATTTGCTCCACCCGGCTGGTGTCCTGCCCCGACAAAAGCGCATCGACAGGTTTGACAATAATATCGGCCACGAGCTGGCCCGCACAAAACACAGCCATATCCGTCCCCCTCCCGTATCACGGGCGTTTTTCACTTTATTAGGCTTTGCCCGCCGACATACAGACTTCTATCCAGCCTTTGACCACCTGCTTGATCTGTTCCCGCACGGGTTTGACGACGTCCAGGGTATACGGTGCCTCCCCTGCCCCGTCGAGGCTTTTGCGCAGGTTTTGCATGTAGGTGACGTGGACAATGGTGCCTACGTTGACCTTGTTAATGCCCCGGCTGATGGCTTTTTGAATGTCTTCTTTGGGAATTCCTGTGCCGCCGTGCAACACGAGTGGGATATCCACCGCCTCATTGACTTCAGAAAGACGCTCAAAATTGATTTCGGGTTTTCCCTTGTAAAAACCATGGGCCGTACCTATGCCCACGGCAAGGGAGTCCACCTTGGTCTGCTCGACCAGTTTCACCGCCTCATCCACCTGTACAAGGAAGTCTCCCCCCTCGAAATCGCCCTCGATTCCCTTTCCCTGGATGCGGCCGATCTCCGCCTCCACCGCCACGCCCATGGCATGCGCCACCTGCACCACTTCGCCCGTGATGCGGATGTTTTCCGAAAGCTCATATTTTGAGGCATCGATCATAACAGAGGGATAACCGTGCCGAATGGCGCCGTAGCACAGCTCCGGCGTGGGCGAGTGATCCAGATGGTGGTAGATGGGATGGTCATATTGTTCCATCACCGTTTTTCCCAGTCCTCCACAGACCTCCACGCCGATGGCTTTCGCCACAAGCGGATTGCAGGCCAGCATGACGGGCGAGCGCATTTCTACGGCCGCGTCCACAATGGCCAGCATATCCCATATGTCCGAGTAGTTAAAGGCTGGAACGGCATATCCGCCCTGGTCCGCCTCTTTAAACCAATCAATGATCGTTCTTTTTCCCGCCATCATTTCACCTCTTCATTTTTTTACGGAATGTTTCTTGTGTTCCTATTCCAAATTTGCGTGCAAACCAAACATCACATCACTGGTTTTCCCACTTTTCTGCATGAGTTCGAGGATCACGGCGTCGTAAAAAAGCAGCTGTGCCTGCTCGAACAGGGAACCCATAGGTTGTATGGAAGAAAAGCCCGTGTCCTCCTTTACTTTGGGCGAAGGGGCCGGTATTCGCACCACTTCGTCAGCCAAGCGGCCTATGGGGGAGTCTGGCTGGATGGTGACAAGGGCAATCTTTGCCCCGATGTCCTTGGCTTTTTCGGCCATCATCACGAGGCTTCCCGTGGAGCCCGAGCCGGAGCCGACAAAGAGCAAGTCCCCCTGACGGATGGCCGGAGTTACGGTTTCACCCACGACGTAGACCGAAAACCCCATGTGCATCAGGCGCATGGCAAAGGCTCTCACCGCAAAACCCGAGCGGCCTGCGCCGGCCAAAAAAATCCTTTTCGCGTCCAACATGGCCTCTGCCAAACCCTCGGCCTCGTGTTCCTCCACCTTCGAGAGGATTGCCTGCAGCTCCTTCAAAATGGTCTCACAATATGCTTTTACACTCATGTACTCCCTCCTTAAAACAGCTTTCTCTCCCCACTCGTGGGGCCTACTGCCTCGCCCCTCGGGGCGGACTTGTCCGGTCCGTGGCGCCGATATCCCGTCCCCCAGGGGAGCCTCTCTTTCCGCTCCACGGAAATTCACCTTCTGGCCCAGCTGCGGGCAGGGCGCTTCATTGAGCCCTTACTCACGATCCGCCGCTTACGTTACCGTGGACCTTCGTTGGCACTCATACAGTCCCGCACCTTCTTGGCCGCCTCTTTTACATCGGGCTGCTTTGTGATGGCCCCTCCTACGACGACGATACCCGGCTGCAGGGCCGCGATGGCGGGCAGTGTTTCCAGCTTCACGCCACCGGCCACGGCAATTTTCTCCCGGCCCAGTATCTTTGCAAGCATGCTCAGGTCTGCCAGAGGGTCCAGCCCCATGGCCTGCAGGTCGAACGCGGTGTGCACACAGAGGTAATCCACTCCCAGCGCCTCCACCTCTCTGGCCCGGCTTTCCAGGTTCCGCACCGCAATCATATCGGCCACAACCTGCTTCCCATATTTCTTCGCCTCCTCCACACAGGCCGCAATGGTCGCGTTGTCGGCGGCCCCCAGAACGGTCACAAGGTCGGCGCCGGCCTCGAAACCCAGCCGGGCCTCGTGGTCCCCCGCGTCCATGATCTTGAGGTCCGCCAGCACCTGCATCGAGGGGTTGGCCTCTTTGATCTTGCGCACCGCCCCGATGCCCTCTTTCAAAATAAAAAGTGTCCCAGCCTCGATGATATCCACAATGCCGTCGAGGTCTTTGGACGTCTGCGCCGCCTGTTCTACCTCCATAAAATCCAGGGCCAACTGTAATTTCATATTCTCCCTCCTTCACCTTCACACCGAAAAGTTACAATTTGTTCCATCTTTCCAATCCGTGTTGCAATTATAGCAAAAATATGTATAATAGTAAAGTGAAAATACTAATGCGTTTTATGCTAGGAGCGTCTGCAGCCTTATGTACAAACAACAGGGTGGCAACAAAGAGGTCTATAAGCGGCTGAACCGTGGGCTTCTTCTCAAGCTGCTGGCCACGGGGCAATGCACCTCGCGCGTGGAGCTTTCCCGGGTCATGGGGCTTTCTAAAATGGCCATCTCCAACATGGTGGCCGAGTTGATGGCGCTGGACCTGGTGAGCGAGGGCGCGGTAGAACAAAATGAAGAACTGGGGCGCAATCCCATCCAGCTGCGTATTTCCCCCAACGCGCCGAAGGTGGCGGGCCTCTTCATTTTTCGTGGCCGGTGCGAGGTCGTTCTCTGTGATTTGACCCTGCAGGTGATGGAACGCCGAGACTTTCGTTTCACCAATATTACCAAAGAAGAACTGCTGGAAAAGATCTTTGAGATGACCGACGAAGTGCTGCAGGGGGCCGGGAAAGTGGCGGGCATCGGCGTGGCCTCCATCGGCCCGCTCGACATCTCGAAGGGTGTCATCCTCAACCCCATGTATTTCCATGGCATTGAGAACATTCCTATAGTACACCTGCTTGAAGAGAGATACCACCTGCCCGCCTTTCTCGAAAGCGACAACCAGTGCGGCGTGCTGGCCGAGAAGCTGTATGGCAACGGCCGGGACTTCACCGACATCATCATGATCGGCGTGGGGCTGGGCGTGGGCTGCGGTATCATCGTGGACGACGAACTGTACCGAAACCAGCAAAAGCTCGTGCCGGAATTCGGCCATATCAGCATCGACTACCGAGGCAACACCTGTATTTGCGGCTGCCGGGGCTGCGTGGAAACCTATATCGGCACACCCATTCTGTTGGAGCGGCTGCGTTCCGCCACGGGCAGCGAGGACACGTTTGAACAGTTCTGCAAAAGGTCTTCCGAACCCTTCGTCTACCACATCCTCGCCGACGCCATCGACAAACTGTCTATCGCCGTGGTCAACATGGTGAACCTTCTGAATCCAAAGCTGATCTTGCTGGGGCATGATGCCGCCTATTACCCCGATGAACTGATTGCCCTGCTGGAAAAGAAGGTCAATGACCGGCGTTTCGCGCCCCATGCGGCCCCTATCCAGATCAAACGCCCCCACTTCATGCTGGATGCCCAGCTCATGGGTACTGTATGCCTGATCAATCGCCAGGTATTTAAGGGAAATTTACCGTATGGATAAAACTATTGCCTTTTGATAAATTCACTTTACAAATAGGGTTTTCTACCTTTCAGTCGATAGGGCCTATGGCCACAGTCATGCTTTTGGGGAGGTTTGGGGATGGACGTATTCAGCCTTGGAGAGATGGTGATTGATTTCCTGCCGGGAGATGGGGACGGTGTCTACATCCGCAACGCGGGCGGCGCCCCTGCCAATATGGCGATCGCGGCGGCCCGCAACGAGTTGGATGTGGGTTTTTGCGGAAAGGTGGGCGACGATGATTTCGGCCTTTTCCTACAGCAGACGCTGCGGGAAAACAAGGTTCGTATCCTCTGCCCCGAGCGCTCTAAAGAGGCCATCACCACCATGGCGTTCGTCACGCTGCAGCCCGACGGAGAACGCTCTTTCACTTTTTGCCGCAAACCCGGCGCCGACATGTTGCTGACCAAAGCAGAGGTGAAAAAAGAGGACGTGCAAAATACGGCGGTGCTGCACGCGGGGTCCTGCTCCCTCTCTAAAGGGCCCGAGGTGGAAGCCACCGAGTACGCCCTGGCGCTTGCCGATGAGATGGGCAAACTGGTCAGTTTTGACGTCAACTACCGCAACCTCATGTGGGACGACGATATCGAAGCCGCGAGGGCAGCGGTTCTAAAGATTTTGCCCCATGTGGATCTTTTGAAAATTTCACAGGAGGAAGCGCCCATGCTGGGCGGGGAGGAAAACCTTCCCTCCGTGATGGCGCAGTATGGTATTTCGGTGCTTGTGATGACCCTCGGTTCAAAAGGGGCCCGGTGTTACTTCGACGGCAGCTCCTTCACCGCGGGCGTGCCGGACGTGAAGCGGGTGGACACCACGGGCGCGGGCGACGCCTTTTGGGGCACCTTCATCGCCACCCTGCTGCGCGGCGGGGTGCGAAAGACGGGCGAACTGACGGAAAGCGCGTTGCGAAAAGCCGTGGACTACGGAAACGTGGCGGGCACCCTCTGTGTACAGAAAAAAGGCGCTCTGAATTCACTGCCTACGCTCGCTGAAATTGAGGCCTTTTTGTCCGGGTCCTGAGCTTTGCAATAGTAAGGAGATAGTCTGCCTATGGATGTCTGGACCAAGCGCTGCCTTTTGTCACCTTCCCTGATCTGCCTCGACCTTTGCAACCTGGAAAGCCAGGTGCACGAACTGGAAGAGGCGGGCATTGAGGTGCTGCACATCGATATTATCGACGGGCATTTCAGCGAAAGCATGCCGCTGGGGCTGGAGACGGTGCGTCAACTTCGGCGCATCACCCCCCTGCCTTTCGACGTGCACCTCATGGCCTCCCAGCAGGATTATTTCATAAAAGAACTATTGGACATCGGCGTGCAGCAGCTGGTCTTCCATGCCGAGGCGGCGCCCCATGTGGACGGGCTGCTCAACACGATACACGGCGCGGGGGTGCGCGCCGGCGTGGCGCTCAAACCCTCCACCCCTCTGTGCACTCTGGAGTATGTCCTTGAAAAATGTGATGTGGTTCTTTTGATGCTCATCAACCCCGGCTACGCCTCCAGCGCCGCCGAAACCCAGGTGCCCTACGCGGAGCGTAAAATCCGGGAGTTGCGGCGCATGATCGAGGAGAGGAACCTGCCCACACGCATCGAGGTGGACGGGCGTATTTCGCGTGGAGATATCGAAAAATATGGCGATGGCCTGGTGGACATCTTTGTCACGGGCAGCACCTGCCTGAACCGAAGCCAACTGGGGCAAAGCGCGGGGGCACTGCTGTCTTCGCGCAAAAACCTGCTGGAAGGGGGCGCAGAATGAGTTCCTTCGCACAGGAGTATAAAAACGCTTCCCACCTCGTTTTGGGGGAGCTGCAGGAAACGCTGGACCGCGTTGACCCCGTGATGCTGGAGCGGCTGAAAGAGGAAATCCTTTCGGCCGACAAGGTCTTCTTCGTGGGCGTGGGGCGGGTGCTTCTCTCTTTGCAGTCGGTGGTAAAGCGCCTTGCCCATCTCGGCATCTCCGCCCACTACGTGGGGGAGATTACCGAACCCGCCATCACCGAAAACGACCTGCTCGTCGTGGGGTCGGGCAGCGGGGCCTCCCTCTTTCCCCTGGGCATCGCAAAAAAGGCGAAAAAACTGGGCGCCAAAGTCGTGCACATCGGCTCAAACCCCAACAGCGAAATGAAAGAGATAGCCGATTTCATGGTTCGCATCCCTGTACGTACCAAACTCTACCTGCCCGACGAAATCGAATCTCAGCAGCCCATGACCAGTTTGTTCGAGCAGGCATTGCTGCTGCTTGGCGACATCCTTGCAAAGATGATCATCGAGGAAAAGAAACTGGATATGAAGGCGCTGTGGGCCTACCACGCCAATTTGGAATGAGTTTCATCCAACAAAACCAAACGGGACATTTTGGCGCAGGATATCATCGGAAAGGGGGACTGACGGTGACGAGGCAAGAGATTTTGTCAAAGGTGGGCAGCATGCAGCAGCTGGCCTATATTCGGCCTGTCACCCACCGGGAGGGACTCGCCTCGGGGCTGGATGGGTATCTTGTGAAAAACGGAGAGTTGTGCTTCGAAGCGCTGGGCGACAAATGCCTTGATATCGGGGACTTTTCCTATAAAGGGGTCAACTTCCATTTTCTGGCAAAACCCGGACTGATTGGCCGAACCCCCTATGACACCCACGGCCAGGAAGCGCAGCGCAGCATCATGGGCGGGCTCTTTTTCACAAGCGGGGCGGAAAATATCTGTGCGCCCTGCACGGTGGAGGGAAAACACTATCCCATGCATGGCCGCCTGCGCACTACGCCCTCACAACACCGCACCGCCGACGCTTTTTGGGACGGGGACAACTATCTCCTGAAGCTGTGCGGCGAAATGCGGGAGGCGGAACTGTTCGGGGAAAACATCGTTTTGCGCAGAAGCATCGAAACGGTGTTCGGCGAAAAAAGCGTGCGAATCTGTGACGAGTTCACAAACGAGGCGTTTCGGAGCGAACCCCTGATGCTTCTCTATCACTTTAACCTCGGTTACCCTCTGCTGGACGAAACCGCCCGGGTGGTGCTGCCCGCAAGCGAGACCTGCCCAAGAGATGAAATCAGCCGTTCCCATCAGGACGCCTGGAGTGAAATGCCTCCCCCAAGGCCCAATGAACCCGAATATGTCTTCCTCCACAGCCTGAAAACCGACCCCGAGGGAAACACCTTCGCGGCGCTCATCAACGAAAAAATCGGCCTCGGTTTTAAACTCGGCTTTAACCAAAGGCAGCTGCCTTACTTCATGCAGTGGAAATCCACGGCCAGCGGAGACTATGTCATGGGGCTGGAGCCTGCAAATTCGTCGGTGTATGGGAGGCCCTACCATGAAAAAGAGGGTACGGTGCACCGGCTGGGCGCCTTCGAAACCGAGCGCATTGAGCTGACGCTGACGGTTTTGGATGGGGCGCAGGAGATAGACACACTGAAACAAGAATTACTATAATAACTAAGGAGTAGAGGCGCATGAAACGTTCTGAAATCAACAAGGTGATCAAAGAGATGGAAGCGCTTTTGGAAAAGCACTGCTTCCAGCTGCCTGCGTTTTGCCACTGGACCCCCGCGGACTGGGAGGACAAAAGTGGGGAGTATGATGAAATCCGCGACAACATGCTGGGCTGGGACGTGACGGACTACGGAATGGGTAAATTCGACGAACTTGGCCTGGCGCTCATCACACTGCGCAACGGAAACCCCCATAACGACAAATACAAAAAACCCTATGCCGAAAAAATCATCATGGTGAAAGAGGGGCAGGTCTCTCCCATGCATTTTCACTGGCTGAAGATGGAAGACATCATCAACCGCGGCGGCGGCAACATCGTCTTTCGCCTTTTTAACGCCACCAAGGATGGGGAAAAAGCCGATACCGACGTGGAGATCAACAAGGACGGCCGGAAATATAGGGTCAAGGCCGGCTCGGATGTCGTCCTGAAACCCGGCGAAAGTATGACGCTCTATCCCTATTACTACCATGAGTTCATCATCGAGCCGGGGTCGGGTGCCACCCTGATTGGCGAAGTTTCCACCTGCAACGACGATGAGAAAGACAACCGTTTTTATGAGGAACTGGGGCGGTTTCCCACCATCGAAGAGGACGAGCCGCCCTATCGCCTGCTCTGCACCGAATACCCCAAAGCGAAATAACCGCCGTTTACCACAAGCCTGTTTTCGAGGAAAGCCCCCAGCGGCTGACCTATGGGAAAAGTGCACAAAAAACCGCTTGGAATCTCTCCATCCTGTCCCCTTCGAATCGAATACAAACGGTTGCGCAAACGTTTGTACCGTGTTAAGATATTTCCATCCTTTCCATTAATTCATGTGAGAAAAGCGCCTGGGGTGCCAGCGACGGGCGAAGGGGTGGAGTGAACCATAATGAAGGCGACGATGAAGGATGTGGCGAGACGCGCCGGCGTTTCCGTGTCCACCGTGTCCCATGTGATCAACCAGACGCGGTTTGTCAATGGCGACACCACCGAGCGCGTGCAGAAGGCCATCAAGGACTTGCATTACCAGCCCAACGACCTGGCCCGGAGTTTGCGTGTGCGTTCCACAAAAACCATTGGCATGGTGGTGGCCGACCTCAATAACGACCATTTCCTGGAGATTATCCGCGCCTGTGAAAACAATGCGAACCGCTATGGCTACAACACCATTTTGTGCAATACCCAAGAAGACCCAAAAAAAGAGAAAATGTACCTGCAGCTTTTGCTTCAAAAACAAATCGACGGCATCATCCTCGCACCCACCTGCCAGAACCGCAGCTTTATCCGCAACATATTGGACACCAACCTCCCGCTGGTTTTCATCGACCGCTACATGAAAGATATGGAGACCTGTTATGTGGGCGTGGACAGCTATTCTTCTTCCCGCGACGCCACGAAACGCATTTTGGATTTGGGATACCGGCGCATCGACATGCCCTACGCACTGCGCAGCCTGTGGCCGGTGGACGACCGCATACGCGGCTTTCAGGACGCGCTGCGGGAGTATGGGATCCCCGAAGAAAACAGCGCCCTGATCGAATTCGAAGATTACGAGGACAAAACCCAAACCGTAGAGCGGTTTGAAACCTTTTATAAAGACCGCCCTCTGCCCGAGCTGCTCTTTGTGGCCGGCAACAAACTCACCTTGGCCGCCGTGCATTTTCTGCACAAGCGCGGGGTGGATATTCCAGAAGAAACGGCTGTGGCCGGTTTTGGCAGTTTCAAATGGAACGAGGATTTCACCCCCCACCTGAGTATGGTGGAGACCCCGGTTTTTGAGATGGGGCTTCAGGCGGTAGACCTGCTGATGGAACGGATTGAAATGGGTGTGCAGGAAAACAAAACCGTATTGCTGCCCACAAAATTCGCATGCTATCTTCCTGAGAAAAAAAACTAAAGTTCGTTTTCCCTACCCTTGTTTCCTAAAGAGAGATGGCTTTTCCTCTCTTTATATGGAGTATAGGTCAGTATCCCAACCATAACGGAGGTGATGCGGCACAACGTTCTCATGATACCGGTTCAGGAAAACAGTCCGTCTATCCATCCAAAAAGTAGTTTTAAGGAGGATCCAATGAAAAAGCTAGCGATTTTTGTAAGCCTCATTATGATGCTGACACTCGCACTTGCAGGCTGCGGCGGCGGCACAGACTCGGCCGCACCGGCTGATGGTAGTGGGGACGCCGCAGCGACCGGCACTTCGGGCGCAGGCGCCGCAGCGGCAGACACTGGCGACGCAGTGAACATCAACCTCTGGGCTGGGTTCACAGGCGACGATGCAAAAGCAATGGAAGGCATGGTTGCCAATTTTAACGAGGAACATCCCGACATCAATGTCACATTCTATACGGCGCCCTGGAGCGATATGTTCACCAAATTCGCCGCCAGCTACGGCACCGATGCCGGCCCTGACGCGATCATCATGCACGCCACCGATATCCCGAACTTCGCCTCGCGCGAGATGATTGCCCCGCTGGACGATCTGACCGAACAACTCGGTGTCAGCGCCGACGATTACTCCGAAAACATCTGGACTGGCAACGGCTATGAAGGCGTCCAGTATGGTATCCCCCTGGATTACCATCCGATGGCTGTTTTCAAAAACGTGGAACTGTTTGAAGCCGCCGGTCTTGATCCCGAAATGACCTTCGAGACCAAGGAAGACTTCCTGGCTGCCGCTGAAGCACTGACCAACGAAAACCAGCACGGCATTGCCCTGGGCGCCGAGCACGCCCACTCCATGCGTTACTGGTACGGCCTGCTGTACCAGGCGGGCGGCGAATTCCTCACCGAGGATATGAGTGCCTCCGCTTTCAACAGCCCCGAAGGCACGGAAGCCCTGACCTTCCTGTCTGACCTGATCTTCACCCAGAAGGTCGCCCCCGAGCTGGAAGCCGACATCGACCGCGACTGGCTGAGCGGCAACGTGGCCATGGTTATTGAGGGCCCCTGGTTCGTACCTACCGCTGTGGATTCCGGTTTCGAATTCACCACCGCTCCGTTCCCGCAGATCTTTGACGAGGCCGCTGTATGGGCCGGTTCCCACACCCTGACCCTGCCCGCCCAGTCGAACGGTGAAGACCGTGAAGCTGCTGCGATCACCCTCGTGAGCTGGATCGCAGAAAACTCCGTACAGTGGGGCATTTCCAGTGGCCAGATCCCGGCCTCCTACACTGTGCAGCAGTCCGAAGAATACACAAGCATGGACAACTACAAATACGTCAAAGCCTTTATCGACCAGGCTGAGATCGTGCATTACGAGCCCCTGATCCCGAAGACCGCTGAAATCGGCGCAGACAACCAACTCTCCCCGATCCTCAACGGCATCTTCTCCGCCCTGAGGGGTGACCAAACGCCTCAGGAAGCTCTGGACACCGCCGCTGGCGAAGTGGATTCAATCCTGCAGAGCTAATTCGTTCTTACATTCATACGCGGTTCGGGGAATCTTTCGATTCCCCGAACCGCCCCCTATTCGTTGGTGATTGCTGAGGGAGGTACCCCATGGGGAGCAAAGCGAGTAAACAGGATATACCTAAATGGCGTAGGAGTACGGGTACCCTGCTTCTGTTCATTCTGCCTTTTTTCATTCTTCTTTTTGTCTTTAAAATTCTGCCCATATTTCTGAATTTCTATTACAGCCTTTTTGAAATGGATCTTGTGAAAACCACAGGGTTTGTCGGCTTTGAAAACTATAAGACTCTTTTTAACGACCCTCATTTTTACCGGGTGATCCGTAATACTTTCCAGTATCTGCTCTATGTCGGCCCGGTCAATGTCGTTTTCGGCTTTTTGCTGGCCCTGCTGCTCAACACAAAACTCAAGGGCCGCATCATCGCCCGCACCGCCGTGTTCATGCCCTATGTCCTGATGATCACGGTCATCGGCATCGTGTGGCGCTGGCTGCTGGACGGACAACACGGCCTGATCAACCAAATACTGGGTATGGTCGGCATCGGCCCCATCAACTGGCTTACGCAGGAGAGCACGGCCATGCTGGGCGTTGCCATCGCCTCGATCTGGTGGACGATCGGATATAATATGATCATCTACCTCGCCGCGCTGCAGGACATCCCGAAAGACCTGCTGGAAGCCGCCAGCATTGACGGCGCGGGACCGTTGCGCAAGCTGTTCAGTATTACGATTCCGCTTGTGAAGAATACAACCTTCTTCGTGGTGATAACAACCGTTATTTATTCCATGCAGATGTTTGGCCAGGTGTATGTCATGACGGGCGGAGGCCCCAACTACAGCACCTTGTCTTTTGTGCAGTATCTGTATATCAAGGGTTTCCGCGAGTTCAAACTCGGGTATGCCTCTACCATCGGTGTGATGCTGTTCCTCATTATCCTGGTTCTCTCGGCTATCGTTTTCCTGCTGTTTATGGACAGGGACAAGACGAAAAAGCTTGCCAAGGGAAAGGGGGATGAATGATGGAGACTGCAGAAATCAATAAGAAAAAGCATCATTTCACTTTCGGAAAACTTATTTTATACATTGTTCTTATCGTCCTGACGGTCGCCGCTTTCCTGCCCCTCTTCTGGATTCTCTCCACCTCTTTCAAAGAGATGCAGGAGATTTTCACCAATGAGATTGTCTGGATTCCCGAAAATCCCACTTTAGAAAACTATCAACGGGCCTTCGAAGCCTATCCGCTTGTGGAGTGGATGCGCAACAGCATCCTCGTCACCGTCTGGACCATCCTTCTCTCCAGCATCTTCTACATCATGCCTGCCTATGCGCTGGCAAAGATGGAGTTTAAGCTCAAGCCCCTGCTGATGGTCCTGATGCTTGCCACCATCATGATCCCCAAAGAGCTCTCGGCGATTCCGGTGTACAAAATGGTGCGCGCTGTCAATTTGATGGATACGACGGCCTCGGTCATCATCCCGCAGGTCAGTGAGGCCATCGGCGTCTTCCTGCTGGTGCAGTTCTTCCGCTCGATCCCAGATGAACTGATTGAGGCGTCCCTGCTGGACGGCGCTCATCACTGGAAAATCCTTTGGCGGA
This sequence comes from Ruminococcaceae bacterium OttesenSCG-928-I18, assembly GCA_030266325.1. GTDB lineage: Bacteria > Bacillota > Clostridia > Oscillospirales > Ruminococcaceae > JAAYCI01. Next base: position 19,261 of record JAJDHT010000001.1, read on the forward strand.
TTTTCGTGCCGCTCTCGGGCCCGGCTGTCTCCGTCATGATCATCCTGACTTTCGTCAACTCCTGGAACAACTTCTTCTGGCCTTTGCTTGTCACCTTCTCGGAGGCTTCGATGACGCTACCGGTAGGTATGTCCACCATCATGGCCAGTTACTCGGAGGCGAGCGCCGCAAGGCAATATGGCTTACTCATGGCGATGTCCGTCATTGCGTCCCTGCCCACGGTGATTGTCTTCCTCGCCTTGCAAAACAAATTTGTAGAGGCCGTCACCTCCAGCAGCATCAAGGGTTAATACCAATTTCAAGCAGACTTATGACACTCCTAACGGTCGTTGTCATTCCCTTGTTTTCAATTGGTATATATACACAGTCGGGAGGCTTGTTGAATGAAAGACCAAACGCAGATAATCTCTGATTTTATCAAGGGCTCAAACGGGCTTTTGAAGTTGCGTCCCGCATTTGTCGCGCACGATTTCCTTCCCCCGGGCAAGCGGCTGGGTCTGAAGGAAGAGGAATATAACGCCGGAAAACGTGGTTTTTATTGCGAGCGCTGGTTCTGTTCCGAGACCCACGCCGTTCACGAGCAGGACGTGCCGGGCGAGGGTATCAGCGCCCTCGAAATTCCCGGCGAAAACATCCTGCTCACCGAGGCCCTGGAGACAAACGGCGCCGAAATTCTGGGCGAAGCCTACTATAAAAAACACGGGTGCCTTGACCGGCTTGCCAAGATTTTTGACTTTGGCACGCGCCTATTCATGCATATCCACCAGAAGGCGGAGAACCTGGACGCGGACAAAAACCCAAAGGACGAAGCCTACCATTTCCTCGACGCACCCATGGGGCCCCATCCCGAAAGTTTTTTCGGTGTGCAGCGGTTCCTCGTGGAAAACAACATGCAGTATGACTACTTCCTGCCCCTGATGCAAAAATGGGAGGGAGGCGAAGAGGAGATCCTCAAATATTCACAGGCGTTCCTCAACGTCCCGGGCGAGGGCTTTTTCCTCGATTCGGGTATCCTGCACGCACCGGGCAGCGCACTGACCATGGAATTACAGGAGTCTTCCGACGTAGGTGCCATCTTCCAACCCGTCGTGAGTGGTTACAAAATCTCAAAAAGCATGCTGGCCAAAGACGTGCCGCAGGCGGAGATTGAAAAATACGGCGAAGAGCTGGCCGCCCTACATCAGGTGGACTGGGAGGCCAGCGGGGACCCCGAGTTCTTCAAAAAACGGCACCTCTTCCCCCGCAAGGTGGAAGAGACCGCCCAGGGCGAAGTTTTCGAAGAGTGGATCTATTATGGCACGCCCAAATTTTCTGGTAAGCGCCTGCTTTTGAAACCGGGCCAAACCTTCCTCAGCAAGGAGCCCGGCGTGCACAACCTGTTCATCTGGCACGGGGAAGTGGACATCGACGGCGTTCGCATGAAGGCGGGGGCGGTAGACCTCGAGCACTGCGACGACGAGCTGCTTGTCACCCATGAGCGTGCCCTGCAGGGCTACACGGTCAAAAACACCGGCGACGAAGAGGTAGCTCTCTACAAATTCTTCGGGCCCGACATCCACATGCAGACCCCAAGCACAGGATACTGAGAGGCGTATGCCCTTTTGAATGGAGGAAGAGATGATACTTGTACCTTTTGGATACATGCTGCAACAAGCGGCCAAAGGCGGCTATGCCATACCGGCCTTCAACGTCGTGAACATGGAGACCATCCAGGCTGTGGTGCGTGCGGCGGAACTTGAAAAATCTCCGCTGATCGTGCAGCTTTTCCGTGAAGACCTGCAGTTCGCCGGGGCGGACTACATGGTGGCCATGACACAGGTGGCCGCGGCGAACAGCAGCATGCCCGTCGCTTTGAGCCTGGACCACGGGCACAACTTCGAGCAGGCAAAGCTCTGTGTGGACTCGGGCTTTTCGGGCGTCATGATCGACCTCTCGAGCGACGATTTTGACACCAACGTCAGGGCCACCCAGGAGGTTGTGGCCTATGCCCACGAGCGGGGCGTTTCGGTGGAGGCCGAGCTGGGCACCATTTTTGATGCGGACGAACCCGCAGAGGTGCGCTCTTCGGGCATGACCGACCCCGAGCAGGCCCGAGAGTTTGTGCTGCGCACCGAGGTGGACGCGTTGGCTATCTCTATCGGCACAGCGCACGGACTTTACTCTTCCACCCCCAAGATTGACTTTGCCCTGGCCAAAACCATCGTCGAAAAGACCCCCTGCCCTATCGTTGTGCACGGCGGTTCCAACACGCCCGACGACGATATCGCAGAGCTTGTCCGCCTGGGTGTCTCGAAGATCAACGTAGGCACCGACCTTGTAATGGCCTTCAACGACGGTGTCATTGCGGCCTACGAAAAGAATGGGCGGACGGCCCAGCTGCGCGACATCACACGGGAGGGCCGCGATGCATTGATCGAGATGGCGCGGCATAAAATCCAGGTTTTCAACCGCCACCGCAAAGTGTAATCACATCCTAATGCTCCCCACACACCCCTTTTTAGGGGTGTGTTTTTTTGCCATTGTACGCCTGCCCTCCAAGACGGAACCCCTTCTCCCTTTGGGGCAGCGTTATCCCCCTGCAAAAAAAGGACTTTTCTTATATAAATTAGACAAAAACCGGACGCAATTCTCTCTGTTTTGCCTTTGCGAAATCGGTTGCGCAATCGATTTCGCTATGGTATTATGAAACTACAACGTCCCGGGAGGAGCCAAAGGGGCAAAGGAGGCTGAAGGATGAAGAGAAAAAAGACGGATTTGCTGCGCATCTATGAGATGATGCACCGCATTCGGAAATTCGAGTTTCAGGCGCTGGATTTCAACGCCCAGGGTCTGGTCGGGGGGTCTATCCACCTGTACATCGGCGAGGAGGCCATTGCCTCCACTGTGGGGCATATCCTGCGGGACGACGACTATATTTGCAGCACCCACCGCGGGCACGGGCACGTGCTGGGCAAAGGCGTGGCCAGCGACGCCGCCATGGCCGAGATTTTGGGCAAGGAGACCGGCAGTTGCAGAGGGCGCGGCGGCTCGATGCACATCGCCGACCGCGACAAGGGTGTGCTGGGCGCCAACGGAATCGTGGGCGGGGGCATTCCCTGTGCGGCGGGCGCGGCCCTCAGCATCCGGATGCGCGGCACCGACCAGGTCTCGATTGCCTATTTCGGGGACGGCGCGGCCAACGAGGGCGCCTTTCACGAGGCGATGAACGTGGCGGCGCTGTGGAACCTGCCCATGGTGTTCATCTGCGAAAACAACCTGTACGGTATGACGGTATCCATCAACGAGAGCTCGAAGGAGCATGACATTTACAAGCGTGCCGCGGGGTACGGCATGCCCGGGGAAAAGGCCGACGGCAATGATGTTCTGGCCGTATACGACCTGGCCGAAAAGGCCATTGACCGCGCCCGCAGCGGCGGCGGCCCCTCCCTAATCGAGTTCAAAACCTACCGCTGGCGCGGTCACTGGGAGGGCGACCCCCTGAACTACCGCACCGAGAAGGAACTGACCGACTGGAAGAAGAAAGACCCCATCCCACGGTTCGAGAAAGTGTTGATGAAGGACTATAAGCTCACACGCACGGAACTGGATACAATAGAACAAAAGATGACCGAGGAGATTGAGGCGGCGGCGAAGTTTGCGCTCGAGAGCCCCTACCCCGACCCCTCCACGGTGATGGACGACGTGTTTACCGAAACGGGGGTGAAATAATGGCCGCGAAAACGATGGAATATGTGCAGGCCGTCAACGAGGCGCTGCGCGAGGAACTGGACCGGGACGAGCGCGTCTTCATCATGGGCGAGGACGTCACCCATCTGGGCAGCCCCTACAAAACCTGTGAGGGCCTCTGTGCCGACTATGGAAAACAGCGGGTTTTCAACACGCCCATCAGCGAGATTGCCATTACCGGAGTGGGTCTTGGCGCCGCCGTGACCGGCATGCGCCCTGTGTGCGAGCTGATGTATGTGGACTTTGCCGCCTGCGCCATGGATCAGATTGCAAACCAGATTGCCAAAATCAAGTACATGTTCGGTGGCAAGGCCGTGGTGCCGCTGGTGATCAAGACGCAGCAGGGCGGCTATGTGCGGCAGGCGGCCCAGCATTCCCAAAGCCTTGAGGCCTGGTTCATGCACACACCCGGCCTGAAAGTGGTCATGCCCTCCTGCGCGGCCGACGCCAAGGGCCTGATGAAAACCGCCATCCGGGACGACAACCCCGTCATCTTCATTGACCACAAGGAACTGTACAACCTGCCGGGCGAAGTGCCCGAGGGTGAATATCTCATCCCCTTCGGCAAGGCCGACATTAAAAAAGCCGGCACCGACGTGACCGTCATCGCCACTTCGCTGATGGTGGTGAAGGCCCTGAGCGTGGCCGAAAAACTCTCGAAAGAGGGCCTGAGCGTTGAGGTGGTGGACCCGCGTACCCTCGTGCCGCTGGACAGGGAGACGCTGACCGAATCTGTTCAAAAGACGGGGCGTGCCGTGGTGGTGCACGAGGCCAACCGCACCTGCGGCATCGGCGCGGAGCTTGCGGCCATGCTGGCCGAGGACGCCTTCGGTTATCTCGAGGCGCCCATCCAGCGGGTGGCGGCCCAGCAGTGCCCCGTACCCTACAGCAAGACACTCGAAGACGCTATGCTGCCCGGCGAAGAGGACATCGAAGCCGCCGTGCGCAAAGTGATGGAGTACTGAGTATGGTAAAGACAATCGTCATGCCGAAGCTTGGAACCACCATGAAAGAGGGCGTTTTGACGGCCTGGCACAAGAGCCTGGGCGAGTATGTGAAAGCCGGGGAACTGCTGATGACCGTCGAGTCGAACAAGGCACAGGTGGACATCGACGCCACGGCCTCGGGTTATCTCGTGCAAATTTTACACGAGGAGGGCGATGAGGTGCCGGTGACCCTGCCCGTAGGGTACCTTGCCGACAGCCTGGACGAAACGCTGCCCCAGCCCGGCGACGGGCAGGCTGCACCGGCGGCGGAAAAACCCGCCGAAGCGACCCCTCCGGTTCCGCTCCGGCGGCAGGCCCCGGCGCCCACCGGGAAAACACTGGCCTCGCCCAAGGCGCGGGTGCTGGCGAAACAGCGGGGCGTCAACCTTGCCGCCCTCATCGGCACGGGTGTCGACGGTATGGTGACCGCAAAAGATGTGGAGACCGCGACGGGCAGCGCCCCGAAAGCGACGCCCGTGGCCCGGGAACTGGCGCGCCAGCAGGGCGTCGACCTCGCCTCGATTGCGGGCAGCGGCGACCAAAACCGCATCATGAAGGCCGATGTGCAGGCCGCCGCCACTTCGCCCGCCGGGCAGACGGCGCCGCTTACGGGCATGCGCCGCGTGATTGCCGACAACATGCTGAAAAGTGTGCAGACCATGGCCCACGCCTACCACTGGGTGGAAGTGGACATGAGCGCGGTGGCAAAGGCGCGCAAAGAACTGGCCACACTTGAACAGAAACTCTCTTATAACGACTTTATCGTACTGGCCGCCGTGCGTGCCCTTGGGGATTTTCCCGCGATGAACAGCACCCTGACCGAAGAGGGTCTCACGCTGCACGGGCAGGTCAACCTCGGCGTCGCGGTCTCGCTTGAGCAGGGGCTGATTGTGCCGAACATCAAAGACGCACAGACAAAGAACCTGGAGAGCCTGCACCGGGAGATTGGCGACCTGGCCACGCGGGCCCGCGAAGGGGACCTGCGGCCCGAAGAGTATAAGGGCGGCACTTTTACGGTCTCAAACCTCGGCATGTTTGGCCTCGACGGCTTCTTTGCCATCGTGAACCCGCCCGAGGTGGGCATTCTGGCCGCCGGACGGGTGGCCGACCGCGTCGTGGCCGAAGAGGGCGCCGCCGTGGTGAAACCCTGCATGACGCTCAGCCTGACCTATGACCACCGCGTCGTGGACGGGGCGCTTGCCGCCGAATTTTTGGCCAGGGCGCGCCAATACCTTGAAGCGCCCTGCCTGATGTTGTGAAACCGGCAGGACACCGAGGGTGACAGAAGGGCATCTGCGGCGCGGCATACCAGAGCCGCAGGCGCAAATGCCCTTTTCTATTTCCCGGCAGAGACCCTGAAAACAGAGAGCAGTGAGGGGAGATAAAATGGAACAGAACTATGACCTCGTGGTGATTGGCGGCGGCCCCGGCGGATATGTGGCGGCCGAGCGGGCGGCCCAAAACGGACTACACGTCCTTTTGGCCGAGCAACGGGAGCTGGGTGGCACCTGCCTCAACCGCGGCTGTATCCCGACCAAAGTATTGCTGAAAGCCGCCCACGACTACACCGGGCTTGGCGGGCTGAAGGAGGAAGGCGTGCTGGTGCCGCCGGCCTCGATGGACTTCGGGCAGCTGAAAAAGCACAAAGAGGGTGTCATAAAGCGCCTGCGTACGGGTGTGCAGGGCCTTCTGAAACAAAGCGGCGTGGAGGTCGTGCAGAGCAGGGCCCGGTTTGCGGGCTCCGACAGCGTTTTTCTGGAGGGGCCGCAAACGACGGTGAAGTTTCAAAACGCACTGATCGCCACGGGCTCAGCACCTGCCCTGCCGCCCATCCCGGGCCTTGAGAGCGAAGGCGTGTACACGAGCGACGAGATGCTGGCCATGGAGAAGTATCCCCAAAAGATGCTGGTCTTGGGCGGCGGCGTCATCGGTGTCGAGTTCGCCTCGATCCTCGCGGGGTTTGGCTGCGAAGTACAGATCGCAGAGATGATGGAGACCATCCTGCCCGAAATGGATGGGGAACTCTCGGCAGCACTGCGTAAAAAAATGGAAAAAGAGGGCGTCGTGTTTTCCACCTCGGCAAAGTTGCTCTCGGTGAAAAAAGAGGGCGGCGGCCTGTCGTGTGAGATGCAGCGGCAGGGAAAAACCGAGGCCGTGGCCTGCGACGGGTTGCTGGTGGCCTCGGGCCGACGCGCGAACACGGAGGGGCTGGACCTGGCCGCCGCCGGTATCCGAACGGGGAAAAACGGGGCCGTGCAAACCGACGAGCGGCTGCGCACCGAACAGAAAAACATCTATGCGATCGGGGACGTGCGCGGCGAGCAGATGTTGGCCCACGCGGCCTCTGCCCAGGGGGCCTGCGTGGCCGACACGCTGGCCGGGCGGGACACCCGGTATGACCCGCGTATCGTGCCGGGCTGCGTTTACACCCAGCCCGAGGCGGCAAGTGTGGGCCTGACCGAGGACCAGGCCAAGGCCAAAGGGGTCAAAACACTTGTGGGCAAAAGCAATGTCCTTGCCAACGGGAAGGCCTTGATTATGGGGGAGAAGGCCGGTTTTGCGAAACTTGTGGCCGACGCCGCCACCGGGGAGATTCTCGGCGCGCACCTGCTCTGCCCGCGGGCCTCGGACATGATCGGCGAGCTCTGCCTTGCACTGCGGCTGGAGTGTACGGTGCGGGAACTGGCCGCCACCGTCCACCCCCACCCCACGGTCAGCGAGATGATCTGCGAGGCGGCCGCAGACGCCTGTCGTAAAATGTGAGAAAGTTTTACCATTGATATTGCCATTATTTACCAGAATCTTCTGTTCAATTTGTAGATTCTGGTAATTATTTCTTTACTTTTTTCTCCCTTTTCTATATACTATAGGCAAGAAGACCCGTTCAAGACTAGATAAACATTTACCGGTTTCGAGGGAGGAAACACCATGACACGGGACATTACCATCGACATCCAGGACGCCCTGCCACAGGGCAGCGCGGGTTTTGAGCGTTGCCAGCGGCTGCGGGACAGGGTCATCCAGGTGGAGCCTTATTTTTGCACTGAGCGCGCCGTCCTGCTGACCGAGAGTTACAAGCAAACAGAAGGCGAACACATGATGCTGCGCCGCGCAAAAGCCCTCGATCACATTTTACGGAATATGAAGGTCTACATTCTCAGCGACGAGCTGATCGTGGGCCACCAGGCACCCAAACAGCGCAGCGGGAACGTCTTCCCTGAGTATGCCGTGCAGTGGATCTACGACGAGATCGACGAGTTTGAGACCCGCCCGGCCGACAAGTTCATCCTGAGCGACGAGGACCGCCGTGTCTTCATGGAGGAGCTATACCCCTATTGGAAGGGGCGCACCCTGCACGACAGGATGATGGCGATGATCCCCGAGGACACGAAATTGCAGCGTTTCGACGCCATGGTCTTCGCCATCGGCCACCACGAGACCGGCGGCTTCGGCCATGTGGTCATCGACCACGAACGCATCCTGCAAAAGGGTTTTAAGGGCATACGCACGGAGATTGAGCAGAAGCTGGCCGAGATGAGGCTCGACGAGTCGAACGCCTGGAAACGGAAAATTTTCTACGACTCCTGCCTCATCATCATCGACGCGATCATCGCCTTCGCCCATCGGTATGCGGATCTGGCCGTGCAGATGGCCGGCGAAGAGACCGATGAGGGCCGCAGAAAAGAGCTGCTGGCCATCGCAGACAACTGCCGGTACATCCCCGAAAACCCGCCGGCCACCTTCTGGCAGGCCTGCCAGGTGGTCTGGTTTAACCAGCTCATTTTGCAGATCAACGACAACGGCACCTCCTACACGCCGGGCCGTTTCGACCAGTACATGTTCCCCTTCTATGCACAGGACCTTGGCCGGGGGGCCCCGAAGGCCCAGCTGCAGGAGGTGCTCGAGGCGTTTTGGATCAAGCTGACCGAACCCGTGAAACTGTTTGCGGGGGCCGACTCGATCATCAACGTGGGGCAGCCCACCGGGCAGAACATCTCCATCGGCGGGCTCTCGCCCGAGGGTGAGGACGCGACGAACGACCTCTCCTACCGCTGCCTGGAGGCCAGCTTGCACCTGCGGCTGATGCAGCCGAACTTCACGGTGCGCATGCACAAAGGCACCCCCCAGTCCCTGCTCATGCGGGCCATCGAGGCCATCAAGATGGGTTCGGGCATGCCGCAGCTGACGAACGACCACACCTTCACCGAGGCGATGTTGAAATTGGGCGTCAGCCTGGAGGACGCGCGCGAGTATGTGCCGGTGGGCTGCATGGAGACCATGCCCAAGAACACCTGGGGCCGCGCGAACGGCGGCTTCCTCAACCTGACGAAGGTGCTGGAGCTGGCGCTGAGCGACGGCCGCTGCCGCATCACCGGCAAGCAGGTGGGGCCGAAAACCGGCGACGCGCGTACGTTCACCTCGATGGAGCAGATCAAAGAGGCCTATGAAAAACAGATGGCCCACTCGGTGACACACAACGCGATCGAAAACAACCTCATCGACCTCGTGCACGAGGAGATTGCACCCATCCCGCTGGTCAGCCTTTTTGTGGACAACTGCGTCGAGCGCGGGGTGGATGCCACCTCGGGCGGGGCGAAGTACAACTGGACCTCGGTGCTGGGCATCGGCGTGGCCAACGCAGGCGACGCCCTCATGGGCATCCAGCAGGCGGTGTTTGACGAGAAGCTGGTGACGATGGAGGAATTGATCGACGCGCTGGACAACGACTTCGAGGGCAACGAGCCCCTGCGCCAGTACCTGCTGAACCGGGTGCCGAAATATGGCAACGACCTGCCCGAAGTGGACGGCTATGTGCGTTATGCCACCGACGTCTTCTTCGATGAACTCGCACGGCACCGCTCCTATCTCGGCGGGCCTTTTGTGGGGTCTTTGATCTCGATTTCGGCCTATGTGCCCTTCGGAGAAAAGACCGGCGCCACGCCGGACGGGCGGCTCTCCGGCTCTGCGATTGCCGACAGCATCTCGCCGATGAACGGCGTGGATTTAAACGGCCCGACGGCGGCCATGAAGTCGGCCCTGGCCATCGACCACACCCGCTGCGGCAACGGGCTGATCTTCAACCAGAAATTTACGCCCGGCCCCCTGCAGTCGAAAGAGGGCATGGAGAAATTCGCCTCGCTGATCCGCAGTTACATCAATCTGGGTGGCGCGCAGATCCAGTTCAACATCGTGGACGGCGACACCCTGCGCGCGGCCAAGGCGGACCCCCAGAAATACCGTGGGCTCGTAGTGCGGGTGGCGGGCTACAGCGCCTTTTTCCACGAGCTGTGCGAGGACATCCAGGACACCATCATCGCCCGCACCGAATACAGCGTATGACCGGCCTTGTTTTCGACATACAGCGCTACAGCGTGAACGACGGGCACGGCATCCGTACGAACATCTTCTTGCAGGGCTGCCCCCTGCGCTGCCTGTGGTGCGCAAACCCCGAGTCCCAGCCTCTCGGCCCCGTGCTGATGGTGACGGCGTCGAAGTGCATCGGTTGCGGCGGCTGCGCCAAAGTGTGCAGCAGCGGCGCCCAGCAAAAGCGCCCGGTGGGCCGCGCCCTCTGCACGGCCTGCCGCCGCTGCGAAAAATTTTGCCCCACGGGGGCGCTGCGGTTTTCAAGCCGTGAAATGAGCGCCGAAGAGGTGCTGGCCGAAGCCGAAAAAGACCGGCCCTTTTACGAGGAGTCGGGCGGGGGCATCACCCTTTCGGGCGGGGAACCGCTGGCCCAGTGGGAATTTGCCGCCGAAGTGCTGGCCGGGGCGCAGCAGAGGGGCATCCACACGGCCATCGAGACGACGGGCCTCGCCCCCTTTGCGCATCTGCAGCCGGTGCTGGCCCACACCGACCTCGTGCTGTACGACATAAAACACATGGACAGCGAAAAGCACCGGCAGTTTACGGGCGTGCCCAACGAGCGCATCCTTGAAAATGCGCGCAGGCTCCCCGAGACGGGCGCCGAGTTCATCCTGCGGGTGCCCCTAATCGTCGGGGTGAACTGTGACGAAGAAAACCTGCGGCAGACGGCGGCGTTTGCCGCAGAGATCGGTGCGAAAGAACTGCACCTGCTGCCCTACCACCGCATGGGGGAGCCAAAGTACGAAAAAATTGGCCTTTCTTATGCGTTTGACGGCGCCACCCCCGACGGCGACGCTCTGCGGCGCGCGGGAGAGATTATGGAAGAAAAAGGCATCCGCGTGCACATTGGCGGATGATGAGCGACGGGAGAGACTATGGCAAAATCAATCACACTGAAAGAGGTGGCCGCGAGGGCCGGTGTTTCCCAGCCCCTGGCCTCAAAAGTACTCAACGGCAAGGAGTGCCGTCTTTCCGAAGAAAAGCGCAAACGCATACTGGATGTGGCGCGTGAGTGCGGTTACCGCACGAAGGCCAGCTCCGTCGTGCCATTTCCCAGTGACGGCATACCCACCCTTGCTTTTTTACAGGCAAACCTGGAGTATGGTTTTTTTTACAAGCTGGCCGACGAAGTGAGCCGGGAGGCCTACCGCCGTGGATACCGCATGCTGCTGTTCAACACAAACGAAGACCCCGTGGAAGAACGCCGCTGCCTGCAGTACTGCGTGGACCACAAGGTGGACGGGATCCTTGTCAATCCCTGCGACAACCAGGAAAACCTTGATATGTTTGACAGCATTGAGGCCGCAGGTATCCCGCTGGTATTTATAGACCGCGGCATCTACGGGCGCGACTGTCCCTTCATCACCTCAGACAATGAAAATGCCGCTTACCGTCTTACCGAGGCTTTGATCCAGCGTGGACACGAGGACATTCTCTTCCTTTTTCACGGCGAGGTTCTCTATACCTCGGTCACGAAAGAGCGCTATGACGGCTATGCCAGCGCGATGAAAGCGAACAACCTGCATCCCGTCAAGGAGCTGATCTTCAGCCGCCGCCCCATCGAGTACCAGCCCATCGCAGACCTTGACCGCTACTCCGCCATCGTGCTCAGCACCTCGGCCGATATCTATAAGCTGCAGGAGATCATGGCCCGCACGGACAGCGAGGGGTTCCAGTGGGAGGTCGGTGTTTTTGACGACCTTTCCGTGCCCTACGACCAGCTGCTGCTCGGCAGCCTGTTTAAATACATCAACCCCGACGTCGTCGTCATGGAGCAGAACATTAAAGAGATCGCCCGGCAGGCACTCTCCACGCTGGATAACGCCTTGAAAAACGGGGAAAAGCAGACGAAAACTTCCATGGTGCCCTGCAAGATACGCAACCTGGCCGAAAGCCACCCCGCCATCGCAGGGCATGACTATCACCCCTTTTCGAGCGATTGACTTTGCCTGCCTATCCCCCCTGATCGTCTCAAATTTTATGCCCTCCGGGAGGCTGGCGGCATCGGACAGAAAATTAGGAAGGGCTTTTGCCCTTCCTTTTTTGTTTCTAGATAAATGCTATGGGGCCCTGCCCTCCTCCCGCGAGGGTACGCGCCCCTTCGCGGAGAAAACGACTGCACCCATTGCGTTGTTTTTCGGGTACATTTCATATGCCCCCCGCCGAAGGCGGGGGGCACGAAAAACTTCTGTATTTTTCATTCCCCACGAGTGGGGTCTGCCCCTCCCTCCCCCTTGGGGCGGACTCGTGCGTCCGTGGCGCCGATGCCCCGCGCCCCGCTGCGGGAAACGCGCTTCATCAACCTTACTACTGTTCTTTTTTAGCGTTCAACCTCAATGTTTTTAAAGTGTGCAGCACCTCGTTGCCGCCCTTGCCGAAATAGGCGGAGAGTTTTTGGTACTTGGCAAAGAGCTTTTCGTAGATTTCGGCGTTTTCGGGCTGGGGCGTGTACTTCAGGTTCCCCGCTTTGCCGATCTTCCGCACGAGGTCGTAGACATCGCCAAAACACTCTGCGGCGGCGAAACCTAGAATCGCACTGCCGAGCGCGCCCGACTGGGAGGAGTCGACGATCTGGATTTCTACCTTGCATACGTCGGCGTAGATCTGCATGGCCATCGGGTCTTTGCGGGCGATGCCGCCGCCGGCGTAGATGCCGTCGACCGGGACACCGGTCTGCTTAAAGGCCTCGATGATGGTGCGGGTGCCGTAGGCCGTGGACTCGATGAGCGCCCGGTAGATATCCTCGGGTTTTGTTTGCAGGTTGAGACCCAGCAGCACGCCCGAGAGGTCGAAATCCATCAGGGGGCTGCGCACCCCGTTCCACCAGTCCAGCGCCAGCAGGCCGTGCTCACCGGGTTGTTGGCCCGCCGCCTTTTCGCGCAACACCTGGTGGGGGCTGATGTCCCGCTCGTGCGCCTCGGCCCAGTAGCTCTCGGGCAGGCAGTTGTCGATGAACCAGGAGAAATGGTCCCCCACACAGCTCTGGCCGGCCTCATAGGCATACAGGCCCGGCAGGATGCCGCCCCTGACGACGCCGCAGACGCCGGGCACGGGTTTTTCCACCTCGCTGAGCAGCAGATGGCAGGTGGAGGTGCCCATGGCCATGAGCAGCTTGCCACCGGTGGCAATGCCGCAGGCAGGCACCGAGGCGTGGGCATCGATGATTCCGACGGCGACGGCGGTTTTTGTGGAAAGGCCGCATTTTTCGGCCATCTCTTCCGTCACATACCCCGCGCGGGCACCCACGGGTTTCAGCTCCCCCTGCACCTTCTCGCCAAAGTTTTCAAAACCCGGGTCCACCTCGCGCAAAAACGCCCGGCTGGGGTAGCCGCTGTCCGGGCGCCACTGTACCTTGTAACCCGCGTTGCACTCGCTGTGCACCTCCCGGCCGCAGAGCTGCCAGATCACCCAGTCTCCACCCTCGATGATCCTGTCCATCTCGGCGTAAACTTCGGGCGCTTCGTGCAGGATCTGCAGGGATTTTGCCAGCGTCCACTCGCTGGAGAGCTTGCCGCCGTAGTAGGGCAGCCATTCTTCGCCCCGTCTTTCGGCCACCTCGTTCACGATGTCGGCGCAGTACTGCGCCGCGTGGTGCTTCCAGAGTTTCGGCCAGGCGTGGGGTTCGTCCTTGTATTTTTCAAGCTTGCACAAGGGGGTGCCGTCGGCCTTTACGGGCATGACGGTACAGGAGGTGAAGTCGATGCCGATGCCCGCGATGTCCTCGGGCGAAACGCCGGCCTCGCTCACCGCGTTGTAGACGGTCTCACTCAGGCAGAGCAGATAGTCGTCGGGGTCCTGCAGGGCCCAGTCCACCCCGAGTTTTTCGCCCGAGGGCAGCGCCTCTTCCAGCACGGCATGGGGGTACTCTTTCACACATTCCGCCAGCTCCCTGCCGTTTTCGTCGATGACCACCGCCCTCGCTGAGAGCGTCCCGAAATCCACACCCACCGCATACTTCATTTTTCCTTCCACCTTTCTGTGCTGTTTATCTTTGTTCAAACTTCTTCTGCCGCGGCAACGCCGAAATGCTCGAGCAACAGCTTCTCTGCCTGCGCGTTCCAAAGCCCCTCGTGGTTTTTGCAGCTCTGTGCCAACCGCGCGAAAAGCGGCTGTTCCTCCCCCCGCTTTTCGAAGTCGTCAAGGGCCACGAGGGGCATTTCAATTTGAGTATAGATAAGCTTTTTGCCGCCCGGGATATCGGGCAGGCGGCCCACCGTGTCCACGACGGCATCGAGGCCGCCGACGTGGGTCACCATGACGGCCGGGCGGATTTTCCCTGCGGCGGCGAGGTCGATCGCGTCGCGCAGGTCCTGCGTGGTGCTGCCGGAGACCCCGACGAAATGGGTGCCCGCATAGTGGCAGTTGTACAGGTTCAGCCGTGCGCTGAAGCTGCTGTCCAGCGGCCCCGCAAAAAAGTTGAGGCAGCCGTCCGGGGCCAGCAGGCGGTCCCCCAGTTCCACGAGCTCTTCCTTTGGGGCGTAGACAAAGACGTCGTCATAACCCCGCCCGCCCGAAAGGGAGAGCAGCGTCCCGTAGAGGTCCTGTGTCTCGCGGGGGTTCAGGTAGTGCAGCTCTATCCCTTTTTGGGCCGCGCGCCCGGGTGGAATGACTCGCTTTGCCCGCGCCAGGCGCGCCGGGTCGATGTCGGTGACGACGACCAGCCTCGGTTTCTCCTCCAGGGCCAGCGGGTACTCGGTGGCCATGAGGCCCATGGGCCCGCAGCCACCCTCGATGAGCACACACCCCCCGGCTTTACTGCCCGGGCGGCGCCCATGGTTTCGCGCGGGGTCGGCGTGGTGGTTCACCCGGTAGCCCGCCATCACGCAGGAGACCGGCTCGCCAAGCGAGGCCTCGAAGTAACTTTCCCCCTCGTAAGCAAGCAGGTTGCCGCGTTCCATCACCTCTGCGGGCAAGACTGCATAGGTGCAATCGCCCCCGAAATAGGGGTAGGAGTAGCCCGGCGTGTAAGGGCATCGCTCGTAGTCGAGCTGGGGCTGCAGCGCGAACTTCTGGCCCGGCGAAAACTCGTTTTGCCAGCGCTCTCCCACCCGCAGGATGTCGCCCGAAAACTCGTGCCCGATGACGACGGGGTTGCGCCCCACGTCGGGCGGGCAACGCTTGTGCGCCTGGCCCTGTTTATAGAACTTGTAGGTGGACATACAGATGCTGTCCGTCATCACCCTCACAAGGATCTCCTCCCGCCCGATGTCGGGCAGCGCGAACTCCTCGAGGCGGATGTCCCCCGCGCCGTAGAGGCGCACGGCTCTCGTCTTCATGGGTTTCCCTTTCTATTTGGCCGCCGGCACCTTGCCGGGCGACAACATCTTGCAGTATTGTTTGGGGGTGAGGGTCTTGTGGCGTTTAAACACCCGGATGAAATAACTGAGGTCGTTGAAACCGCAGTCGTAGGCCACCTCGGTGATGTTGCTTTCGCCCGCGGCAATGCGGGCGCAGGCGGCTTCGATACGGTGGTGGTTGAGATAATCGATGGGGGTGCGGCCGGTCATGCTGCGGAAAAAGTGGCAGAAGTATTTCGGTGTCATACCCGCGGTTTCGGCCAGTTCCTCGAGGGTGATGCGCCCGCCGTACCCCTGTTCGATTCTGGCCAGCACCTGTTTTAACTGCTGTATCTTGCGAATGGCCCCGTGGCTCTGTGCGGGGTTCTCGGTGTAGTAGCCCTGCTCGTACACGATGCCGAAAAACTCCCACAGCAGCCCTTTGGCCAGCAGCTGGTAACCGTCCCTCTTTTGGGCCATCACCGAAAAGAGTTTTTCCACCACCCGGGCAAGTTCGCCGTCCTTTGGCGGCAGGTGGGTGTCCACGAGGAGCTTGTGTTCGCCGAAGCGGCGCAGCAGGTGCCCCGCGGTACCCGCGCCCTCCAGCACGGCCGTGTCGAAGACGAGGCAGTCGTAAAGGCAGCCCTTCTCGGGGGTGCCCGCGTGCAGGCTGCCGCTGTTCACAAGCAGCACCTCACCCTGCCCCGCCACACCCGTGCTGTCGTCCACCATGTAGGAGAACCGGCCCTCGCGCACCCGGATGAGCTCGAGCTCCTGGTGCCAGTGGTAGGACATCTGGTAGCGCGGGTGCTGTTCGTCGATCTTGTACAGCTCCACGGGAAAATCGAAACTGCCCCGAGGCCGCGATTCTTTCAGGTCCAAAACCTGCATTTTATCACACTTCCTGAATATTGTTCTATTTATTAGGAGTATACTACAAGTTTTATCCAGCTGGCAAGAGTATAATATTCGTGATGGTACTGATATTTGGGGAGAATTGACCCTCTTATGCAAAACCTGACAATTGTACCAATTTATGCACATAAACTTTATGCAGAATACCAAAGGGAGGCAGACACATGGCTGAAAACAGGTTGGTTGGAGACTACCCCGTCATCGGCATCCGCCCCGTCATCGACGCGCGGCGCGGCCCGCTGAAGGTACGCGAGGGCCTGGAAGAGCAGACGATGAACATGGCCAAAAGCGCCAAAAAATTGTTTGAGGAGAACCTGCGCTACTCGAACGGCGAAAAGGTGAACGTGCTGATCGCCGACACGACGATCGGCCGGGTGGGCGAAACGGCCGCCTGTGCCGAGCAGTTCAAAAAGGCCGGCGTGGACATCACCCTGACGGTGACGCCCTGCTGGTGCTACGGCAGCGAGACGATGGACATGAACCCCCAGACCATCAAGGGGGTGTGGGGCTTTAACGGCACCGAGCGCCCCGGCGCCGTCTACCTGGCCTCGGTGCTGGCCGCCCACGCCCAGAAGGGCCTGCCGGCCTTCGGCATCTACGGCCACGACGTGCAGAGCGCCGACGACACCGAGATCCCCTCCGACGTAAAGGAGAAGCTGTTGCGCTTTGGCCGCTCGGCCATTGCCGCGGCCACCATGCGCGGCAAAAGCTACCTGCAGATCGGCTCGATCTGCATGGGCATTGCCGGTTCTTCCATCGACCCCGCCTTTTTTGAGGAGTACCTCGGCATGCGGGTGGAGAGCGTGGACGAGGTGGAGATTTTGCGCCGCATAGAAGAAAACATCTACGACGAGGCCGAGTACCAAAAGGCCCTAGCCTGGACCAAAGAAAACTGCCCCGAGGGCTTTGACAAAAACCCCGAGGAGCTGCGCAAGAGCGACGCCGAAAAGGCCGAGAGCTGGGAGTTCATCGTCAAGATGATGTGCATCATCAAGGACCTGATGGCCGGCAACCAAAACCTGCCGAAGGGCCGCGAAGAGGAGATGGTAGGGCACAACGCCATCGCCGCGGGCTTCCAGGGCCAGCGCCAGTGGACCGACTACTACCCCAACTGCGACTTCCCCGAGAGCCTGCTCAACTCTTCGTTTGACTGGGAGGGAGCGCGCGAGCCCTACATCCTGGCCACCGAGAACGACACGCTGAACGGCGCGGGTATGCTGTTTGGCAAACTGCTGACGAACACCGCCCAGATTTTTGCCGACGTGCGCACCTACTGGAGCCCCGAGGCCGTAAAGAAGGCCGCGGGATATGAGCTGAGCGGCGTGGCCAAGGAGTCGGGCGGGTTTATCCACCTCATCAACTCGGGCGCGGCCTGCATCGACGCCTGCGGCGAGGTGAAGGACGAAAACGGAAACGGCGTTATCAAACCCTTCTGGGAGATGACCCAAAAGGACATGGACGCCTGCCTCAAGGCCACCACCTGGAACGCGGCCGACCTTGGCTACTTCCGCGGCGGCGGGTTCTCTTCGCGCTTTCTCACCCGCAGCGAAATGCCCGTCACGATGATCCGCCTGAACCTTGTAAAGGGCCTTGGCCCGGTGATGCAGATTGCCGAGGGCTGGACGGTAAACCTGCCCGACGAAGTGAGCGACAAGCTGTGGAAACGCACCGATTACACCTGGCCCTGCACCTGGTTTGCCCCCCGCACCACGGGCGAAGGGGCTTTCAAGACCGCCTACGACGTCATGAACAACTGGGGCGCCAACCACGGGGCCATCAGCTACGGCCACATCGGCGCCGACGTCATCACCCTCTGCTCGATGCTGCGCATCCCGGTGTGCATGCACAACGTGCCTGAGGAAAAAATCTTCCGCCCCGCCTGCTGGAACGCCTACGGCATGGACAGGGAGGGTGCGGACTTCCGCGCCTGCGCAACCTACGGCCCGATGTACAAATAGGCGGGGGAAGAAGCAGCGTTCCTTTTTACTTCTTCCGCAACAGTGATATGCGCCCAAAAGGCACCACCTTACCCGGGTGGTGCCCTTTTTGTGCCTTTATTTTCGCACCGCGCAAACATCCACGCCGTTAAACGTCCCTGAATTTCCCTCACAGGTTTTCTTCTTCACTTTTCTTCCCTTGGCCTACCCAATCATGTATAATAAGTGTATGCCGCTTTTTGGCAGCATGCCACCTGCGCAAGGGAGGACACCCATGACCGAACTGATCCGCATCCCCGTCGGCATCGTCAATTGCTACCTGCTGCGGCTGGGGCACACCTCTGTTCTTGTGGACTGCGCAAACCCCGGCAGCGAGGAGAAGATCGTCGAAGCGCTGGGGCGCCACGGCCTCGCGCCGGACAACCTGCGGATGATCCTGCTGACGCACAACCACCCCGACCACAGCGGCACGGCCGCGTGGTTTCGGGAACACTACGGCCTGCCCATCGCCATGCACCCCGAGGACATCGTGGTGGGGCCCTTGAAACAGGAGGGGCTGGGTGGGCTGATTTTAGGCGCAGGCACGAAGCTTGTCATGGGGGGCACCCACGAAGTGCTGCCCGACATCGCCCTTGAGGGCGGGCAGAGCCTCAAAGAGTATGGGATCCCCGCGGACGTGCTGCACCTTCCAGGGCATACGGCGGGCTCGGTGGGCCTGTTGCTGGACGGGAGGCGCCTGGTCTGCGGAGACCTCTACATGAATTTTGTAGGGCCCCATCTCGCCTACATCGCCGAGGATTTCGACCGGATGCGAAACAGCGAGCGAAAACTGCTGGCAAGGCCCGTGGATATCGTCTTTCCGGGGCACGGGCGGCCTTTCCGCTTCGCCCGGGTAACGGAAGAGGCCGAGGGGCGGGCGCGGACCAAAATGCCCCTGAAGCACCCCAAACAAGCCGACTGTATGGACTGCCCCAACACACAGGGCAAGCCCTGACTCAGGGCCGTAGAGGAGGACCTATGCTTAACATCCTGCGAGGTGACATCACTGCCTGCGAGGTGGACGCCATTGTCAATGCGGCCAACAACTCCCTGCTGGGCGGCGGGGGCGTGGACGGCGCCATCCACCGCGCCGCGGGGCCGAAGCTTTTGGAGGAGTGCCGCACACTGGGCGGCTGTGAGACGGGCCAGGCCAAGATCACGAGAGGATATGACCTGCCGGCGAAGTGGGTCATCCACGTCGTGGGCCCCGTTTGGCAGGGCGGCGGCCACAATGAGGAGGCTCTGCTGGCCTCCTGCTACAAAAACGCCCTGCGGCTGGCGGGGGAAAAGGGCCTCTCCCGCATCGCTTTCCCCTCGGTGAGCACCGGCGTGTACCGTTTTCCGCTCGAGCTTGCCGCTCCCATTGCCCTGCGCACCATTCTGGCGGAGAACAAAAAATGGGCGAGTCTTGAAGAGCTCTTTATGGTGTGCTTCAATGAGGCCACCGAGAGAGCATACAAAAACGCACATGTGATCCTGGAGGGAATATAATGGCTTCCTCTAAAGATTATATTGACTACGTCTGTGAACAGCTGGCGGGCGCCGGGGAGATTCGTGCAAAAAAGATGTTCGGCGAGTGGGGCATCTACTGTGACGACAAGTTCTGTGCCTGTGTGTGCAACAACCAGCTTTTTGTAAAGATGACAAAGGCCGCCGAAGACGCCTGGCCCGACACCGAGACCGCCCCGCCTTACGAGGGGGCGCGCCCCTACTTTTTGCTGCCTGACGTTGAGGACCGTGATTTTCTTGCGGCGTTTCTGCGCACCACCTGCGCCGCCCTGCCCGAAAAGAAACCAAAAACGAAAAAGAAGTGACGGGAGCCACCTTTTGCCAAACCTGACTGATCTCTCTTACATCCGCGCGCTATGCGAAAAATACGGTATCCGGCCGAGCAAAGGTTTCGGCCAGAATTTTCTTGTCAACCCCGGCGTCTGCCCAAAACTCTGCGAGGCGGCGGGCATAGACCGTGATACCTGCGTTTTGGAGATCGGCCCCGGCATCGGCACCCTGACGCGGGAGTTGGCCCTGCGCGCCAAAAGGGTGCTGAGCGTCGAAATCGACAAGGGGCTGCTGCCGGTTTTGCACGAGACGCTCGCGGGGCTGGACAATGTACAGATTGTGCAGGGGGACATCCTCAAAACCGACGCCCCAGCCCTGCTGCGGGAGGTTTTCGGCGAAGGGCCGGCGGTTCTCTGCGCCAATTTACCCTACAACATCACAAGCCCGGTGCTTATGAAGCTGCTGGAAGGGCGCGTACCTCTCGAAAACCTCACGGTCATGGTGCAGCGGGAGGCGGCGCAGCGCCTGACGGCCGAGACCGGCACGAGAGAGGCCGGAGCTGTCAGCTATGCGGTGCGGTATTACACGCAGCCCCGCTTTTGTTTTTCGGTAAAACCCGGCAGTTTTTACCCCCCGCCCAAGGTGACGAGCGCCGTCATCCGGCTGGATGTGCGGAAGCAGACCGCCCTGCCCGCGGGCTCCTCGGCCGAAAAGCAGCTGTTTTCGCTGATCCGCGCGGGGTTTTCGAAACGCCGCAAAACACTGGCCAACGCGGCGGGCGAGGAGATGGGGCTTTCGAAAGAGGCCATCACTGGGGCGCTGAGGCGCTGCGGCCTGCCCGAAAACGCCCGGCCCGAGGCACTCACATTGGAGGATTATCTGCGCCTTTTGAAAACACTTTATCCCACCGAGGTAGACTGATGCCGAAGAGAAAAAAACCATTTTGCCTGGCCGCTTTGGCGCTCTGCCTCGTCTTCCTTTTTTCCTCCTGCGGCTTTCGGGAGCTCATCGACCCCTATCTTCCTTTCGAGCTTCCCGGTGGCATGAAGGAGGAGGGAGATGCGCAAGAGACAGAACCACGCCGCACGATTGCGTTTTCAGAAATGGAGTACAGCCGCCCGGATGCGCAGGGGATGGTAACGCAGTTACAGGAATTCACGGAAAATATTGAACAAGCGAATACTTTTGACGAACTATGGGCGCTGGATGAGCAGGCCACCACACTCGTCGAACATTACATGACCATGAGCACCCTCGCGGAGATCCACCGGTATCTCGATACGGGCAATCCCTATTATCAGGAGGAACTCCGTTATTGCAAAGAGAATACTGTCCGTATCTCCAACGCAGTCAACAGCCTGAACACGGCCATCGTGTCCAGCCGCTTTGCCGAGGAGTACGAAAAAAGGGTTGGCAGCTATGTTTATGCCTCTATACAGAACGAACTGCTCCTGAATTCCCCCGAGGTGGAGGGACTGAAAGAGGAAATTTCCCGCCTGCAAACGGACTACAATGAGGATCTCAGCACCCTGACCATCGAACACGAGGGCACCTCTTACACGATGGCCGACCTGCAGGAACTCGAGGACAGTCATCTCGCTTACACGCTGGAAACCCAATTTAACGAACAACATGCCGACCATTTCTCCGAAATGTATATCCAGTTCATCGACCTGCAAAACCAAACGGCCCAAAAGCTCGGTTTTTCTTCCGCGGCCGAGATGTCCTACCTCAGCTACAGCCGTGATTATACGCCCTCGCAGGCACTCGCTTTTTGCCAGCAGGTAAAAGAGGCCTTCGGCAACATGACGGAAAGCATTTTGCGCGCATACACGGGTACCGTCTCGGCCAGCGAAGAAGAGGTGCTGAAAATGATGCCCGGCGCCCTGAGGCGCATCAGCCCCCAAATGGTGGAGGCGTTCGAGTTTATGCAGCAGTACGAGTTGTACGATTTCGGGGCGCGTACGGAAAAACAGAGCGGGATTGGCTTTACCGCCGATCTTTATTCCTACGACACCGCCTATATTTATGGGTTTTGGACCAACGACCTGCGAAGTGTCACCACCCTGTTTCACGAGTTCGGGCATTTTTTCGAGAGCTGGCTTTCCTGGGACAGCGATATGGTCTTCAACCTCGACCTGTCGGAAACCTATTCCCAGACGCTTGAGCTTTTGATGCAGCGTTTTTTCCCCGCCTTCGGCCAAGACACGGAGGCGATGGTGCTCTCCCATCTGTCCGATTTCTCCCAGTCCATCACCTACCAGTGCCTTCTGGAGGAGATGCAGCTGCAGCTGTATGAGATGGAAAACCTCGACACAGAGACCATCAGCCGATTGTATACCGATTTATTGGTTGCGTACGGGTTTGGGTCATTCACCTATAGCGCCGCCGATAAGGACTGGGTACAGATCACCCACCTGTTCGACGCGCCCTTTTATACCATCAGTTATGCCACAAGCGCTTGCATTGCCTTACAGATCTGGGAAAAATCCACCCAAAACTGGAGGGAGGGCGCCGCGCTCTATATGCAGATGATTGAAACCGACCAAAACCAGCCCTTCCTGGAAATCGTAAAAAGTGTGGGGCTGCGCTCTCCCTTTTCCCCCTCTGCGCTTTTGGAAATTGCCGGGTTGTACCGGCAGATGTTCCACCTGCCCAGTGCGGAAGCGGCATAAAAAAAGCCGCCCAAAGGCGGCTTTTGCGCTAACTCTCAGACCGAACTCTTAGACGGGTTGGACATTGATTGCGCGCAGCTTTTCGCTGTTCTTGGGGTCCTGCTCTACGTCATAGGTGACATGCTGGCCCTCAGACAGAGTCTTGAAGCCGTCCACCATGATGCTGGAGAAATGCACGAAGACATCGTCTCCACCTTCGTCGTTCGAGATGAACCCGTACCCTTTGCTTTCGTTGAACCATTTGACAGTACCTTTATTCATCAAAGATACCTCCTAAAAAGATTAGCATTTCTCCTGCTGCGCACAAAAAAATCACACAGTGTTGTGAAGCCATGAAACGAACTCATGATTTACAACAAGGTGTGAAATCAGGTCGTACATTCAAAACACTATAGGGATTATAGCATCCCCAGACAAAAATGTAAAGCGATTTTCGAAGAAATTTTGTGCATATTTCTAGTCATTATTCACAAACCATCATGAAGGAGGTCTCCATGGAAACTCGAAAGATTTTAAAAAACATCGCGCTCGACACCCCGCTCATCCTGAAAGACGAAGTCCAGGTCATGCCCGGGCAGGTTGTCAGCAAAACCCTCGTGCAAAACGAGGGGGTGGGCATCACCCTCTTCGCCTTTGACAAGGGGGAAGAGATATCCACCCATGGCTCAAGCGGCGACGCGCTTGTCTACCTTTTGGAGGGAGAGGGCGAATTCACCGTGGGAGGAAAAAAACGCAAACTCACCGAAGGCGAGTGCCTGGTTATGCCGGCCGACATCCCCCATGCCGTCTTCGCGCCCGCCGCTTTCAAGATGCTGCTGGTTGTGGTCTTCCCGCAAAAGGGCACATCCTAACACGGGCAAAAGGAGACACTCACATGAAAACGTATCGAAAAGAACTGCATTTCAACCTGCCCACCCGGCGCGGCATTGTCAATATCACCCCTGAGGTGGAACGTGCCATCCTGGACAGCGGGGTGAAAGAGGGCCTTGTGCTGGTCAACGCCATGAACATCACGGCGAGCGTTTTTATCAACGACAACGAAAGCGGCCTGCACAACGATTATGAGAAATGGCTGGAGGGACTGGCACCCGAAAAACCCTATAGCCAGTATGAACACAATGGCTTTGAGGACAACGCCGACGCCCACCTGAAGCGCACCATTATGGGCCGCGAAACCGTCGTAGCCATCACTGGGGGCCGGCTGGACTTCGGCACCTGGGAACAGATTTTCTACTATGAATTCGACGGCAAGCGCAACAAGCGTGTCCTTGTGAAAATCATTGGGGAGTAGCCGGGCGCCGAGGGGATACGCTGCGGTTGCTCTATCTGTTTCAGGCTTCGACCATGCCTCCTGCCCTGCCCCACTGCCATAAAAAAACACCCGGCCCCTTTCCCAAAACAGTAGACTGCACTGTTTTGGGAAAGGGGCCGGGTTCCGTTTGCTTTCGGGTATTCTCAGTCCTCTTTTCTTTCGTCCTCCGGCTCTTGCTCCGGCTGCTCTTCGTCTTCTTCATCGGGCTCGTCTGAGGGAACCATGACGATGTCAATCAGCTCATACCCTTCCAGTTCGTCATGTTTGTCGATCCCGTCTATCTCTTCTTCCATGGCGGCTTCCTCCGCCGTGGCAGGCTTGTATGCCTTCTCTTCGGAGGTTGAAGCCTCTTCGGCATCCGCCGGCGCGGCAGTGTCGGAAGTGTCTTCCTCCCCCTGCGGCGTCTCGTCCGATTCAGATTTTTCCTCGTCTTCCTCGTCCTCTACGCCGGCGTCCCCTTGCAAAGCCCGGATCGATTCCTGCCGTGCCTTTTCCTCGGAGGAGTCTTCCTGCCCTTCCTCTTTCTTTTTCTTGGTTTTTTTCCAGATTTTACGCACGCGCAAAACCCCCAAAACCGCGAGCAGTACGGTGACGAGCACCAACAACCACTGTACACCCTCCCACTGGGAAAGGGGTACCTCCATCAGCGCGCGGACATTTTGATAGGCCAGGAAAAAACAGAGGACCGCCAAAACAATATCAAACATTCTTTACCCCCAGAATTAAATGATCGCACCGGAAACCCACCTAGGCATCCTGCTCTTGTCCGGTATCGGGCACCACTGTCGTATCCTCCTCACTCTCTGCCAGAGAACCCGACCCAGAGGCCGATTGGGACGTTGTTTGGGCAGCGGTTGAGACGCCGCTCTCTGACTCTGAAAGGGCCGAGGAGGACGGTGGCAAGCTGGCGGATTCGACTCCGCTTTGCGTCTCGGCTGTCGACTCCGGAACATAGGAGGTGTTGGCTCTGAGCGCGTAGAGATAATAGGCATTTCCATCCCGGCGGAAGTAGTAATCCATATATTTGGTCGGGTGGTCAAGGTCAGGTGTGGCAATCAGTTCTTCGTTGCTGTTCATCGTACCCACATACCCGGCCGTCACACGCTTGACGCCGCTGGAGACCCGTTCAATATTGACAACGGTTGACATATACTGCGGCGTCAGCCCTGTGGCCGTTGTGGTATACATATTGGTCACCGGGTCATATTCATAACTGAGGTCCTGCACCGGATCCTCAAAGGAGACATGCTCGAACTTAAAATCGGGCCCGAACAGTTCGGCCGCGTATCGGTCCACCTCCACAGCCGGCACCTGCGGTTGGCCCAGCTCGTTGTATTCAACATCATTGCCCATCTCATTGAGAACCCCCCAGATCACCGCCTGCCGCAGTACGTTTGTGTCCGCCTCCTCCAATGATTCGAAAGGCAGCACATCAAACCAAACAAGCGGCGTAATCCGCTGGGCATAGACTTCCATTTCGTTTGTGTCGTCCATCATGTCACGCGCAAGGTTCATCCCGCCACGAATGATACTCACCGCGCCCACCACAATCAGCACCGTAAGCGCCAAGCCCACAAGCTGGCGCGTTCTGCGGCGGCTTCTCCTGCTCTGCTCTTCTCTGTTGCGGCGCGCCTCTTCTTTGTCTATGGTCTCGTTTTTTTTCTTCGGGGTATTCTCGGTAGCCATGTTTTTCCTTTCAAAGTCCGCCCTTTTGCCAGATCATACAAACCAAATATCATTCCGGGGGATATCACAATCTGCCCGCCTTCGCGGGCAGATGTGGGTCAGTGACCTTTCCGTATTACTCGTGGGAAATGATTCCCCGCCTCTTCATTCGCGTATGGCCCCGTTGCCCGAGATTACATATTTATAACTCGTCAGTTCATACAAACCCATGGGGCCCCGTGCACCCAGCTTCTGCGTGGATATACCAATTTCACAGCCCATACCGAACTGCCCGCCATCCGTAAACCTTGTAGAAGCGTTGATATAAACCGCCGCGCTGTCTACAAGCAGTGCAAACTCTTGCGCGTTAGACGTGTCGTCGGAAATAATTGCCTCGCTGTGCCCTGTAGAATGGTCATTGATATGATCAATGGCCTGCCGCAGGTTGTCCACCACGGCAATGGCCAGGATATAATCGTTGAATTCCGTGTCGAAATCTTCCGGCCCCGCCGCACGCCCCTCAATGATTTTTGCCGCGCGTTCATCCAACCTCAACTCCACGCCGGCTTCTTTGAGGTGTTTTGCGGCCAGGGGCAAGAATTCTTCGGCGACGTCTTTATGCACAAGGCACACTTCGGCGGCATTGCAGACACTGGGGCGCTGCACTTTTGCATTGTATAAAATCCGATCCGCCATCTCAAGGTTGGCTTTGGCATCCACATAGATGTGGCAAATGCCCGAGCCTGTCTCGATGACGGGCACCCCGCGCGCGCCTTCTACAACGGCTTTGATGAGACCCTTGCCGCCGCGGGGGATCAGTAAATCGACATAACCGCGCGCCTCCATCAGGGCACGGGCACTCTCGTGCGTCGTATCTTCCACCAGCTGCACGGCGTCGGGCGGCCCCCCCGCTTTGGCCAGGGCCTGCCGCATGATTTTGACAAGCACCTTGTTTGTGTTGATGGCCTCGCTGCCGCCCCGCAGGACACATACATTCCCACTGCGCAGGCACAACGCCGCAGCATCGGTGGTCACGTTCGGGCGGCTTTCATAGATGATGGCAATGACACCCATGGGCACCCGCACTTTACGGATATAGAGCCCGTTGTCCAGTGGGTATTCTTTTTCGATGTCGGGCACCGGGCCGTCCAAATTTGCCACAGCGCGCAGGCCGCTGGCCATCTCGTCGATGCGCTCCGAGGTCAGCCGCAAACGGTCCAGCATGACATCGGGAATTTTTCCCTTGGCATTCGTGAGATCCTGCCCGTTGGCTTCGAGGATTTCCACTTTGTGTTTGCGCAGCATCACGTCCATCATCTCAAGCGACGCTTTCTGCGCATCCACCACCATTCTGGAAAACTCATATTTTGCCGTCCTGGCGGCCTGCAAAATCTCCTCTACACTTTTCACGCATATTCCTCCCTTCGGAAAGCAAAACGCGTTCCCACAGGCCGGCCCGCCACTACCTCATAAAGGCATTCGGGGTTTTGCCCACCCGTGATGACCATGTCGATCCCCTCTTTTTCCAGCATGCGCGCGGCCTCCAATTTGGTGGCCATACCGCCCGTGGCAAATTCTGTGGCACTTCCACCGGCGCTATTCAACATCTCTTCGGTAATCTCCGTCACGTGCGGGATCAGCCTGGCACACTCGTCCTTGCGGGGGTCTGCCGTAAACAGGCCGGGAATGTCTGTCAGCATCACCAGCAGGTCGGCCTTGGCCAACACAGCCACCTCGGCAGAGAGGGTATCGTTGTCGCCGATGACGCCTCCCTCCAGCTCGGTGGTGGCCACACTGTCGTTTTCGTTGATGATGGGGATCGCCCCGAGCTCGAGGAGGCGGAACAGGGTGGCTTCCAGGTTGTGCCGCCGCTCCTCACTGTGGATGTCCTCCGCCGTCAGAAGCATCTGCCCCACCACATGGCCGTGGTTCAGGAACATCTGGTCGTAGATGTGGATCAGCTCACACTGGCCTACCGCCGCCGTGGCCTGCCTGCCGGGGATGTCGGCCGGCCTTCCGTGCAGGCGCAGTTTGCCCACACCCATGGCAATGGCCGCCGAGGAGACGACAAGCACCTCGTGCCCGGCATTCTTGAGGTCTGCCAATGTTTTGCAGAGAATCTCCATACGCCGGATATTCAGCTGGCCACTCTCGTGGGTAATGGTGGATGTTCCAATCTTGATGACGACCCTCATGGGCCATGCCTCCTCTAAATTTGGTCTGATGATATCCAAATTGTAATTATATCAATAAAATATACTATATGTATCTGCTTTGGTTTTTAAAAACAATACTATTATACATCAATTTTATCGGTTTTTATACATCTTTTCATAATATTCCATATAGGCGCCGGAGGTCACGTCCTGCAGCCATTCATCATTGTCGAGATACCAGCGGATGGTCCGCTCGATGCCGTCTTCGAAGGCCGTCTCAGGGCTCCAGCCCAGGGCCTTTTGAATCTTCTCCGGGTCAATGCCGTAGCGCCGGTCATGGCCCTTGCGGTCGGCCACATATTGAATCAGCGTCTCGTCCACGCTCTTGTCCACCTTCTCGTTCACAAGCCCGATGATCTTTTTGACGATATCAATGTTGGTGCGTTCGTTGTGGCCACCCACATTGTACACTTCGCCGGTGGCGCCCCCGCGCAGCACTTTATCAATGGCCTTGCAGTGGTCCTCCACATACAGCCAATCCCGCACATTGAGGCCGTCCCCGTAGACGGGAAGGTTCTTTTTGTGGCAGGCGTTGTGTATCATCAGGGGAATCAGTTTCTCTGGGAACTGGAACGGCCCATAGTTGTTGGAACAGCGGGTGATGTTGACGGGCAGGCCGTAGGTGTCGTGCCAGGCCATGACGAAAAGGTCGGCCGAGGCCTTGCTGGCCGAGTAAGGCGAGTGGGGGCACAGAGGGGTCGACTCGGTGAAAAAACCGGTCTCTCCAAGCGAGCCATACACCTCGTCGGTGCTCACCTGCACGAACTTAACCCCTTTCGGGTAACTTCCATCCTCCTGTTCCCAGGCTTTGCGCGCGCAGCTCAGCAGGTTGACCGTTCCCATGACATTGGTCTGGGCAAAAACACCGGGGTTTTCAATCGAACGGTCCACATGGCTCTCGGCCGCAAAATTCACCACTGAGTCAATGTCGTATTTTTTGAACAACTCACCCACAAGCACGGCGTCCCCAATATCTCCCTGCACGAAGACATGGCGCGTATCCCCCTCGATGCCTTTCAGGTTTTCGAGGTTGCCCGCATAGGTGAGTTTATCGAGGTTGATAAGGCAGATGTCTTTGTGCTCTTTGAGCATATACAATACGAAGTTGGAACCGATAAATCCGGCGCCGCCGGTGACCAGAATATTCTTCATCATAGGGCTTCCTTCCGTTTGAGATGGGTTATGTTATGGTTGTTGGATCATTTCTTCAATATAGGGAGCCAGTGCCTCCCGCCAGGGGCGCATATGGTCCCCCACCGTGGCGCGCAGCATGCTGTGGTCGAGTGCCGAATACGCAGGACGCTCGGCCTGGCGTTTGGCCTGCTGGTAAAACTCGTCCGTACTGCAGGGTTTCACCTGCGCTTTTATGCCCGACAGGCGCACAATTTCAGACGCAAAATCATACCAGGAGCAAATGCCATTGCCCGTGCCATGATAGATACCATATTCCTCGGTGGGGGCAAGCAAAAGCAGGTGGTGCGCCAAATCTTCGGCGTTGGTGGGGTTGCCCCGCTGGTCGTTGACGACCTGGAGTTCCCCTTTTTCTTTTGCCACCCGCAGAATGGTCTTGACGAAATTCCCACCCTGGCGTCCATACAGCCACGCCGTGCGGACGATAAACCAGCGGCTGCAAAACGCGCGCACATACTCCTCCCCCAGACGCTTCGTCGCGCCGTATACCGAGCGGGGCGCCGGCAGGTCCGCCTCACTGAAGGGGATTTCCCCCTGCCCGTTAAAGACGTAGTCGGTGGAGATGTGGATGAGTTTTGCGCCGGCCGCTTCGCAGGCGATGGCCAGATTGCGCGGTGCCAGAGCGTTCGCAGCAAACGCGGTATCCCGCTCGGTCTCGCATTTATCCACGTTTGTGAAAGCCGCACAGTTGATGACGACATCGGGGGTGTGCTCTGCCAGCAACCCCTGCACCACCCTGAGTTTTGTCAGGTCTCCGTCTTCGATGTCCACGGCAGCCACCACAGCGCCTTGCAGCACCTTTGGTATGTCACCAAGGGCGCTTTTTCCGCTTTCCAGCTGCCGGACAAGCTCGGTTCCCAGCTGCCCGTTTGCCCCTGTGATCAGGATCCTCATTGTGGTTCCTCCGCGTCTTTGCCAGGTGTCACATTTTCCGCGATATGGTACAGGTACTGGCCATACTCCGTCTTTTGCAGCTGCTCTGCTGTCTTGAGCAGCCCCTGTTTATCTATGAAGGACTGCCGGTAGGCGATCTCCTCAAGGCAGGCGATATACAGCCCCTGCCTTGTCTGCACGGCCTCTACGAAATTCGATGCGTCCTGCATGGCACGGTGGTTGCCTGTGTCCAGCCAGGCCATGCCCCGTCCAAACAGCTCTACCTTGAGCTGCCCTTTCACCAGATATGTGTTGTTCACCGAGGTGATCTCGATCTCCCCACGCGCGGACGGCTGTACGTTTTTTGCGATCTCTACGACGCGGTTGTCATAGAAATAGAGCCCCGGCACCGCATAATGGCTTTTCGGGTTCTGTGGCTTTTCCTCGATGGAAAGAACATTTCCTTCCTGGTCAAACTCCACAACCCCAAACTCTTTGGGGTTGGCCACGTGGTAGCCAAAGATTGTGGCTCCCTCTTTGCGGTTCGCGGCACTTTTCAACCTCTGGGTAAAACCATACCCATAAAAGATATTGTCCCCCAGCACAAGGCAAACCGCGTCGTCCCCAACGAACTCCTCCCCCACGATAAAGGCATCGGCAAGGCCCCGCGGCTCGGCTTGCACCGCGTAGGAAAAACGGACCCCAAGCGCTTCCCCGGTTCCAAACAGGCGCTCAAAACCCGGCAGGTCGTTCGGGGTGGAGATGATCAAAATATCCCGGATGCCCGCGAGCATCAGCGTGGACACCGGGTAATAGATCATGGGTTTGTCGTAGATGGTCAGCATTTGTTTGGATACGGCGATGGTGGAGGGGTACAGCCTGGTGCCCGCGCCACCCGCCAAAACAATTCCCTTCATTTCTCTCTTCAACTCCTCGTTTTCGAATTGCCAAGACAACCTGTACTAAAACGCCTATTTCCACCGCCAGCCCCATTTTCGAAAATACCGCAGCATGCTTTTCAGCTGCCAGAAAAACTGGCGCGGCTTGCGGTGGGCGTCCCTGTGCCATGCGTGTGTGACGACGACCCCGGGAAGGTAGACCGCCCTGCCTTTTTGCAAAGCCTTTTGGGTGATGTCGGCATCCTCCACATACATGAAATACCCTTCGTCAAACCCGCCGATCTCGCGAAAAACCTCGGTACGTATCACAAAAAAAGAGCCGCTGCAAAACTCGACATCGATCGGTTTCGTGAGGTCTTCATCCCGCATGAGATAGTGGTCTTCATAGGGTTTCAGCGCCTTCCACCCAAGCTGGCGGGACAGCAGCGGCAAAACCGCCGGGCGGCGTTTCGCAATCCACTGGGGCCTGCCGTCCGGGTAGACGAGTTTCGGTATGGTGAGGGCCACGTCGGGGTGGTCGTCCATCCACGCCGCCATCTGGCTGATGGCGGCCCCCTGCAGCAGAATGTCCGGGTTGATCACGGCGTGGTAACGGCTGTCCAGCAGGGGTAACACCGCGTTGTGCCCGGCCCCAAAACCGCCGTTTTCCCGCTGGGCCAACACCTTCACCTCGGGGGGCAGGCCCGCCGCTTTCAGCTTTTCAAGCGCCCTGTCGGGGGAGGCGTTGTCCACAAGGTAGATCTGTAGGGCGTCCCCCTCTTCGGCGCGAAGGCTTGCCAGGCACCGTCCCGTCTCCTCTGCACCGCCATACTGCACGACGCAGGCGCTCAGGGCTCGGGCCTCCATCAGGTCCCCGCCGCAGACCGCGAGGGGGATGCACGTGAAGAACTAGAGCTGCTCTGCTCCTCCGCCTCTGAGGTGGAAGCGACACTGTCCGCTTCGCTCTCGACACTGCCGGTATCGGCCGCGCCGAGGGTCTCGTCTTCCATCAGGGAATCCGACGCCACAGAGGCGCTCTCCTGCCCGTCCTCCACGGCGGACGAGCTCTCTTCCCTCACGTACCGGATGGAGAGGTCGTTGTCTCCCGCGGCGCTGCGAACCACCTCGAGCGCGCGTAGAATCTGCGCGTCCTGCCCGGGGTTCGGGGCGTAGAGGTTGACCTGATCCGTGTCCTGCAAAGGCACCTCTATATCCGGCACAATGCCTTCGCCTTCAAAGCTGATGTCGTTGCCTGTGAGCAGCATGGCCGTTGTGATGGAGATGGCGGAACCGTCCGTGAGCTGCTGCGGCGGCGACTGCAGCATACCCTTGCCCGCGCTCGTCACACCCACCACGCTTCCGCCGGCCAGGTCCCGTATATTGGCCGCAAAAAGTTCGGCTGCCGCCTCGGTGTTCTCGTTGATCAGCACCGTCATGGGCAGCTCTATGTTTCGCTCGTCTCCCGAGGTGGCAAGCACCTTGGTCGTGCCGTTTTTGGCCACGCTTTTGGCGATGGTGCCCCTGGGGCAGAGATAATCGATGATGTTATACACCTGCTGATACTGGCCGCCGGGGTTTCCCCGTACGTCAAACACCAGCCCCTGCGCCCCGTCGGCCACGGCCGCAAGCACCATGTTACCCAGCTCCGTATACGTGTTTGTCTCAAACGCCGAGATACGGATATAGCCGAAATCACCGCACTCATAATACTCCACGGTGGGCGCCGTGTAATTGATGCGCTGCACCTCATACTTCTGCTCCGTGTTCATTGCATCTACGCACGTCAGGTTCACGGTTGTGCCCTGCTCGCCGCGCAAAAGGCTTGTCATCGCCTTGAGGTTTGTCAAGGTTTTCGCATCGATGCCGTCCACATAGGTGATGCGGCCGCCCGCCTTCACCCCCGCCTTGGCCGCGGGGGAGCCCTCGTAAACACGCTCTATATAGAAGAAGCCGTCGGCGTTCAGGCTCACCTCCATGCCGATGCCCACACGGGTGCCTTTCTCATACTCCTGCAGTTCAGAATATTCTTTTTCGGTGTAATAGGTGGCGTAGGGGTCCTCAATACCGCGCAGATACCCCTGCACGATCAGGTCGTTAAGCACGGTGTCGTTGATTTCACCGTAGTAGTTGGCGCGCACATAGGTATCCACCTCGCTGAGCTTGCTGAAGGTGGCCTGTTTTTGTGTCACCGACTGAACGGCATTATTAAAATACTCGGTTGCCACAATCCAGGTGATGGCAAAAGTGACCGTGATCGCGATGAGGGCAATGGTGAGCGCGACGCTCACCGATATTTTTCTTGTCATGCCTTCCTCCGGGTGGATTACCCTTTCAGGTAATTGATGGGGTTTTGCCGGCCACCGTCATGCACTTCAAAATGCAGGTGCGGACCCGTAGAAAAGCCCGTAGAACCCACCTGGGCAATGTGCTGCCCGGTGCTGACCACCGTGCCCACCCCCACATCGAGCGAAGAGCAATGGGCATAGAGTGTTTTGACACCATTGCCGTGGTCGATGACGAGGTAGTTGCCGTAACTGGAGTGCCCTGTGGCCGTGATGACCACCCCGTTGCCCGCGGCCACGATTGAGGTGCCCGTGGGCGCGCCGATGTCCATGCCGAGGTGGCCGTTCCCGTTCGGGTCGGGCGAGCCAAAGTGGCAGGTGATGCGGTAAGAGGCCGGTACCGGCCAGGTGAACACCCCGCCCACATACTCGCTGCCGTCCCCGGCCGAGCTTCCGCCCATGTACCGGGTGGCCGCCAGCATGGCCTCATAAGCGATGCGGGCCTGCTCCACTTCATCTTCCTTGTTCTCATACGCAACCTGCTGGGCGGCCAGCTCGGCCTCGGCCTGGCTGATGGCCGCATCCTGGGCCGCGATGTTGTTCGCAAGGATTCCCGCGTTGTTGGCCAGTTCGGCGTACACATTGTTCAGGTTTTGCAGCATGGCATCGATTTCGGCCTGCTGCGCCTCCAGTTCCGCACGCTGCTGGCTCAGCATCTCAAGCAGGTCGGTGTCGTGTTCGGAGATGCGCTGCAGCGCGTCCACCGCCTGCAGCAGCTCGGAAAAGCTGTCCACGGCCAACACCTGCGTAATCATGTTGGCATTGTTCATCTTGTAGATGGCGATGAGCCGTTGCTGAAACAGCTGGTCGTTTTCGTAGATCACCTGCCTCTTCTGGGCGATCTCCTCCTCCTTGACGGCAAGGGCCGCCTCGGTCTGGGCGATCTCCTCCTGATTCAGGCGGATCATCTCGTCCACGACCTCTTTTTCCCGCGCAAGTTGTG
This sequence comes from Ruminococcaceae bacterium OttesenSCG-928-I18, assembly GCA_030266325.1. Classification (GTDB taxonomy): domain Bacteria; phylum Bacillota; class Clostridia; order Oscillospirales; family Ruminococcaceae; genus JAAYCI01. Next base: position 53,378 of record JAJDHT010000001.1, read on the forward strand.
TGCGCATCTCCTCGGCGGCGGCCATGTTGCCCCGGGTTCCCTCTATCGACTCCTCAATGCCCGCCAGTTCTTCTTTCAGGCGCTCATATTTCTCCTTCGGGCTCTCCTCGGCCCCTACAGGCACGGCGAAAACCACCAGGAGCAAAACGGCGAAGCACACCGAAAAAAGGTGCAGGAATCCTTTTTGACTAAACCGCCGATCGAACCGCTTTTCCTTCATTACACATCCTCTTTCCAGGGGTTTTCTTCTATTATCCTCAAAAAAAGTGTCCATCCCGTGGAAAAATTACACTTTCAAGTGTTTCCTCACGCTTGTAGCCGTACCAAAACCGCCGATGAGGATGCCGAAAACGGCAAAACCACCCGCGACATAATACCAGATGTTCTCGAGGGTAAAGATGTTGTTCATCAGGCTCATCACCCAGGTATTATACATCTCCATGAGATACTGGTAGACAAAATAGTAGCCGGTGCAGACGACCGCCGAGGCCAGGATGCCGGCGATCAAGCCGACGGTCATACCCTCTACGAAGAAGGGAAGCCGGATAAAGGCATTGGTGGCGCCCACATATTTCATGATGGAGATTTCCCTGCGGCGCGCAAACACCGTGAGGCGGATGGTGTTGCTGATGACGATGACCGAAACGACGGCCAGGATGGCGACCAGGCCAAGCCCGCCGTAGGTGACGGCGTTCTTGATGGTGATGATGATACCCGCGAGGTCACTGGGAACCTGGGTGAAATCGACACCCGGCAGCGCCGCCAGTTCCGCGTTGGTCTGCTCGATAAAATTGAGGTCCTCGACGGTGACGAGGAAACGTGCAGGGAAAATTTGCTCATAGTTCTGTAAAAGGTTGCCGTAGGTGTCCAGCCACTGTTCCACTTCCTCAAAGGCATCGGTTTTGGAGTTGTACTCCACCTCCAGCACATTCTGCATGCTCGCAATCTGCTCGTTCATCGCCACCGCCTGTTCTTCGGGGGTCTCCGGCAGCAGGTAGACGACGATTTCATTCTGGTTGGCAAGATAGTCGACGAGGTTGTTCACATTCACAAACACCAAGGTGGCGATACCCGTGATGATGAGGCAAGCGGTGAGCACCCCGATGGAGGCAAACGTCATCAGGCGGTTGGCCGCCATATTTTTCCAGCCCTGCTTAATAAGGTACCGAAGGGAAGAGAGCCTCAAAGCGCCTCGCCTCCCCTCTCGGTCATCGCGTCCTCGACCACTTCTCCGTGGTCGATGGTGATGATCCTCTCTGAAAAGCGCTGCGCAAGGTCGTGCTCGTGGGTGACCACGACCACCGTAGTGCCCACCATGTTGATGGCCTTGAGCAGTTCCATGATTTCCACCGAAAGCTCGGGGTCAATGTTGCCCGTGGGTTCGTCGGCAATAATGATGGGCGGGGAGTGGACCAGCGCACGCGCCAAGGCCACACGCTGCTGCTCGCCGCCCGAAAGCTCGTTCGGGAAACTGCGGGCTTTGCCCGCAAGGCCCACGAGGTTCAGCACATAGGGAACCCTCTTTTTGATCTCTCGCTCGGGAATATTGGTCACCCGCATGGCGAAAGCCACGTTCTCGAAGGCCGTCATCGTGGGGATCAGGCGGAAATCCTGAAAGACGACGCCAAGGCCCCGGCGCAGGTAGGGGATGTCCCGCTGGCGGATTTTGGAGAGATCCCGCCCTCCCACTACGACCCGGCCGGTGGTGGCCACCTCTTCACGCAGGATCAATTTAAGAAAGGTGCTTTTTCCCGCGCCCGAGTGTCCCAGCACAAATACAAACTCGCCGCGGTGAATCTCAAGACTCACGTCCTGCAGTGCCACCACGCCGCCTGGATAAATTTTTTCCACATTGGTCAGGCTGATCATCACCGAGTCATCGGACACGATTGGTTTTTTTGCCATGAAAAAAAGAATTCCTCCGTATCACAGAGATTAGGGACTGCCGCTGGATATACGGCAGTCCCATGGTACCACGTTTTACTGTTTTTATCAATATTTTGCGGTATTCGAGTTGAGGTACTTCTTCACCATCAGCGCCACTTTAAACACAATGGCATCGTCGAATTCGCGCAAATCCAAGCCGGTGAGCTTTTTGATCTTCTCCAGACGGTACACAAGGGTATTGCGGTGGACAAACAACCCGCGGGAGGTTTCGCTCACATTGAGGTTGTTTTCAAAAAACCGCTGGATGGTGAACAGGGTCTCGTCATCCAGAGAATCGATGCTGCCCTGGTTAAAGACCTCTTTGAGGAACATCTCGCACAGCGTTGTGGGCAGCTGGTAGATCAGGCGCGCGATGCCGAGATGGTTGTAGCTGACGATCTGCTGTTCCGTGTCAAACACCTTTCCCACTTCCAGGGCAATCTGCGCCTCTTTGAAGCTGGCCGAGAGGTCCTTGATGTTGGAGATGGGCGTGCCGATGCCTACGACCGCTTTGATATAATGTTCTCCGTTGAGCGTGTCCACAATCGATGCGGCCAGCTTTTCTATATCCTTTTCGTCGATTCCACGTTTAATTTCCTTCACCAGAACCGTGTCGGTCTCACTGGCGTTGAAAATGAAATCTTTCTGTTTGTCGGGAAACAGTCCGTTGACCACCTCAAACGCCGAGATGTCGGTACCGCTGACCACGCGGATGAGTAAAACCACCCGCGATACGTCCGTGGCAAAGTGAAGCTCGCGCGCTTTCGCAAAGATGTCGCCCGGCAAAATGTTTTCGAGCACCACATTTTTTATAAAATTAGATTTGTCAAATTTTTCGTCATGGTATTGGAGAATATTTTGAAAACTGAGCGCCAATACGGCAGCCATGCGTTTGTCCGGCTCCCCATCGCCCTGCACATAGGAGGCAAATTCACTGCCCTGGCCGGAGGAAAAAACATGGTAGGAAACCCCATCCTTTACAAAACCCTCACTGGCATTCTCCATATATTCTGTCAGGTCGGCATTGGCCTCGCCAATTCGCGCCACGTCGGTGCAGGACACGACCACCCCGTCTACGTCCACCACCCCCGCCGTACGGTCGAGCACGTCTTTCATCTGGTACAGGACCCCTTGAAATACCCGATTTGCCATCACCTGAACCCCCTCCGCCTTTCAGCAGGATTGCCGCGCATTGTAAGGTTGAACAAATCTGCCTTACCATTGATATCTATTTTACACAATTGAATTGGCTTTTGCAACAGTTTTACACAAAAATCAATCCTGTTTCTTGTACAGTTTTGAGAGCTTGTTTGGGGTTGGCCTCATCGCCTAACACCCTGCCGCGCACCCAAAAAAATTACCGCTTCTTTTTTTTCGGCCGCTGCTTCTCGTAGTCCTCCAAAAAGAGTTCATCCTTCACCTCCAGGTCCCGCACACCCGCCAAAGACTCTATGTGGTGGGTCAGCTCATGGTAGAGGACTTCTTTTAGCCCTTCTTTCTGTTCGGGCAGGGGCCGCCTGCCATACACCTGTACAAAAGAACCATAATAAATGGTGATGTATCGCCCCATCCCGTAGGGCTCGTAGTGGTACATACCCAGCGTAAACAGATCACCCCCATGGGCGTGGGGCGAAATGCAGATATCGGGCAAAAGCACGATACCCCCGTTGAGTTCCTTAAAAATACCCTCCGGAATACCGTCGGCCACCTCGTCCAGCCAGCGGTTTGCCTCTTCAAAGCTCATCGCTGTCTTTTTGTTTTCCATATACGCCCTCCCGAAGGAAAAGTCCTCACTTGTCGCAATTTCTGGCGGCCCAAGTGAACCCATTATAACAGCAAGCCCAGGTTTACGCAAAACCTCCCATTTTACGTCTTTTCACGAAATATGCCCGCACGTCCTCAGTTCATCCCCTTGCAGCGGAGCCTCAAGGCGAGCGAGCGGCGGCAGGGCTGCATTTTTGCACTAAAAAACATCTGCTGTGTTCGCAAAAACCACACGAAACGGCAGATGTTTTTATGTCATTTTGAGAAATTTGGGAGGCAACAGCGGGTCCGTTTTCCCCTGCCTAGCGCAGCAGCTGCAGCACCTGCTGCTGTTGCAGGTTCCCCTGCGCCATCATAGCCATGCCCACCTGGCCCAGCATGTTTTGTTTCGTATACTCCATAAACGCCTTGGCCATATCGACATCCCGTATCCGGGATTCGGCCGCCATAATGTTTTCATTCGAGACGCCCAGGTTGTTGATGGTGCTGTCCAGGCGGTTTTGGGTGGCGCCGAGGTCTCCCCTTGCCGACGAGACACGCTCGCGCGCGCCGGAAATCAGGTCGATGGCGCTGGCCGCCCCCCCTTGGGTGGTCAGGTCGAGACCCGCGAGCCCGAGACCACTGGCAGACATATTGCCCACACTTACGGTAATTTTATTAAACTCGTCGGCCGTCTCGCCCACCTGTAGGCGCAAACCGTTGCCCACCTTCATTGCCATTCCGCCCGCAACCGGCTCAAAAGCAAGGCCCGTTTGCGCATTGACCGTCGAGGCAACACGCTGCATATCGTCACCCGTGAGGCTTGCGCCCGAGGAGCCGTCCACACGAATCACGTTGACACCTGCGTCCGCATACTGGGTCACGGCGGCGTCATAATTCGCCGCGTCCGCCAGCATGAAGCTCTTTCCATTGACCTGGAAAGTGGCGGCTGCCGCGTTCTGCCCGTCAAATACGCCGAAGTTCTGCCGGTTCATCAAAACGCTGTCGGCCGTCCTTGTGGCGGTCATGCCCGATACGGAAATCTGTTTATCGGAAGAGAGGGAACCGTCCAGCAGTTGGATCCCGTTAAAATTGGTCGACTTCGAGATGCGGTCGATGTCGCTGAGAATCTCCTGGGCCTCGTTGTTGAGAATTTGCCTTTCCGTGTCGCCCAGCGTGCCGTTGGCCGCCTGGGTGGCCAGTTCCGTCAGCCGGTTGAGCTTGGAGTGCATCGTGCTGAGCGCACCGTCGGCCGTCTGCACAAGCGAAACCCCATCCTGGGCATTCATGACGGCGCGCTCGTAGGCCGTCTGCTGGGCGCGCATCTTCTCCGAGATAGCAAGGCCCGCCGGGTCATCCTTGGCAGAATTGATGCGGTACCCACTGGAGAGCTGTTTTAAGCTGGTCTGCATGAGCTGTTGGTTGATGAGCGTTTGCCGGTGTGCCGCCATCGCGGACAGGTTGTTGTAGACACTCACAAAAGCACCTCCCATAACACGGGCAACGAAGCGCACTGCCTCCCCGAACGAGCGTTGAGAGCTTCTGCGCCACAGATTGCCGGCTCCGCCCCAAAGGGCGGAAAGTAGACCCCACGAGTGGGGGAAAAACGACAATATCCTACTTTGATTATATCCCTTTATTTTGAAAGAATCAATGCCTTTCCCGATATTTGACCGGGAAACATCCGGCTCGGAAAATCATTGAGCAAAAAGACGTACGAAAGAAAAATACGAGAGGCCTATGCCCTGCCCGTCACATCCGCTGGGGCACCGTGACCTTCAACAGGTTGAGGCCGTTTGCCAGGACAGTTTTGGCCGCCATGCACAGCGCGAGACGTGCCTGCTGAAGCTTTGGCTCCTCCCCTTTGATGCGGCAGGCCGTATAGAAACGGTGGAAAACCGTGGCCACCTCGATGAGGTATCGTGTGATGCGGGCCGGGTCATACCCTTCGGCCGCCGAGCGAACCTCTCCCGGAAAAGCCGCCACCTGGCGGATGAGCGCGCGCTCCTTTTCGTCCGCGAGCAAGCCGGCATTTGCGAAAGCCGCCTGCGGGTCGAAGACCACCTGCTCCTCCTCCAGCGTGCGCAGAAGCGAGCAGATGCGCGCATGGGCATACTGGACATAGTAGACCGGGTTTTCGGAATCCTGGCTGACGGCCAGGTCGAGATCAAATTCGATAGTGGAGCCCGGCTCACGCTGGTTGAAGAAAAACCGGGCAGAGTCGATGGGAACCTCGTCAAGCAGGTCGGTCAGGGTAATCGCCTTGCCCGTCCGCTTGCTCATTTTCACCTGCTGCCCGTCCCGCACCAAACGCACAAACTGCATCAGCACGATATCGAGGCGGCTCTCATCCAGGCCGAGGGCTTTCATCGCCCCCTTCATGCGCGCCACATGGCCGTGGTGGTCGGCGCCCCAGATGTCGATGGCCCGGTCAAACCCGCGGGCAAACTTGTCGGCGTGGTAGGCGATGTCGGCCGCAAAATAGGTGGGAATTCCGTTGGCCCTTACAAGCACTTCATCCTTGCCGTCTTCCTCCTCGGCACGGTACCAGATGGTGCCCTCTTTCTCGTACGCGGCGCCCCGTTCTCTCAGTTCTTCCACGACACGCATCACTTCGCCCGCCTCATGCAGTTTGGACTCCGGGAACCATACATCATACAGCACCCGGTACTTTTCAAGGTCGTGGCGCAGCCCCTCTATATTTTTGGGCAACGCGTACTCTACGAGCGCCTGTTCGCGCTCCTCTTCGCTTTTGTCGGCATAGGCTTCCCCGTGAAGTTCATAGAACTCACGCGCCCTCCGGGTGATGTCCTCCCCCTGGTATCCGTCCTCTGGAAAGGGCACCGCCTCTTCCCCGTGCATGATCTGCATATACCGTGCCGCCAGGGACTTTCCGAATTTGACCACCTGGTTGCCCGCGTCATTGATGTAAAATTCACGTGTCACCTCATAACCCGCCATCGAAAGCGCCTCCGCCAGGCAGTCCCCCAGGGCGGCGCCGCGCGCATTGCCCAGATGCATCGGGCCCGTGGGGTTGGCCGACACGAATTCCACATTGATCTTTTTTCCATTTCCCCCGTCGGTTTTCCCGTATTCTTCCCCGCAGCTGCAGGCCGCCATCAGCACCGAGGCGTACCATGCGCCGCTCAAAAACAGATTGATAAAACCCGGCCCGGCCACCTCCACCTTTTCAAAAACACTACCGGATGGGAAATGGGTCTTCAATGCCTCGGCAATTTTTCTCGGGGGCATTTTAAAAGTCTTTGCGGAAACCAGCGCCAGGTTGGCCGCGAGGTCGCCGTGCGCGGCATCTGCCGGGATTTCTACCGCATAGGCGGGCGCCGCCTCCGCGGGCAGTTCTCCGGCCTCTACCGCTTTTTGCAACGCCTGTTGCAACGCCTCCACGGCCTCCTGCCTTGCCAGTTCATATACATCCACATGGTGAAACACCTTACGCAAATCATCCGGCGAGGCAGAGCCCGCGCCGGATACGATTTTTTTCACTTCCATCGACATCAGTTGGCCTCCTGCACCGTTATTTTTACCTTATTGTGTGAGATATGGCTGCTCCCACTGTCCAGAGAATAGCTGAAAGTGACGTCCCCACCGCGCTCAGTCAAGTGGCTGATGATCTCGTCGGCGGCCACCCCGAGGCTGATGACCCCGGCATTGCTGTCATAATGGCATACATGGCGCCTGCCCCGTTCAATAATCAGCTGGCTTGGCATCGACCCATACCGCAGCATCGATACTTTGTCGTTATCCTCCACCTGCACCGTGGTCACATTCCCCGCATAACCTGTCGCCTCAGACTCCTCATAGGTGATGTAAAAACTGCCATCTTTGTGGATGAAGCTGCCTCGGGTCATCAGATTCACCGTGTCCACATCCCCAGAGAGATCCATCTGTCCTTCAATCTGAATCAGATATCTATCCTGCATTACGCTTCCTCTTTTCTCTGCTCATTCCGGGCGAATAGGTCTATTCCACCCCCGGCATGGCGCCTTTTAAAATCAGGTCGAGGTCGTATTTTTCAACATGGATCTGCCGCGCAGAGGCCGCGGCGTCCTCGGGAAGGAAGATACCCGCCAGTGCATTGAACCGGCTCGGTTCGTCACTGACGTAATATTCCACGCGTCCTCCCGTCTCGCGAGGGTTCAGCATTGCCTCCTGCGCCAGCTTGTCCCGCATGGCGAGAGCGGCCTGCCTGCCGGGGTCTATGAGCGCGACACCCGGCCCGAACTGCCTCTCCAAAACACCCCAAAGCAGGGGGTAGTGCGTGCAGCCCAGGATCACCGTGTCTACGCCCGCCTCTTTGATCGGCCCGAGATACTCCTCGGCGGCCAGATGGGCCATGGGGTCATCGGGAGCAAAATGTCCGTTTTCCACAAGGGGCACAAACAGCGGGCAGGCGCAGGCAAAACTCTTGACCTTCCTGTCCCCTGCGGCAAGCGCCACCTGATAGCTGCCCGAGCGCACCGTTGCCTCGGTGCCAAGAATGCCTACCCGGCCCGTTTTCGTGACCTTGAGCGCCGCGTGGGCGGCGGCCTGTACAACACCCGTGTACCCCACGGGAAGGGCCCGCCCCTCCTCGGCCGGGTACGTGCTGCTGACCGTACCGCAGGCCGCGATGATTGTCTTGACATGTTTCGAGAGCAAAAAGGCGATGTCCTGCCGCGTATAGTCCACAATGGTGTCCCTTCCGCGGGTTCCATAGGGCACGCGGCCTGTATCTCCAAAATACAAAATGTCCTCGCCGGGCAGCAGTGTGCGCAGCTCTCGCACCGTTGTCAACCCGCCAAGGCCCGAATCGAACACACCAATCGGTGCGCCTGGGTCCGCCGCCATCTCAGACCTCCGCCCGTTCCAGGGCGTGATGGATCAATTGATTGCACAGTTCGGGGAAGGTAAAGCCACATTTTTCCATCAGTTTTGGGTACATGCTGATCGTGGTGAACCCGGGCATCGTGTTGATCTCGTTGATAAAAACCTTGCCGGTGCCGCGCTCCACAAGGAAGTCGACGCGGGACAGCCCGGAACAGCCCAGAGCCTTGTAGGCGCGTTTGGCAAGGGACTGCACCTCTTCCCGTTTTTCTTCGGGCAGCTCGGCCGGGATCAAAAGCTCGCTTGCGTCTCCGCTTTCATATTTCGCCTCAAAATCATACATCTCGTTACAACTTCTGATTTCGCCCGGTATCGAGACGAGGGGGTCTTCGTTTCCGAGAACCGCACACTCCACCTCTTGCCCGTCCACACCCTGCTCGAACAAGATCAGCTTGTCGTGGGCGCTGGCCAATTTCACCGCCGCCACCAGTTCCTCGGGACCTTTTACCTTGCTGATCCCGATGCTTGAGCCACCCACGGCGGGTTTGACAAACAGAGGAAACTGCATCACTTCTTTGAGCCGGAACAGCAGGTTGTCAAAATCGCCGGTCTCTCTGCGCCCCGCGGCCACCCAGGGCATTTTGGGCACGCCGACGGCCTCGAACAACCGGTTTGCGGCCACCTTGTTCATACAGGCGGCGCTGGCCAGCACATCACAGCCCACATAGGGGATGCCGGCGAGGTCCATAAGACCTTGCACCGTGCCGTCCTCTCCATTTCTCCCGTGAAGGGCGGGAAAAACCACATCGATCTTCACGGTATCGAAATTCCCCTCATGGCTCACGACCAGGCCATGGGTCACACGGTCCGGCGAAAGGATGGCCGGCACATTGTCGGGGTTTTTATCCCACTTGCCCTTTCGCATCTCCTCGGTGCCGCCCGGGTACAGTAACCAGCGCCCTTTTTTGGTGATGCCGATTTTATAGACTTCATACTTGTCGCCGCCGAGGTTGTCGGCGATGGCCGCCGCCGAAATGCAGGAGATATCGTGTTCCGAGGAAACCCCTCCGAACAGCAAGGCCACACGTATCTTTGCCATGTTTACGCCCCTTTCTCCTCAAACAGAGGTTTAGCTCTCCGCACGGCGGTTTCTCTTTTTCCCAAGATAGTATACGCCCACAGCATCGGGGCCTGTGTTGGTGGCCACGGCCGAGCCCAGCCTGAACTTCCCCAGCGGCTCGTGCCCCCATCTTTCCTTGCAGGCCTTGGCAAGCGCGTCGATATACTCGTCTTTGGTCCCGGCCACGGCATATTCGCTTCCCTCTGTGACATGTTCGCTCGCATATTCGAGAATCGCCGGGATCACCTCTTTATCGCCCCGCACCTTTTTCACCACATTGCTGATCCCATCAATCAGGGTGATGATGGGCCGCACCCCGAGCAGCTCCCCTGCGAACGCGGCGGCGGCGCTCACCCGGCCGCTCTTTTTTAAAAAGCGCAGGCTGTAGGCGCCCAATACAATCTCGATACGCGCGTAAATGTCTTCCAGCCAGGCGATCACGTCTTTCATCTCGGCGCCATTTTGCAGCTTGAACGCCGCCTGGGCCACATACCAACCATAGGGAATCGCGTAGGCATGGCTGTCTACAATGTGAATTTCCATCTTGCTTTGGGGGCGCTGGCTATGGAAGGTTTCAACGGCCAATTTCGCCGCATGGTAGGTGTTCGAGCCGCTGGCGTTCAGGCTCACATACAACACCTGTTCTATGCCTTTGTCGTCGTACTGTTTATATTGCTCTAGAAAACGCAGCGTGGTGATGTGCGCTGTGGAGGGAATCACCTCGCAGTTGTGAAGCATCTCATAATACTCATCGGGCGTAAAATCCACCCGCTCGGTATAGTTGCGCCCATCCACCGTGATGTCAAAAGGAAGGATATCAACGCCGGACTCCTCTTCCAACTCCTTTGTCAAATCGCTTGCGGAATCGGTCATGACGGCAAATTTGCGCTTTGGCATCCACTCATCCTTCCCTTATCTGTTCCTTAGCCACAAAGTGGCGCGTTCACCGGGGCCCAAGGCCCCCGTCGCAGAGGTTCTGTGTCTCTGCTTTGTCAAACCCCACCCTGCCACTGCAAGCCCTCGTGCTCCCATTGGCGCAAGGCCTCGTAAACGCCCACCGCCACCGTATTGGAGAGGTTCAGGCTGCGCAACTGCCCACGCATGGGCAGCCGCACGCACTGCCGTTTCGGATCCTGCAAAAGGAAGGGGGGAAGCCCCGCGTCTTCCCTGCCAAACACAAGGCAGCAGCCGGGCCGATACTCCACCTCGGTGTATCTCTTTTTTGCCTTGGTGGTGAAAAACACACAGGGGCCGGGCGGGTTGTCTAAAAAATCGGATAGGCTGTCATAATAGGTGATGTCCAGCTTGTCCCAATAGTCGAGGCCGGCACGCTTTAGTTTCGCATCCGTGACCGTAAATCCCATGGGTTTTATGAGATGCAGCGCGGCACCGGTGCAGGCACAGGTGCGTGCCACATTCCCGGTGTTTTGGGGGATTTGGGGCTCCACCAGGGCCACATGCAGGGGCAAGGCGCCGCTCACGGCCGGCAGTCCTCACAGGCGGAGGTGAGAATATGCAGGCAAGGTTCAAACCAGGTGCCCTGCCGGACCACGCCCCCGCCCTCCGTTGTCCGCCGTATAGCCGCCTCTATAAAGCGGCCCGCCACACCGGCCGCCTCTGCCAGCCGCATGCCCGAGAGCATCAGCCCCGTGAGCGCGGCCGTGAACAGATCGCCCGTTCCGGGATAACTCTTGGGCTGTGTATTGACGGGCACCGTAAACCTCTTGTTTTCGCCGGGCACATACCCCAGCATCCCGAGGCCCCCCTCTTCAAGCTCCACGCTCGTCACAAGCACGGAGGTGCCCTTTGCCCCGAGGGTATCGAGACTGGCGCGGGCCTCTTTTGCCGTCCAGTGGGAAGGGTTGTTCCCGGTCAAGAGGGCGCTCTCGGTCACATTGGGTGTGATGAGGTCGGCCTGGGCGCATAGCGCACGCATTCCCTCCACGGTCTGCTGGGTAATTCCCTGATACAGGGACCCTTCGTCCCCCATAGAGGGGTCGACGATTTTCTTGGACCCGGGGTATTCATCCAGCGCTTTTTGGGCCAGCCGGAACTGGCCGGGGCTGTTGAGATACCCTATATAAACGGCGTCAAAATGGGTGCCCTCGGCCACAATATGATCTAGGGCCTTCATGCCAAACTCGGAAAGGTCCAGTATCTGCACATTTTCAAAACCGCCCGTGTGGGTAGAGAGCAGGGACGCGGGAAAGGGACAGCACTGTACCCCGCAGGCGGACAAAACGCAAGGGGCCGCGGAAAGGCTGGCCCGGCCGACGATGGAGAGGTCCATGAGGCACAACACCCGTTTTGGCATACAGACCATCGGCAACGCCCCTTCCCAGTCTTTTGCTGTACAAAATGCGCCGTGAAACACAGGCTCTATTATTATATACTATCCATGCAAAAATGCAAACAGCCGGCCCCTCTACGGGAGTGTCCCGCCACGTAGTTTATCAAAGTATTTTTATTTGTCCTTCCCCCGCCTCCGGCGGGGGAAGGACACCAGAACTTTTTGGGCAGTCTATTCAAAACGCCCTTGAGACCCCCCTCTCCGGGAGGATAGCCATCGCGTTGTTTTTCGAGTAAATTTTATGTATCCTCACCCCGACAAAAGCAGGGGAAAGGCACCAGAATTTCTTGGGTTTCCAGTAAAAACGCTCTTTAGACACTCTCCTCTCCCCAAAATATCCCGTAATCCCCCGCCGACACCTCTTTGCGCCGAGAAGGCGCGCCTTTTCATGATCGAAAGAGTGCCCGTAAACTCAACTGTTTACGGGCACTTTCACTCCTTTGTTTTGCCGCGACCCACTCTAGGGTTTTACCAGCGGGGCTTCGAACCAGAACAGCGCCCCCTTGCCCTCTTCGCTTTGCACCCCATAGGCGAACCCGCTCGCAATAAAGATCGCCTTGGTGATAGAGAGCCCCAGGCCTGTTCCAGGCTTGCCCGCGTCCGCGCGGCTGCGGTAGTATTTGTCAAACAGGTGGGGCAAATCCTGCTCGCTGATTCCAAGCCCGTGGTCGATGATCTCCACACGGGCCGTTTGGTCCGGCGTGCGGAAAACGCGCAAGCCCAAATACCCGTCGTCTCCCACATGCTTTAACGCGTTGCCCAGCAGGTTGTGCAGTGCCCGCTGCAAAAGCCCTGGGTCGGCCTCAATGTCCAAGGGTTCTTTGCCCTCAAATACGAAATGGTAATTGTCCTGTTTTCCCGCGTCTTCGTACCGTTCCCCCACCTCTTCACACAGCTGGGTCAGGTTGAAAAGCACGGGCTCCGGCTTCTGCACCCCGCTGGAAACACGGGAGAGCTCGAGCACATTACCCACAAGGGCGCTCAAACGGTTGCTCTCATCAATGATGACATTGAGCTGCTCCTGCCTCTTTTGGGGGTCGTCCCCCGAGAGGTCCCGCAGGGTTTCCGCATAGCCTTTAATCAATGTGAGTGGCGTACGCAGGTCATGGCTGACATTGGCGTAGAGATCCCGCTGTAGTTCGTAAGACTTGCCTATCTCCTCCGCCATCTGGTTAAAATCTTCAGAGAGCCGGGCAATCTCGTCACAACCTTTCACCTGTACCCTCGCCTCGTAGTTGCCTTTGGTAATTTCCTGTGTGGCTGTGGAAAGTTTGGTGAGTGGTTTCGTAAACCACCGGCTGAAAACCAGCGCGCAAACGATGGAGATGACAATGAGAAGCAGTGCCACGAAAAACATCAGTTCGCTGAGCACTTTTGTGGCCTGCGGCACTCGCTCCAGGTTGGCGGAGATGATGATGGCCAGATTGCCGCTTGTCGTTGTCTGCCCCATCACCATCTGTACGGGTGTTTTATGGAAACACCCCCCCGACTCAAAGACACCCTGCCGCAGATACATCACGGTATCGTTGTCCGGCCCGGCCGCCTCCCCCAACATGCCCGTGCCTTCATGCAGCGCGCAGCGCGAGGACAACCCGTCCTGCAAGAAAAGGTTCCGTAAGTCCTGCCCTGAAATATCGATGCAGAGATGGTCGATTTGCAGCCGGCCGGCTTCAATTTCTTTATTGAGAAGCGCCAGGCATTCGGGGGACAAGCCCGTCACCACACCCTGGGGGGTGATGTAATCCGCCACCAGGGGCACCTCTTTTTCTTCGGCGCCGTCGAGCACCTCGACAAACACCTCCACGGTACGGGAAAGGTCATTGCGAATCGAGGCGTTGTAGGCCGGCTCCAAAAGACGGACGGCAAACACCCAAAAAAGACCGATGAGCAAAAGGCACACCAGTATCACAAAAAAGGTGAGTTTCCGGCGGATGCTGCCGGTAAACCATTTTCGGAACTCACAGCGCTTGCCTTCGCCTGCCAAGGGTCATTTCGCCTCCGGGTCAAATTTATAGCCCACACCCCATACCGTTACAATGCAGTTCCGATAGGGGCCCAGATGCCCACGCAGCATTTTTATATGGGTGTCTACGGTGCGGTCCTCGCCGATATAGTCATAGTTCCACACCTTTTGCAGAATTTTCTCACGCGAGAGGGCAATGCCGCGGTTCGCAGCCAAAAAAACCAGCAGGTCAAACTCTTTTGGTGTGAGTTCTGCCACTTCTCCGTCTATTTTAACCGTATGGGACACCGTATCAATCGAGAGGCCATCAAACACATAGCTCTCCCCATCGGCTTTTTCCTTGGGCAGGGTGCGGGCCAAAACTGCTTTCACGCGGGCCACCAGCTCCCTGGGGGAAAAAGGCTTCACGACATAATCGTCGGCCCCACCTTCTAACCCCGCCACACGGTCATATTCTTCGCCACGGGCCGTAAGCATAATGACCGGCACGTCGATCTTGCGCTGGCGCATTTCACGCAGCACGGTCATTCCGTCAACGAAAGGCATCATGATGTCTAGAAGTACCAGGTCAATGCCCCCCTTTTGCAGGCTCACAAGCGCGGCCGAGCCATCGGCCGCCTCCTCTACCTGATACCCCGCGTGCTCCAAATGCTCCTTGATCAGTTCCCTGATGCGCGGTTCGTCGTCTGCGATCAATATTTTAATCATTACTTCCTCACCTCTGTTTCAGCAGGGTTTACCCGGAAATCTACCCTTCACGCTTGTCCACATACATTTTTATCCATGAGGAGCCTTCATGCGGCGGTCAAAAAAGGGCCTCAAAGTTATTCTCTATTCTATCATAGGTTGGGGGTATGTTGTAAATGTGAAATATGTAAAACCCACAGCAAAATATTGGTTTATACAAATTGAATTATCATATTCATATATTCCAAAATGTATATTTATTTAGATTGTAATCGCCTGCCAAACCCGTTACAATATCCCTACCACTCTTCATTCGGGGGCCTTTATGCTGCTGACAGTACTCACCCTTCTCTGTGCGCTTGCTTTGCTTTTGTTCTTTTTGCTTATGCCGGGCGAAAGCGATTTCACCCAGCGGCAGCCCTTCTGGAACATTAACATCGCGCACAGGGGGCTTCATAAAAAGGATCTTTCCATACCCGAAAACAGCATGGCGGCGTTCACGGCGGCCATCGACGCAGGGTACGGCATCGAGCTGGACATCCGCCTGAGCCAGGACGACGCCGTCGTCGTCTTCCACGATGAAGACCTGGGCCGGGTGTGCGGCGTGCCCGGGCGCGTAGGCGAAAAACCATTGGCCGAACTGAAAAAACTGCGCCTATACGGCACAAACCAGCTGATTCCCACGCTGCGGGAAGTTTTGGAGGCGATAGATGGGCGGGTCCCCCTGGTCATCGAGCTGAAACACGGGAAAGACTATAAAAAACTGTGCGAGCTCGCCTGGCGCATCCTGCGCCGGTACGACGGCGAAATCTGCGTGGAGAGCTTTGATCCGCGGATCGTGCGCTGGTTTTATAAAAATGTCCCGGGTCTTTTGCGCGGCCAGCTGGCCGCCCCGCCAAAGAACCTGAAACAGGGGTTCAAGGGGTACGCCGTGGGGTGGCTGTTCGCCAATTGCATCGGCCGTCCCCATTTCATCGCCTATCAGAAAGGCCCGAAACCCTTGATCGTAAACCTTGTATGTAAATTTGCCATGCGTGTCGTGTGGACGGCCCGGCCCGAAGACCATCAGGGTATTTTGGAGATGGAGAACGATGCGGTCATCTTCGAATACTATGAACCCGAGCCCTATTTTCAGACGCCCGAAGACACCTAATTCCCGCTTTCCGCCGCAGAAACCCCACAATACTAAAAACATCTGCCATACCCGCAAAAAATAGGCGCGTGTGGCAGATGTTTTCTTTTGGTGTGCTCTGGCCGCTCGTTACATGTCGTGGTCGTGCCCGCAGTCACAGGTGTCGATCTCGATTTCAATCTTCTCCCCGCATCCGGGACAGATGACATCCCCGCCGATCAACATCTCTTCATCCAACACGACCGACTCCTGGCAGTTGGGGCAGACAATCTCATACACGTCATCGGAAAAGAGCGTATCCATATCCCCATACAACTCTTCTTCCACCATGCCAAGGTCCCTGTCCAGTTCTTCAAAGGCGTCATACAGGTCAACAAGATCCGCCCCGATGTCCTCTACATCGCTTGCCATTTCGGACACAAGGTCCAGCAGTTCGTTGATCACCCGGGCTTCTTTTTTGTCTGTGTCCAGTTCCAGCCCTTCGGCCAGGCCTTTGATATAAGCAGCTTTTTCGGAAAGATTCATGTTGTCCTCCTGTATTTTCACATTCTCGTTAATGTCCCCCGGGAAATAGAGCTTAGGCACGTTCCATATATTCACCGGTGCGCGTATCGATGCGGATCATGTCCCCCTCGTTGATGAAAAGGGGCACGCGCACCTCGGCTCCGGTTTCCATTTTTGCAGGTTTCAGGGTGTTGGTGGCGGTGTTCCCCTTCATGCCAGGCTCCGTCTCCGTCACCTGAAGCACCACAAAGTTCGGGGTTTCCACGCCAAACACATTTCCCTTGTAGCTCAATACTTTTACCGTCTCGTTCTCTTTCACAAACTTGAAGTCGTCCGACAGATCGCTCTCGTTTAAGGGAATCTGCTCATAGCTTTCCGTATCCATAAAATAGTACAGCCCGCCGTCCTCGTAAAGGTACTGCATGTCACGGCGGTCGATATGCGCCACCGGAAATTTGTCGGTGGGGTTATAGGTGGTCTCCGTCACTGCGCCCGTGATCACATTTTTGGTCTTTGTACGCACAAACGCAGAACCCTTGCCCGGCTTCACATGCTGGAACTCCACAATTTGCAGAACCTGCCCATCCTGCTCAAACGTTGCGCCATTTCTAAAATCTCCGGCTGAAATCATTTACGACCCCTCCAAGGCAGGCGTCCTGCCAATTCTTGATGGGAAACGGATCCTCCCATTTTGTGTTACCGTACTTTATTCTATCTTATCATCCCCGCTTTTTCAAGCGTTTTGGGCATTTGGGCCCTGTGCTTGTCTATGGTAAAGCACAATAGCCCAAGGCCGGTATCTCGCCGCCACCACGTGCGCTCACAAAACCAGAAGCTCCTTCGGGCTTGCGGCAAGAGATTCACAACCGTCCTCTTTCACCAAAACCGTGTCTTCTATCCGGCAGCCGAAACGCCCCGGGAGGTAGCAACCCGGCTCCACGGTCATCATCATGCCGCTGCGGATGACCGAACCGCATTTTGGAGAAAACCGCGGCGCCTCATGTATCTCTATGCCCACGGCATGGCCCAGCCCGTGGCCGAAATACGGCCCATACCCCGCCTGCTCGATCACCTCTCGGGCCGCCTTGTCCACTGCGCTCCCTTTTTGGCCGCTGTAAACCGCTTTTAGTCCCACATAATGGGCGTTGAGGACCAGGTCATATATCTTTCTCTTTTCCTCTCCCGGCTCCCCCAGGGCTACGGTGCGCGTCATGTCACTGCAGTAACCACGGTATTTCGCCCCAAAATCCATTGTGACGAAATCCCCTTTTTGCAGCCGATATTCGCCGGGTTGCCCATGGGGAAGGCTGGTATTTGCCCCACCTATGAAAATCGTGTCAAAAGCCACTTTTTCCGCTCCGCTCGACCGCATGAAGCGTTCCATCTCCAGCATCATGTCCACTTCCCGCACCCCGGGCTGTATCTTGGGAAGGATATGGGCAAAACAGGCGTCCGTGATCTGCTGGGCCCTGCGCATCCTTTCAATTTCGCTCTCATCCTTTACGCTGCGCAGCGCCTCGATCTCCTCACTGAGCCTGCCCGAAATATTCAAGCTGCACTGGGGCAGCTTTTCCCGTGTCTTTTCATACAGGGACACAGGAATGCGGTTTTCAAGATACAGGTGCTTGACACCCGCCTTTTCAAGCAGCTCTCCCAGCTGCTTGAACGTGTCCTTTTCCAAGACAACCTCGGCATTGTCTATCTCCCGCTCTGCCGCTTCGATATATCTCAAATCGATCAGGTACACGAGTTTTTCAGGCAATAGGAGCAAGGTGCCCGCATCCGCGGCATCGAAGTCGAGAAAATAAAACCGGCTGACCTCTGTTTGAATCAAGGCCGCCTCAAAGTCGTCGGGCATGGCGTCTAACAATTGGGCGACACGCTTTTTCAGCATTTTCTCCTCACTTCTGCCTTTGCCCCAAAGACTGATAATATCGTTTCATTGTCACAGCATCTTCCGCTTGATGGCCGGCGCTCTCGCAGATCATCACGGGGCTCAATTTCCGGAGGTAAAGCAATTCTAGCAAAGGCTCATGGGGCGGCCCCGAAGGTTGATTGTCAAAATTCAAGTGTTTTCGCTCTCCGCTCTCCCCGTATTCGACGCGCGAAAAATGGATATGGAAAAAGCTTGCCCGCTCGTCAGCCAACGCCTCCCCTATCCTGTCCAATATCTCCGCATACTCTTTCCCGCTTTGAAGAACACCCTTGTCGCGTGCATACAGATGTCCAAAATCCACACAGGGAATATGCCGCTTGTCCATCGCACAGAGTGCCAACACCTCTGCCAGGGTTCCCAGCTGGCCTTGCTTGCCCATGGTTTCAGGACAGAGGTAAATGTCTTCATACCCCTCTTCATCCAGCAGCGCGCGGGCACGGGAAAGTGTGTCTATCGTTTTCTCCATTGCCGCCGTGCGGCTCTGCTTACCTGCGCTGCCGGTATGGAAGACCACCCTGTTTCCCCCCAGCGATCTCACCGCCTTGGCACTCTGAAGGAAATACCGTAAGCTTCCAAGGCGTTTCTCTTCCTCTCTGCTTGACATGGAGATATAATAGGGGGCATGAAGGCTAAAGGTAAGCCCTCCCGCATCGGCCTGTTCTTTGAGCGTTTCGGCCGTTTTTTCCGCCACACGGACCCCGTGCCCACACTGGTATTCAAACGCTTCCAGCCCACGGGACAAGGTGTCCTCTACCGCCCCCAGTGCATTTTTATATCCCTTTTGCCAATAGGACTCGCTGAGACCGGCCGGGCCGAAGCGAGGGGGCCGAAGGAAATCCCTCACAATAGTTTTCCGCCTTTACGGAAATAGCGGGCGAGGAAAGGCGCTTCGAGGCGGCGTTTCAAGCGGATGGTCGGTTTAATGTCCTCTGAGATCGGTTTCACAAGAAGCACTTTCACCCCCACCAGGTGCCCCGCAAAAACGTCGGTGAAAATCTGATCACCGACCAGTGCAATGCTGCTGGGCGGAAGGCCCCAGTGCCGTACTGCCGCCACCAACCATTTGGGGGACGGCTTGCAGCAAAAACTGGCGAACTGCAACCCCAGTTTTCGCGCAAAAGGTTCTACACGGCTATATAAATTATTGCTGGCCAACATCATGCAGATTCCCGCTTTCCGCATCTCGGCCAGCCACTTCATTACCTCAGGTGACACCTCCTGGCTATCGTGTTCGGCCAGGGTATTGTCCACATCCAACACAAGCGCACTGATGCCTTTATTGCGTAAAAACTGTGGTGTAATGCGGGTCACGCTTCGGAAATAGTATTCCGGGGTTAAGAATGGCATCTTACACTCCTTTTGCCAACCGTATACCGGTAAAGAAAACGGGCTCCTGCCGGAGCCCGCCTGGGTGCTTCTATGCGCCCTGCCAGCGAAGTTATTTGTACTTGCGCTTGCGGGCAGCTTCGGACTTTTTCTTGCGTTTTACCGAAGGTTTCTCGTAAGCTTCGCGTTTGCGAACTTCCGCCAGAACGCCCGATTTCGCACAAGAACGCTTGAACCTGCGCAACGCGCTGTCCAGCGATTCATTGTCCTTGACTCTGATTTCCGACATTTTTGTCCCTCCCTAATGCCGAAGGCAGGAGTAAGAAGCTGTGATCGACAGCTTCGTACACAAGAAAACAACCGCCTTGCTTGGCGGGCACAATCGCTCTCTTGTGCATACATATTATACAACAGCCCCCCAAGCAGTGTCAAGGTGATGTGGCGCGAAGCCTTCATATTGCTGACGTTATATATACTCTATACATAATTATATGTTAAACTTAAACAGTATAATGAAGCGCACTGCCTGCAGCTGGGCTACGGGGTATCGGCGCCACGGACCGGCAAGTCCGCCCCAAGGGACGGGGTATCAGACCCCCGCTAGTGGGGAATAAATGCTTTCCTCTATTCGCGGCTCTCGCTTCTGAAACGACTATTTCCTCCGATTCATTTCCCTATACCCTGCATTTTTAGGAACCATTCGAAGCCGAGCGGTATGTCTGGTCCTCTCATTCTCCTTCAAAATACAGGCTGGGAACGCAACCACAAGGCTTCTTTTTCCTTTTGAGAATACCAGCAACTTTCACAATGGGTTTTTCATCCGTTTTTCACTGTGATTTCCCATCATTTTGCTTTTCTTCACTCTAAAGTTCCACTCTCCCTTGTGCAGCTTTTAAGCGCAAAAAATCTCTCCTATTTGGGCTGAGGCACCGACCGGAAGAGAGCAAAAACAAGAGAGGTTCATGCGAACGAGACAGATACTATTATACAATATGTATATCAACTATATGTTGCCGTTATTTCCTTCTATCCAGACATTCAATGCAATATCTTGTGGTGGCATATTGTTCGAAAACACACCCCATGCGCCCCTTATCTCTTTTCCAAATCTTTCATCTGTCCACTCACTATACCCCTGTTTTTGAGCTGGTGTCTTGTCACCCTTTTTGAGGCTTTTTTGAATGGTTTTATAGTGGCATTCACAAGCTTCAAATTTCTTCTGATTCCAAAGGGACAGAAAATTATGACTTTTCTTTTTTGTAATTTAGAGAAGAACCGTGTATACTATATATTGTGGTAGTGAAGAACATTCTTTGGGAAACAAAACGCGTGTATGTGCATAAGTATATTTATGCTTTTACACATGACTGACACAAAAGAAGGGAGTGAAGTATATGCAATGGGCACCGGTGATTTGGCTTGTCTTGATTGTTCTTTTTGTGGTTTTTGAGGGCTTGTCCTCCGTTTTGGTCAGCATTTGGTTTTGCGCAGGCTCTATTGTCGCGTTGATCGTGTCCCTGTTTCTACCCGAAGCCTATCTGATTCAGTTTTTGGCGTTCGCCGTAGTAAGCATCCTCAGTATGATCGCCCTACGCCCCTTGGCAAAAAAGTGGGTTGACACCCGTCGTGTCCCCACAAATGCCGATGCGAATATTGGCAAAATCGGGCAGGTGATTACAGAGATCCAACCTGGCCGTTTTGGCAGGGTTCGGCTGGAGGGTCTTGACTGGACCGCCCAGGCGGATGTCGTTTTGCCGGTGGGAAGTTGGTGCAAAGTGGTATCCCTGGACGGCGTGAAGCTAGTTGTGGTTCCTGCGGCCCAAGAAACGCCCTGATATGTACACCATTTAATTTAACTGGTAGTGGAGGTCTATATGAATAACCTGATTTTTATTGTGCTCGCCGTTTTGTTACTGCTGGTTTTGGTCTTTAATGTCAAGATCGTTTCGCAGTCCACCTGTTATGTGGTTGAGCGTATGGGAGTGTACAGTACGACCTGGCAGGCCGGGCTGCATTTCAAAATTCCCTTTTTTGAGCGCATTGCGAAAAAGGTCTCTTTAAAAGAGCAGGTGGTAGACTTTAAACCCCAGCCTGTGATCACCCGAGACAATGTTACCATGCAAATTGACACCGTAGTATTCTTCCAGGTAACCGACGCCAAGCTTTACACTTATGGGGTGGAAAAACCCCTCGCTGCCATCGAGAATCTCAGTGCCACCACCCTGCGAAATATTATTGGCGAAATGGAATTGGACCACACCCTGACGAGCCGGGATGTGATCAACACCAAAATCACGGCCACCCTGGATGAGGCCACAGACAAGTGGGGCATCAAGGTCAATCGGGTAGAGCTAAAGAACATCTTGCCGCCTGCAGAGATTCAGGACGCCATGGAAAAGCAGATGAAGGCAGAACGGCAGCGCAGAGAGGCCATCCTGCGTGCGGAGGGGGAAAAGAGAAGCGCCATCCTGGTGGCTGAGGGCGAAAAGGAGAGCGCCATCCTGCGCGCCGACGCCGTGCGCGAGCAGCGTATCCGCGAAGCAGACGGCGAGGCACAGGCCATTCTCAGCGTGCAAAAGGCCAATGCGGATGCGATCAAACTCTTGAACGAAGCCAAACCCATAAGGGAGGTTTTGACTTTGAAGAGCCTGGAAGCCTTGGCGGAAGTGGCCGACGGCCAAGCCACCAAGCTGATCATCCCCAGCGAAATACAGAATTTGGCAGGACTTGTGGGAAGTTTGAGCGAAATCACCGGCGAAACCGAAAAAAAATAAAAAAAGGGCTAAAGTTTTAAAATCTGCTGTCGATAGATAAGATGGAAGAATATCTGCAAAGCTAAGGTTTCTTTTTGCAATTGAATAGCTATTGCAAATATAATTGCTCTTTTTTCGTTTTTATTGCTTTTTGTGTTATTTTGGGACATTGTCCCGAAGGGAGTGTTTTACATGGCAGTCGGCGGTATCGATTCTTATCTCAATTCCTATCTCAGTCCGTATTCTTGGACACAGGGTACCTCTTCCTCAAATTCCGTGTGGGACTATGCCGGGGCGCAGAAAAACGCCCAGGCCGAAGCGGCCAGTCTCATGGAGATGTACAATGGAAACAAGGCGACGGTCTCTGGCCTGAAAAAGGATACAGCCCAATTTTTGGACAGCTACACCAAGAGCCTCAAATCCCTCGACCAGGCCGCGAGCAACATCCGCTTGGATAACCTCGACAAAATTTTGTATGACAAAGAGGGGAACATCACCGACAGCACCATTAAGGCGACGGTGGATGCCACCCAGAAATTTGTGGATCAATACAACAGCACGCTCAAGCTGATGAACGACAATGCCGAGCGTGGCCCCGGCACGATGAAACAGCTCGGCCGTATGGTACAGGACCCGGCCCCGGAGGCCGGCATGGCTCTGATAGGCGTCACCGTGAATAAAGATGGCACCCTTTCGTTGGACGCCGAAAAAATGACCAAAGCTTTTAAAGAGTCCGGCCCCGAAAACCAGAAACTGTATCGGGATATCCTCGGGGGCTTTGGCGGCATTGCGGACAACACACACAAAAACGCGCAGTTCGGCCTCAATACCTCCGCGCGGGATCTCATCCTCAACGATCTGGCCACCATCAAGGCTACCCAGGCTGAAAATCCTTTCCGCGAGCTGTATGACTCTTTCAGAGGCAATGTTTACAACATGAACAACCAGGCCGTTGGCATCATGATGAATATGCTCGTATAAGCATATATGAAACCGCCCCCTGCAAAGCAGGGGGCGGTTTCAGTTTGTCGAGAAAGGCCAGGAGGGACGTGTCCCCTTGACCCCCTCTTGAAACGGCATATATGCCGTTTCAAGAGAATGTTTTGCGGAGCTTTTTTCATCGGAAACAAGTGTTATTCCGGCGCCTTATCCCCTGGGGGCTCACACCTGTAGGGCGCAATCAGGTGTGCGTGGGACGCCTCTATCGTGCCCCTGAGATACACCCCTTCCGGCCCGAACTGCTCCTCTTCCACAGCACCAAAGCGCCGCACCGTATCACCCAAAGTCAACTTGTCGTACGGCAAGCAGATGGAAAAATGTCGAACCCTGTGCGCCAACAACTGCGTCATTCTCTGTTTTAACTCTTCCAGCCCCTCGCCCGTGTGGGCGCTCACAAGAAGCGCCGACGGGTCGAGCGGCTTAAAACCTGGCACCAGATCGCTTTTATTGTACACCAAAAGCTGCTTTGCGCCCGCGCCCAAAGAGTGCAGAACCTCGTTCGTAACGGCCAGCTGCTCTTCTGCCTTCGCATCGGAAGCATCACATACTTTAAGGAGCAGGTCGGCATACGCGGCCTCCTCCAAGGTGCTTTGAAATGCCTCTATCAAATTGTGCGGCAGGCGTGAGACGAATCCCACGGTGTCAATCAGAATGACACTTTGGCCGTCGGGAAGGGTCAAACGGCGCGCGGTTGGGTCCAGCGTCACAAACAGGCGGTCGTCCGAGGCGATTTCGCTGCCCGTAAGGGCATTCATCAGGCTGGATTTCCCCACGTTCGTATAACCCACCAGCGCCACAAGAGCAGTGGCGTTTTTTTCGCGGCTTCTTCTGTTTTCGTCCCGCCTTGCCTGCATGGTGGCCAGGCGCTTTTTCAAAGCCGCAATCCGGTTGCGGATATACCTTCTGTCATATTCAAGCTTTGTCTCGCCGCCGCCGCGGCGGGCCCCTGCGCCACCCCCGCCGCCGCCGCCCTGGCGGGACATTTCCGCGCCCAGCCCCGCGAGCCTTGGCAGGCGGTACTCCAGTGTGGCCAGTTCCGTCTGTGTCTTTCCCTCGCGCGTTACGGCGCGGTTTTTAAAAATCTCCAGGATCAACATCGTCCTGTCAATCACCGGAAGACCAAGCGCCGTCGACAGGTTGCGAAGCTGGCTTCCCGTCAGCTCCCCGTCGTAGACGGCGCTTTGAATTTGCAGATGATCGCAAAGGTCCTTTGCCTCTTCCAGCCTGCCTGTACCCAGCACCGTAGCGCTGTCGGGCGCCTTACGCCTTTGCAACATCTCCGCCGCGGGCTCCATATGGTTTGCCAGCGCCAGCGCGCTCAGCTCTTCCATGCTGCTTTGCGCGTCATAAGCGCCGGTATCTATCCCCAGCAGGATCACACGCTCCGGTGCGTCCGCCAAGGGCGGTTCTGCCTGCGTTACAGGCCGGTCACTTTCCTGCATATTCAGTCCTTTTGGTATCTATAATAATGTGCTTTGACCGCACTTCCGTCCAAAAGATGATACTCTCCCTCATGGGTATATAAAAAACCATTTTTTTGCATCACCCTGCCGCTTGCCGGGTTTTCTACCGCATGGCAGCCATACAGCGTCTTCTCTCCCGTGCTCTTTACAAAATAGTCCAGCACGGCTCTCAACGCTTCGCTTGTGTACCCTTGGCCCCAAAATGCCCTGCCAATGCAAAACGCGGGCTGCCAGCCCTTTGGGGCACCGGCCTCCCCGGAGAAAAAAACGCCGATGGAGCCCACCAAAGCACCGTCTTCCCTGCGCTCTATCGCCCAGTGGTAGGTGTCGTCTTTCTCATAGCCGGCCACCCATTGTCCAATCATCTCTTCGCTCTCACGAGGGTTCCTGTGTGGCTCCCAGCGCAAAAACCGTGTCACCTCAGGGTCTTTACCCCAGTTTTCATACATTGCCGGGGCATCCTGCAAGGTAAAGCGGCGCAAAAAAAGGCGGGGCGTCTCGATCGGCTGTGTTCCCATAGGATACATTTCCACTCCATACCAATCTGGTTTTTTAGTAAGCCCCTGCAAGCTCGGGTGCATAGGCGAGGGGCACCCCCTGCGGCAGTGCCTCCACCCGGGACAGGACCGCTTCCGTTTCCCCCTGCGGCAGGTTGCCCAAAACGCCGGACAGGATACGGCCCAAGCTGCTCTGTCTCGAAAAGCTCGGATAAAACGCCTCCGCCTCTGTCTCCTTCTCAAAATCAGACAAGGCCTGCTCCCAATCGGTCACTTCATCCACAAGCCCTTGCTGCAGGGCCTGGTTCGCCGTATAGGTCCGCCCGTCTGAAAGACGGTATGCCTCTTCCCGCTCCATGCCACGGCCCTGCTCTATCAAATCGATGAAACGCTCATAGCTCTCATCCACACTGCTCTGGTACACTTCGCGCTGCGCGTCGGTGATTTCCACCCCTGGCACGCCCACGCCCTTGTTGTCCCCAGAGCGGACCAGCACCGTCTCTACGCCCAATTTTCCATACAGGCCGCTCACATCGGTCAGTGCGATATAGACCCCGATGGAACCGGTGGTGGTGTTGTAGTTGGCATAGAGTTTTTGCGCGGCCATGCTGACATAGTAGCCCCCGGAGGCACAGGTTCTTGCCATATACGCCCAGATGGGGCGTCCCGTCTCTTCGTGGTAATGGGCAAGCGCCCGGTACAATTCATCGCTCTCGTATACCCCGCCACCGGGTGTATCCAAATACAGCAGGATGCCACGGTCGTTCTCATTCTCCGCCAATTTCTCAATATAGGAGATCGTAGATTTGTGGTGGTAGCTCGGGTCATTGACGCCGAGCGCATCGGTGCCTTGTTCAAAGATATCCCCCTTCACGGAGATCACCGAGAACGTGCCCTCGGGCGGGTGGGTTCTGGCAGAGGCGGGACGCAAAAGCCCCCTCACGGAAAAGGCCACAGAGACAATCAGGCCCAGCAGTATTGCCAACAATACAATCGTGGCCAAAGAAAGTGAGATCAGGGAAATTCCGATCGCCTTTCCCGCCCCGTCCTGCTTTTTCCGCCTGGCGCGCAACAGGGCCACTTTGCCCTGGTTTTCAGGCATAGGCGGCCTTGTGTCCCGTGGCATCTCCGGCGGCGTATCCTGTCCTATGGCATCTTCTTCCCGCCTTGCGGGCTCCGCCTTTTGGGCAAGGGAATCCTCTGGCACTTCCCCCGCTGCGTCCGTCCTGTTTTCTTCCCTTTTTTCCCAGTTTTCGTTCATTCCACTTCTACCTCAGCGCCCGCCCCGGCGGGGTCTTCCCGCGCCGGAGAATCCTCCCCGGCCTCACTTTCTGCCTCTCTTTGTATCTCTGCGCTCACCTTACCCTTTTTAACGGAAAACGCACTCTGTCGCACAAAAAGGGCGCCGCGCTCCAACCGTCCACCCGTCGTACCCGAAGCCGCATACCTGCGAAGCAAAATGAAGGCTGGAAAAAAACCCAATATTAAAAACAACAAGCTGAACATCATTTCTTTTACTGTCTGGGCCAGGCTGTGGCTCTCGAAATACAGGGCCGTCGTCGTCGCGATGCTCATATTGTACCCGGCCATATTTGTGGTGACAAGCCAATACCAGACAAGCTCCAGCAGAAAGGCTACAATCAGGGAGGACACCATCACGATGACCCCACCCGCAATCCGATTGGCCTTGCCGCGGAACAACCGGTAAAGCAGCGCGCTGAGAAAAGGGATAAACGCATAAATCACCGAGTTGATGGTCCCCTTGGAGAGCGCCTGCGACCAGTTTGGCAATGCGGCAATGGACGCCCCCAAAAGCGCCCCCAGAATGCCCGTGAGATAAAACCCCCGTGCTTTCAGGGGGGTTTTTGTGTCCTTCTCGGGCAGGTCAAGGCGGGTTTGCAGGCACAATTTGTGTGTCGCCCGGCAGCCCTCAGCAAGATAGGCATAACGGTCACAGCCCTCACCGTCGCACAGCGGGCACCGGCTCGGCGGCGCATAGTCAAGCTCTTTCAGTGTCTCCGCGGCCGCCACCGCGGCGCCATGCACGGCCCCCTTGGCGTAGAAATCGCTGGGCGGTGCCAGAACGCCCACCAAGACGCCCCCCTCACCCTCTTCGTCTTTTTCCGAAAACCACTTTACGCTGCCCTGCTCCTGTTCTTTCAGCCTTTTCCGTGCCGGTTTCGCGTCTCTGTCCACCACCACGCGCAAAAAAAACTCCGTCGTTTCGGCGTTCTTGTTGAATTCGACGCTGAGAGGAAACCCCTGCTGGTAACCCAGTGCGATGTTGTCTGCAACATGAAAGTCAAGCTCGGCCATCATCTCTTCAAAATAGTTCTTTGTCACAGTTGTCTGTCCCCTCGGTGGCGTTTTCTCGGCTCCTTGCGGGTAATGGTTTTACGCCTGCTCCCAGATGGGTTCCTTGAGCACCCACTTTCCATAAGCGTTCTTTTCAAAAATCTCTCTGTTATACAGCTTGTCCACAACCGCCCAAAACTCGGTTTCCGAATAGCCGCAAAACGCGCAGAAATCCCACACACACAGAGGGTCCAGCGCGCCGTCCCTCTCCCGGATGATGGAGACGGCCTCTTCACGGCTCATCAGGCCATAGCGGATATACCGCGCCGTGTAGTCGGTGGCGGCGGCATGGCCAAATTTCGGATACTTGAGCCAGGAGTGCACAAGATAGGCGCGTGAATCAATCTGGTCGAAATTCTCGGCGTGATGGGTGCGGTTCCACTCGTGCGTCAGGTCGTGAAACCCGCGGCTTTTAGAAAACTGGTAGTTGCGGTAGGAGTTCCAGGGAAGAAAGTAAGATAGATAAAAGGGGTCCAGTCTGTCCAGTTCTTCCTTCGCCGGGGCCTTCGTCAGGCTCAGGTCGTCTTCGTTCACTCCGTCGCCCAGCAGTTCCTCCATAGGCATGCCCACAGCCACCCCGTTTTCAATCTGGTCTTTCGCGCTGTACGTCTCCTTGTCGGCACTCCCGCCATATTCAAAACTGACATTTTCGCCATAACAAAGCAGGGGTGTGTTAAATTTGGCCGCCATGTGCAGTGGGAAGGTATAGATCAGGCGGTCAATATACCAGGTGGGTTTTCCGTACTTTTCGAAAAATTTGCGCATCAGGATCTTTTGGGCGCGGATATTGGGCTTACAGGAGATCAGGGTACATCCAAACGCCTCGCTGATATTTTGAAGGTTGTGCTTTCCCGCCTCTGTCATGGGAAAGTTGTCCTCCACGGTAAACAGGATGGGGTTCATCCCCAGTTCCTCTTTCAGCACATGCACCTGGTAATGGCTGTCTTTCCCGCCCGAGCAGGCCACGGCACAGTCGTATCCGCCGGGCCCGTTCATGCCGCGGTACTTGTCGCAAAGCGCCTCCAGTTCCCTGCGGCGGGCCTCCCAGTCCACTTTTTTGCGCGCCTCGAAATGGCGGCAGGCCGTGCAGACACCCTGCTCGTCAAATTGAATGCCGGGGCGGGTGTCGGGCATGGTGCAGCGGCTACAGTATCGCATAAAACTCCCCTTCCTTATTGGGCTAAAACAAAATTCACGCCCTATTTTGCAAGCAGCGGTTTCCCATCCTTGTCCACAAGAACCGTCAACCCGCCGCCATATCCATCCCAGACATACAGATACTGAACACCGGTTTGGCTGTCTACAATCACGCTGGTGCCCTTCAGTGCTTTCGCCTCTTTCGTCACTGTTTTAAACCGTTTTTTGTCCGCCATTTCGTCTCTCCTTTTGTTTTGTCAAGTATATCACTTTTTCGCCCGGGCGAGAAGGCTTTCCAGCATGGAGCGCCCGAGCCGGAAACAACGCAGCAACTCGGCGCGGTACATCAGGCAATAGAGAAGTGCCGCCACGGCGCAAACACAGAGCTTGAGCAGAAAAGCATCATGCCAGCGTGTGGCGAACAGTGCAAGCAGAATGCTGAGCACCACGGCTGCCGTGCTTTTCGCGGGATACCGCACCGTGCGGTAGAAATACTGCCCGAACCCCGTGCGGAAAAGGTACATGGCCAAATTGGCCACCGCCAGCGCCGCCGCCGCCCCTTCGAGGGAGAAAAAGGGGATCAGCAGAACACAGAACCCAAAATTACACAGGATCGAGAGGGCGTTGCCCAAGGTGTCGAAGATGGGTTTTTTGGCAATCGTATTGCCATAGGTGGTCGTCTCACACAGCACCGTAAAAACGGCACTCAGCATCATCAAGGGGAAGATGGGCTGCACCTCTTTATAGTTTGCCAAAATCCAGAAAATCACGTCCTCGAAGGCGACGAGCAGAGTAAAAAACACCAGTACGATAAGATTGAGGATATCGTGCACCTTTTTGATACGTTCCTGCTGGGTTTTGTAGTTGGCATACATGTAGGCCCCCCAAAAGGAGGCGAACCCCAGCTGGATGGCCGTGACAATGTTGGACAGCTGAAAGCCGTAGGAATAAACGCCGCGCGCCTCCCCGCCAAGCGAATGGGCCACATAGGCCGCCCCCACGGTGAAATTGAGCGTGACGAGGATGGCCGTAGGCGCCACCGCAATACCATAGGGTAAGATGACCCCCAGCACACCCTTTGAAACCTCGTCCTTGCGTGGCATCAGCAGTTTACGCCGCCCCACCATACACACCAGCGCAAACCCGCCGAGGCCCACCATCGAAAAAACCACCATGGCCTCCAGCTGGTTTTCAAAAAATGCCCCGCCCAGATAAAACACCTTGTTGAAGAAGTTCATCAAGATGGCCGTAAGCGTGTAGAGAACGATGTTTTGCTCCATGCGGTACAGCACATAAAAATACCGCGCCACCATCCAAAAGAAGGTGTTGAGAAAAACGAGCGGGATCACGTCTCTGCCAAGGAGCTGGAACTCGAACAGGCCGTGTAAAAACCCGCTCAAAAAAAGGGAACAGACCAGGGCTGCCACAAACAGGATCGAGGTGGAGAGGTAAAAGCAAAGCCGGAAAAGCCCCGCCGAAGAAAGCCTTCCCGGCGGCTCGTAACAAAACCGGATATAGCTTTGGTCCAAACCAAAAATGACGATCGTCATCAGGGTGTTGGTGGCACCCAGAAACTGGGAAATCTCCCCATAGACGGCCTGGTTCGGCACAAGGAAGTTGTTCAAAAGGACAGCCAGGCCGAACAGCGCAAAACTGACCACCGTGGAAACCGAATACTTAAACACAGAGCTCACAAAGCTCTCCGCGCTCTCATGTTTCGGCATGGCCGCCATCCGCCCACCCCCCCTTCTTTTCCTCTTACGTAACCTGCCTCAGTCTTTTCGGTGCAAAAATTCATGGAACGCAATCAAAATGGAAAAAACCGTCACCACCGAGACGATCAACGTGGCGCTGTTCGCGGCATACTCGTTGAGGCTGTGGTCCATAATACCCAGCACCATGTAATAGATCGTCCAGATGAGCGCAATGCCCAAAACATAGTAGACCGATTTTGTCAAAAAGCGGAAAACAGATTGGAACAGGCTTCCCATCCGCTCAATCTGCTGCTGGGAGTACCGTTCTTTTCGTTTTCTCTGCCTCACGGCGCTGGTGATGCCGCCAACGAGCACCCCGGCGGTGCCGCCTACGGCCGCCGACAATAAAATGGCTTGAATGCTCTCCATCGGTTCACTCCTCCGCCTCTCGCTCTTTGGCAATTTGCTCCACAAACGGCCTGATTTTTCGCCGCATCTCCTCGGCCTGTGTTTTGGAGATATGGGCTTTCTCCACATAGCCGTAAATGCGGCTGGCGAAACCGGCAAAACCCGGCGCGATCTTCTTCAAACGAATGGGGTCAAACCCCAGCGCATAGAAAATGTGCACCCCAATCAGTGCAAAAAACTTGAGCCAGTTAAACTTTGGGGTATACCCATCGCCAAAGGGCAGGCCCCGGGGCGGGTTTTTATAGACGTCTTCCAGCAAATCGGCCATGCGCCGGTAGGCCGGCTCCTCCGCGTTGTCAAAGTAACCCTCGATCACCTCGGCATGTATGGGAAACGCCGCCTCTCCTCCCCCCGCGGCCCTTTCCAGTTCCTCATAGCTCGTCAGGTAGTCGGCGCCAAGGTAAATCACCGGGTCGAACTCGTGGGGGATCGGCCCGGGGCGCAGGATGTGACAGCCCTTTCCCGCAAAATAAACCTCTGCAATCGCCGTGCTCATCCAGATGCAGATGGTGTCTGCGGCGGTGATCCACTGCTTTACCCCTTCGGCAAAGAGCACATGAAACCCTGGGTGCTTGCGCTCAAGGGCATGTAAACTTTCGCTGTTCCACTCGCTGGGGTGCCTTCGGTAGACGAGCTGTATCTCGGGATGGGCCGTGAGCAGCCGGTCAAACCAGCCCAAGGTCTCGGCCATGCTCTCGCGGTTCACCTTTGCAAACTCCGTAAAATCGGTCCCCGCCATCTCGGACAGCTCCCGCACCTCGTCCTCTTTCATCGAGGCGTATCCAAAACTGGAAATATAAAGCCAGAGCGGCTTTTCGCCGTCCAGGCCATACTCTTTGCAGAGGGTCTGTTTGTCCTTGTAGTACCCTGTAAACTCCGGCCGCAGAAAATCCATCATGACCGCGCCGGTCACCGGCGCATTACAGGACGGTACCCCGTGGGCCAATAGGCGCTCGCGCGTGCGCTCGCCCCAGCAGGTCTGCACACATTGTTTTGCATTTTCCTTAAAGTTAAACCAGTCCTCGGCCTCCTGTGTGTCGCTGAGCATCTGTTCCCAGTGCAGGTTGACCACTCTGTCAAGCTTTCCCACATTGTTGTATACGTGGCTGTTGATCCCCTCGTTGTCGTACATATTGCTGGCCACCAGGACCTTGGGTTTTTTATAGGTGAAATACTTGAGCTTTTTGCGATCCAGCAGCTGGCGGATCTCACAGGAATACCCCCGCCGCCGAAGCTCCTCGCCCAGCAGGGTAATGCTCTCATACTCCCGCACCACGTGCTCATAAAGAATCAAAAAATCCAGGGCCATCGTATTCCTCTCATACCAATTGAAAGTAAGGGAATGACAAAAACTGTCGAGGATGCTTGCGTTCAAGGCAAGGCGGACGATTGAGCAATACTCTAAGCATTGCGATGGAGGACAGCGCCGCATTGGACGTAAGTAGACCGTCAGGATTGTCACGGGTCTGCTTGAAATTGGTATTCTGTTTATTTCAGGTCTTCGGCCAGTTGCCGTGTCCACTGGGACAGCCCGTGTTTATAGTCGAGGTGGAACCCGTCAAACCACGCTTCCTCGTCATACACGGGCCTTTCGGTCATCTCGTAGTCCAGCACACGCGCCGGGCTCTCGTTCAGCTGCTGTACCAGCGGAAGCATCTGCTCATAAATCCCATTTTGCCGCACGGCATACTCCATCACTGCGTCGTGGATAGGCGGCAACACCACGGTAAAGCGGATCCCTTTTTCCTCGCACGCCTCGATGGTTTCAAGCAAACGGTCAAACGAATTGCCCTCGCCGGTGTCAAGCCGCCAGTTTTCGGTGTAAACCGAAATCGCCTCGATATACTTCGCAATGTCCTGCCGGATCGTAACCTCTTGGCCCCCGGGCAGGGGGTTCCACTGTATATAACGGTCCTGCACAGGGTTTCTTGTCTCGTTCTCGCCCCCGCCCAGGGTTTGCCCATCCAGCCAGAGCACCAGGTTCTGCATGGCTTCCAGGTTATAGCTGAGGTTTGTCATATAGGCAAAGGGGTTATAGAGGGCCAGCTCAATAAACCCAAAACGGTCGGCCGCATAGTTGGCATTCAGCGTATAGAAGGAGAGCTCGAACACCACTTCCTCTATCTGCGGGTACCTCTCCAGCAGATAATCCAGTTCATCCAGGTTTTCCTTCAGCGAGGCGCCCCCGAAGGCGAGATTCGAAAATTCCCGGCCGGTCACCTCATTGATCGTCCGCATGTCCGCAATATTGGCAAAACGGGAGTCGCCTATCAGCACGCCCGTTGTGGGGTTTTCCCTGTACTCGCGAAGTTCGCCGAAGATGGCGCCTGTGGGCGTTTTCGCCCGCAAGCCAAAATAGTTGTTCGGCTCGAACGCCAGGAAGAGGCCGTAGTACAGCAAAATCGGGACCAAAAGCAAAACGGTGTTGCGGAGAAGTTTTCCCATAAGTCAAAACCCTCCGTACAGGAAATTGGTTCCGCCAAAACCCCCGCTGCCCGCGATAAAACCCGCAAAGCAGCAGAGTACCAGCACGAAGTAGAACGCCCAGCGAACCGCGGGATGCAAAAGCTTCAGCCCCTCTGCGGGGTGTTTGCCTCCCAGGCGGAAGCACTGCATCCAGTCCGCCCAAAGGGCCAGCGCCAAGCAAAACAGGCTGAAAACCAGAAACAGCGCCACCATAAACCCTTTGCCATAAAAACCCTCGGCGACGGCTTCAAAGAGATCGGTGCCGGTCTGGGTGAGCGACCATGGACGAAACTGCCTGCCGATGGCCGAAAACGCATCGATCACGCTCCCGCTTACGTCGGGTGTGCCGATGCGGAAAAAGACGAGGCTCTCCACCCACAAGAGGAAGACGACGGCCGTCTTGCCCGCCCGCACCAGGGCCGAGGGGTGTTTTTTCGGTTTGCCCACCCAGCGGTGCAGCAGTTCCTCCCCGATGCGGTAAAGGGCCATGAGCGCACCCCAGAAGAGAAAACAGAGGGTGTCCCCATGCCAAAGGCCAGAGACGAGAAAGACGACGGCGAGGGAGGAAAGCACCGGTGGTTTCGTCACTTTTCTTCCCAAAAACGGGATTTTTTCCGTCCACCGGCTCCAAACCAGGGGCGTGAAGATATAGTCCTGCAGCCAGGTGGACAGGGTGATGTGCCAGCGCGCCCAGAAACCCGAAAAATTGGTGGCAAAATATGGCGTGTTAAAGTTTTGCCTGAGCTTGATGCCAAAAAGGGCGGCCGCGCCGAGGGCGATGTCGGTATAGCCCGAAAAGTCGAAATAGAGCTGCAGCGCATACCCCACCGCGGCCAATGTAAGCGTCAGGCCGCTGTACGAGAGCAGGTCCCGATACACCGCGTTGACAAAAAGCGCCAAGGTATCGGCCACGGCCAGTTTTTTAAAAAACCCCACGGCCATCAGGCGCAGCCCGTCCGCCCAGCCCTGGGCACTGAAGCGGCGGGAGGTATCCCGGAGCTGGGGCATCAGGTCCCCCGCGCGGGAGATGGGCCCCGAGGTGATCGCGGGGAAAAACCCCAGAAACAGCGCGTGACCCAACAGGCTTTTTTCCCGCGGCACATCCCCGCGGTACAGGTCAATCAGATAGCCAAGCGCCATGAATGTGTAAAAACTGATTCCAAGCGCCGCCGCCGTGACAAAATAGTCTCCGCTGTAGTCCATACCCATAGCGGCAAACAGGGGCACCAGCAAGCGCGCATACAGGCCGTTGTACTTAAAAAAGGAGAGCGCAAGCACCAGACCGGCCACCCCAAAAGCCAGCCAGCCCCGCTTGCCCCGGCGCGAAGAGGCCACATCGATGCGCCAAGCCGCAATATAGGAAAACACAGTGCCGCACAGAAGCACCGGCAGGTACTTCGGCGCGGCAAAAAAATAAAAATAATAGCTGGCAAGCAGCAGCCAAAAACGGCGAAAACCCGCCGGTAACACAAAATACGCCCCGGCCACCAGGGGCAGGAACAACAGAAAATGGACCGACTGGAAGCTCATCCTCCAGCTTTCAAGAATAAGGGCAAAAGACATATAAAACGTTTGTCCTGTCAATTGAGTTCATGGGGTTGCGGCCCGGACACGGTGGCGCATGTACGAAAGCGAGCTGCAAAGTGCAGACCCCGCTTTTCTGGAAAAAAACAAAGACAATGCCTCTTCCCATAAATATACATTATATCCGGCGGGGGCCACTTTGTAAAGAATGCGCAAAACATGCGGCACACTTTTGGGCACTCTACCGGATATGCGCATCGGGTGGGGATGGTCCCAGATCAGCCCGAGCCCTTCTCACTGTTCGTTATAATAGTCGAGGTTAAACTGTGGCCCCACATCCACATAGCGCGTCATCTCACAACCTTTTTCCAGCAGCTGTGTGGCCAGCTTCACCTTTGCGCGGCTGCTCCCACCGCCCGAGACGAGCCATACCTCCACCTTTTTCCCTTCGGGCAGCACCTCCACCATGTTGTTGAGGGGCGGCGCGGGCCAGCCCGCCCACACGGGGGCCATCAGGACAATCGTCTCATATTTTGCAAGGTCCGCCATGATGGGCTTGATTTCAGCCGGCCGGCCGCGCATGGCGGACAGGCTGCCCGCCACATAGGCCTGCACTTTGCCGGGTGGCTGCACATATTCCAGCTCAAACAGATCCGCCTCGCGCCGCTTTGCCAGCGCCTGCGCCCTCTCTTTTGTCGTGCCCGTGTAAGAATAGTATAAAATGATCGTGTCCGCCATCCTGTCCGTCCTTTCAGTGTTATGCCAGCAAAACCGCAAGCAGGCTGTTCTGCACCAGCATTCCACGGCTTGTCAGCGCCCAGCCGCCCGGCGTTTTTCTCGCCAGACCTTCTTTTTCAAAACGTACGAACCACTCTTTTTGCGCCATGCTTAGACGCATTTGAAAGCGCTCTTCCCACTGCTTTTCCACTACCCCCTCCTCCAAGCGCAGCCGCAGCATGAGGTACTCTTCCCCCGTCAACTTCCCCTCGTCCAACACCCCGGCGTCCCCCGCAACAAACGCATCGGTGTCCTCGGCAAACGAAAACCGGCGGCCAAACAGGCAGGAGTGCGCAGCCGCGCCCAGGCCGAGGTAGTCCCTGCAGTCCCAGTAGAGCAGGTTGTGCCGGCTCTCCCTGCCGGGCTTTGCATAATTGGAGATCTCATATCTCGGGTAGCCCGCCTGCCGCAGGCGCTCCACCGCGTAAAGATACTGTTCCGCCGCCGCGTCTGCGCCGGGCAGGCCCTCCGGGGGCCTTTTCCCGAAAGGGGTGCCGGGCTCCACTTTCAGCAGATAGGCGGAAACATGGCTCACACCGCCCTCCACAAGCAGTTCCAGCGTTTGGTCAAACTCTCCGTGGCTGTATTCGGGCAGCGCCAACATGATATCCCCCGAGAGGTTTTCAAACCCGGCCTGCCCTGCCCTGCGCAGCGCCAAACGGGCCTCTTGCGCGCCGTGGGCACGGCCCAGCCGCTCCAAAGAGGCATCGCTGGCGCTCTGCACCCCGAAAGAAAGGCGGTTAACCCCCGCTTTCCTCCAGCCCTCCCACCTGCCCGCCAGGTTGGCCGCGGGGTTTGCCTCCAGCGTCACTTCGGCGCCGGGCATCGGGTTCACCTGCCGCAAAATCGATTCCACCTGGGAGGCGCTCAGCAAACTTGGCGTACCTCCGCCAAAATACACCGTCATCGGACGCAGCGGCTCCCCTCGGCCGGTCCGGGGCCGATAGGTTTCGAAGGCACGCAGCAGGGCATCCACATATTCCTGTGGCACGCTGTCGAAACCGGCCTTTGTGTGGAAATCGCAATAGTGGCAGCGGCTGCGGCAGAAAGGGATGTGGAGATAGAGCCCATACTCCGTCTTTTCCCCCTCTGTCATGCGGGCCGGCCCGCCTTTACCGGATATTGTCCCGCACCTCTGCAAAGGACGGTTTCTGGGCATACAGGTGCCGTGCGATCAGCTCCATGAGCTCAAAATCCTCCTCGCTGTCTATATCCAGCACCGCCGTATCCTCCATCTCCACAATCTCACATTTCCCGTCCCAGAGAAAACCCGTCTCGTTTTGGGCCAAAAAGGCCCTGCGGAACACATAAACAGACGCGTTGAGGTCATAGCACTGGGGCACCTGCTGGCGGGCGGTAAAACGGGTGGGCACCACCTGTTCCACATGGTCTTCCACCCGTTTCGCCATATTCATATAGGGGCTGCGTCGGCTTTTCACGGCGCTCATCACCACGTCCAGCCCCTGCCCCTGTTCCATCTTCGCGTAACACGCCGCCACATCGGCCGCCGTTCGCAGGGGGCTTGTGATGTCGAGGTCCATGTGAAAATCATACCGTTCCCCCCGCCGCTCTTCCATCTGGCGCACACTCTGCTGGAAGACGGCCATCTTGGGCACCGTATCCCCGCAGAGGCTCGCCGGCCGGTTCAGCGCCGTCACCTCGGGATAGCTGTTCACCACCAGTTCCCGCAAAAGGCCGCTGTCGGTGTTGAGCACGATGTCGATCTTGAGGTCCGGCCGCAGCCGGCAAAACAGTTCCGCCGCCGAGAGGGAGTAATGTACGAGTGGCTTTCCGCAAAAGGTCTTGAGGTTTTTGTTTTTAAATCCCTTGCTGCCCGCCCTGCCGCAAATGGTCAGGATCACTTTGGCTCCCATTTCGGCTCCCCCTGTGCCACCCGTAGAATCTGCATCGCGCGCTGCGGGCTGTTTTCGTTGTTGTCCTCGTGGCCTCTCACATAAGAGAGAAAATAGGCCATCTCCCTGAGGTATTTTTTGTTTGGCTGTTCTTTATAGGAAATGATGTTCCCATAGGGCATCTTAATTGTACCCTCGATGAAATCGGCCACAATGGTGCCCTCGTCGGTAAAGATCTCGATATTTCTGCGCTCTTTCCTTCCAAAATAATCCAGATGTAATTCAAGGGAAAAATGAGGATAGCGGGCAATGTAAACCGCAAGATCCTCCGAATCAATCTCCAAATCGGAAAAATGGCCCGAAATGCAATAGGATTTGTCCGGCATCCCAAAGAGGTCGATGAGATAGTCCCACTCGTGGATGAGATCCAGCACCACACCGCCGCCCATCTCTTTGCGCGCGGAGTAGACATTCCGGTAATCCACCTCCGGCCGCCACCCCGGAAGGTAACTTGAACAAATGCACCGCACCGAATAGGGCATCACCACGTTCATGTGCTGGCGCAGCGCCATATAGAGCCAGGTCCAGCGCATCGGCGCGGCCACATACGCCTTTTGCTCTTTGCCAAGGCCCATTTCCTCCAAATCGATATCCGTTTTGTCAAAAAGAGGTTTTTCAATAAAAAACGCGCCCACCTTGCCTTTCAGCGCTGCAACAACAGCCGCGTGCTGGTGGGTAGGGCCGGTAATAAAGGCGATATCATACCGCTCATCGGGGTCAATCTCCGTAATCTCACGGTCAAGCAGGCGCACAATGTCGCTCGTCAAAGGTCTGTCCGTCGAGCGCAGTGCCGTCACCTGTGCGATGTCCCCCTGCTCACTGCACAGCAGCTTCAGGTTTTTCAGGTGGCGCCGCCCGATGCTGCCAAGGCCGGCAAACAAAACTTTCATTTTCTCTCCCCTTCGCCTGGCTGCGCCGCGGCGCAGCCGCCTTCCGCTGTCTCCATCTGGTCGATGAGCCTAAGGGCCACAAGGTCCTTTGCAAAACTCCAGCGAGCGGCCTCTTTTCCCGCTATCACGCCATAGAAGTTCAGTATCTCTTCAAGATATGCGTTTTCGACAATATTGTCGCTGTACCGTTTGTCTTGTTCTATTTCCTCATAGGTTTCCAAACGTACTTTTTCCTTTTTTTCCCCGTCCCACTTGGCCAGCGACCCGGGTGTGCCCTCCCAGAACAGGTGCAGCCCTTCCCCGTAGACCTCAAAATTCCGCACCGGTTTCGGGGACACGACATCGGCCGCCACGAACCCTTTGGCGCCGCTCTCATGCCGCAGGGTGACAAACCAGGAGTCGGGGTAGGTGATTTCCAGCGAAGAGATCTTGTCCCTTTGTGCAAACAGCCCCTCCACCGGGCCGAAGGCCGTCAGCAGCCAGGGTAGCTCGATGCCGAAAATCTCCCGCACGCCCCCTGTCCGCCTGTCGCCCACAAAAAAATCCTTGTAGTTCTCCCAAGGGTGCCAATCGGGCAGGTACTGGCCAATATGATAGAGATAGTTGACGGGCTTGTCAAACGCGGCTATCTCCTCGGTGAGGATACGCGTTTCTGCCCGGTAGAGCATCGTGCTTGAAAGAAACAATGCCAGGCATTTTTTTTCGGCCTTTTCCATCAGTTCCCCATACCCGTCCGGCACAAGGTTCAGCTCGGTAAACACCGGGAGCCCGGCGTCCAGCAAGCTGTCGATCAGCAGGGAATGGGTCAGCGGGGCCGTGCAGACAAACGCCGCATCATAGCGGCCCGCCTGTAAGGCCTCGGGCAGGGAGGAAAAACAGGAGATGCCCATCTCCTCGGCCTGCTTTCTCCGCTCGGGGGAAGAATCCACCCCCCAAATACCGTAGGCGGCGCCCAGGCCCGCAATCAACCTGGCGCGGCGTTTGCCCATACTTCCAAGACCGATAATCAGGTTTTTCAATCAGGCGCCCTCCCCATCATAGAAGGTCTTGGGGCCGCGCAGCCAGCCTCCCGCCAGGTTCTCTTTCAGCACGGTTACGATCCTGCCGCTCGTGTCGCCCCCGTTGTAGGGGCTTTTCACAAGCCTCGCCTTTTCGCGGAAAGCGGGTGTCAGGGCCTCTTTGATGGCCGCGTCAATCTGCCCCGCATCAATGTCGCAGCACAGCACATTTTCGCAGATCATACGCCCGTGCTGCCGCATGCCGATGTTGACCGTCGGCGTGCCGAGGGACGGCGTCTCGACGACCCCCGAAGAGGAGTTGCCCAGGACGAGGGAGGCCTCCTTCATC
Organism: Ruminococcaceae bacterium OttesenSCG-928-I18; assembly: GCA_030266325.1. GTDB lineage: Bacteria > Bacillota > Clostridia > Oscillospirales > Ruminococcaceae > JAAYCI01. The sequence continues at coordinate 93,172 of JAJDHT010000001.1, forward strand.
GCGCCAAGGTAGCGCAGTGTGCCCAGCGAAGAGAACAGCGCGCAGTTGGTGCGTTGCACACAGAAGGCCGCATAGCGTGCGTTCAGTTCGCTGCCGCCGGCGTCGGCGTTGGCGCCGGTGAACAGGTAAAACAGTTCCGGGTGTTGCTCTATGGCCCGCAAGAGGGCGTCGGCCTGCTGCGCCACGCTGTGGCCGGTGGCGGTCTCGGGGTGATAGGTCACCAGGGCAAAGGGCCCCGTATGCGGGATGCCCAGGTTTTCGGCGAGGGTATTTCGGTCGGGCAAAACCATATTGCGTATGTTTTCGTCCCCCAGCCCGCCCACATTGTAGACTCTGCCCGGTTGCTCCCCCATGCGCAACAGCCGCTGGCGGTACATTTCGCAGGAGGGGAAGTGCAGTTTCGCCATCTTTGAGATGCAGTGCCGGTACCAGTTGTCGTCGGCCCCCCAGGTCACTTCGCCCCCGCTGATGTGCGCCACGGGCAGGTTTAAAAGCGAGGCCGCCAGCGACGCCGCCAGCGCTTCGTAGCGGTCTCCCAGCAGCAGCAGGCAATCGGGCTTGTCCTCCATAAACGCCGCCAAAAACAATTCCAGCGCCATCTGGGTACGCACCGCCGTGCCGGCCCGGCCGCTCGGCACCTCGGCCGAGAGGATGTCAAGCCTGGCGGCGATGGGCATGCCGTCGGCCTCGATCTCGTCCACGGTGCTGCCAAACGCCTCGCTCAGGTGGGAACCCGTCACATAGAGGCGCAAATCGAATGCGTCGTCACAGTTCAGCTTTTTCAGCACCGGGCGCAGCAGGCCATATTCCGCCCGCGTGCCCGTTGCCACCGCAAGGCGGTATCTCTGTCTCTCTTCCACTGTTCCTTTTCCTCTCCTAAAGCTCAATCTGTTCGTCGGGCGCAAAGTCGCGCACCGCCGCGCGGCCCAGCACCTCGTACCAACGCATCGGCGAAAGGCCGTCTCCCGGCCGCTTGGTCGTCAGGTTGTCCTCGCTCAAAAGCTCCCCTGCCTTGATGGCCTTCGCCGCCACGATGCTCTTGCGGGCGGCCGGGCGGTTCTTGGCCTCGCTGGCGCTCACCCGTTTTTCCCCGCTGCCCAGCGCCGTTTCACACTGGCAGATGCCGTCCACCATGCAGCGCAGCTCTTCGGGGTCAAGGCTCGCCTTGTGGTCTGGCCCGGGCAGGCTTTTGTCCAGCGTAAAATGCTTTTCGATCACCACCGCCCCAAGGGCCGCCGCCGCGATGTCGCAGACGACGCCGGGGGTGTGGTCCGAGTAGCCCACACGCAGCCCAAACGTCTCGCTGAGATCGGCCATGGCCAGCAGGTTCGCGTCCTCAAAGGGCGTCGGATATTCGGTGTTGCAGTGCAGCAGGGTAATTTCGCCTGCCCCGCCGTCTTCCAGCACGCTCAGCGCGTCCTCAATCTCCGCCAGGGTGCTCATGCCAGTGCTCAGCAGCACCGGTTTTTTCGTCCTGCCAATCCTCTCAAGGTAAGGCAGGTTGGTGATTTCCCCCGAGGGGACTTTGTGCATGGGCAGGCCGACCTCTTCGAGAAAGTCGATGCTGGGCAGGTCGAAGGCCGTGGCGAAGTACACGATGCCGATCTCCTCACAATACGCTTTCAGTTCGCGGTGCGCGTCAAAATCGAAGTGTAGTTTCCGGATCATCTCAAGCTGGCTCTCCTGCCCGCCCGTCGCCTCTCTCTGGTAGTCCGCCTTCTGCGCAAAGCGGCTCACCACAAGCTCGGGCAGGGCCACCTGGTACTTCACCATGTCGGCCCCAGCCGCCTTGGCCGCCTGCGCCATCTCCTTGGCCCGCGTAAGGTCCCCATTGTGGTTGACCCCCGCCTCTGCTATGATCACAACCGCCATGTCACCGCCCCGTTTCTATACTCTCATTTTGCCGTCGGCGGCGCGTCAGCCCCCGCACCAAAAGCCCGGCGAACAGCACCGCACTCACCGCCGTCACCACCCAGCCGGCCGCCGCGCCGCCGGGGCTGTACCGCAGCTCGATCTCGTTTTCACCCTCCTCCAGCGGCAGGCCCAGAAAACCACCAGCCAGCCGGAAAGGTTCGCTCTCTTTGCCGTTCACCACGGCACGCCAGTCTTCGTCATAGGGGATCGATGCGAACAGCACCTGTCCTTCCTGCGCTTGCACCGTGCCCCACACCCGGCCGTCCTCCCGTGTGAACTCCCCGCCGCTTTCCCGCGCCGTGTCGGCCAGGGCCTCCAGTTTTTGGGCGGGCAGGCAGGCGAAGTAGATGGCGTTCATCTCGATGGGCGCCTCATTGTCCCAGCCGAGGCGCACCTGCTGCCCCGCCTCAAGGTACCCGAGGTTGTATACGCCGTTTTGGTCGGCCGTGAACCCCTGCCCGCAAGGCTTGCCGTCCAGCAGGACACCAAGGTCGTACAGCGGGTTTGCGGCGACGGGCAAGGCATAGTAATAGCCTTCGCCCTCAGCCCTCAGCAGGTACTCCGCCCCCGGCGGCAGCGTGCCGGTCAGCCCGGTGCTCTCCTGCTCCCCGGTCACCAGGCGCACGTCGGCCACCTGCTCAAACAGGGGGCCCTCCGCGCCCAGCCGGTTGTAAAGTTCATTTTGGTAGGCAAAGCTGTCCTCCCACAGGGGTGCTTCACCCTCCCCCTGCCGTTCGCCTCCCACAGGCAGGGTAAAAAACAGGGGCAGGGCGTAGGGGTTTTCGTACAGGGTGCCCCCCTCGGTCTGCCCGGCCGCCCGCCAGTGAGCCGGCACCGGGCGCCCACCGTCCGAAAGCAGTGTGCGAAGCCCCAGCACGCTGTCCGCAAACGCCGTGGAGCCATAGAGGTAGGACCCATTGCCCCGGTAGCCGAGGTTCCACAGGGTGTCGGTGGCGGCGTTGTCCTGGGTGGAGCCAAAGTGAGAGACGCCGTCATAATCCAGCAGCATCGGGTCGTTGAGGGTTCGGTAGAAATTCTTTTCCACCCGGCCGCCCGCCTGTCCGGCGGGTTGCAGCACGCCGCCCACCCGGTCTACAAAATCCTGGTAGTCGGCCAGGGGGTAGTTTTCAAACTTGCGGGTAATCAACACGGCGTTCAGCACAAGCTCGAGGCAGACGGCCCCAAGCACCACCCCCGCCAAAACCTTTCGCCCGGTTCCGGGGGCCCGTTTTTGGTAGGCCCACAGCAAAACGGCAAAACCCGCCACCCCCGCGGCGCTGGCAAGCAGCTTCACCGTTCCCGCAGCCGACAAGAGCGAAAGCAGCAAGAAGACAACCGCCAGCGCCCCGCCCGAAAGCAGCGCCTCCTTTTTGCCCACGGCCCCCCGCGCCAGGGCCGCCGTGGCCAGAAGCGCCAGCGTGAAGCAAAACAGCCAGGAGTAACGGTAGGGGAACCAGACGGGTTCTTTGAGGCCGTGCCAGAAGGTGTCGAACCCGCCGACCCAAAAACTGAGGATCAACACCGTCAACACACCGCCGGCCAGCAGTTTGGCCCGCAGGGCCACCTTGCGGCTCAAAAAAAAGCAGAGGGCCAGCAGCGGCAGCAAAAGCCCACAGTATAAAAGCGGCAGCCCGTCGATGACGTCCTCCCACAAAAAGCTGTTGAAGGCCAGTTTTTCGGGCAGCTGCCAAAGCGGGAACTTTGTCTCAAATGAAAAATCAAACGCCAGCAGGTCCCCCTTGCTACCGCTGAGGTTAAAGAGCGCCGGCAGCAGCAACGCCGCCGAAAGCCCCCCGCCCAACAGCGAGCCGCCCGCGAATGAGAGAACGCTGCGTCGGACCTTACGCTGGGCCGCCGGCTGCATTGCCAGCGACGCCGCAAAATAGAGCACGAGGTAGAGGCAGGCCATGTAGGCGATGTAGAAATTTACGAAAATACAGAGCGCCAGCACCCCGGCATAGGGCAGGTTTCCCCCGCCTGTCAGCAGGCGGTCCACCCCGAGGCAGAGCAGCGGCATCAGCAGCAGCACGTCGTGCCACATGATGTTCTGCGCGTAGACGAAAACGAAGGCCGAAAACCCGTATCCCAGCGCGGGCACAAGGCCCAAAAGGCCCAGGCCCGGGAACTTTTTTGCGAGGAACAGCGCCATGAAGGAGCTGGCCAGCACCACCTTCAAAAGCAGCAGAAACCCCGACACCACCGGGAACAGCCGCACCGGAAAGGACAGGTACAAAAGGTTCAGCGGGCTTGAAACATAATAGGCGAACAGCCCCAAAAGCCCCCCGCCCAAAGATTTGTCGAACCCGTAGGCAAACCCCGCATCCCCCGCAAAAAAACGCTGGAAGTGGGAAAAATAGGGCACGTACTGCATGTTGAGGTCCCCGGTCAGCACGGTGGCGCCGCCAAAGGGCCAGATGCCGAGCAACAGGTAGCACAGCAGCATCATGGCCGCCGCCAGCAGGGCCGCCGCCAGTGCCGGGTGCCGCCTCGCCAGCCGCAGGGGCGCCGCTTCCCGCCCGTCCGAAAGGCTCACTGGCTCGCCTCCAGGCGACGGCGCATCGCCTCCAGTTCCTCCAGCTGCCCCATATCCATCCAGCTGTCCTCGCTCACGGGGTAAACCCCTACGCTCTCGCCGCGGCTGCGGCAGGCCTCGATGACATCGGGAAAGCCCTGCTTTTTGCCGTCTTCCATGCGCTCCACCACGGCGGGTTCCACCACATAGAGGCCGGTGTTCGTCAGATAGTTCATCTGTGGTTTTTCGCTCAGGCCCTCGAAACGGCCTTTTTCGTCGGCCTGCACAACACCGTAGGGCAGCACGAACTGTTTGGCCGCACACACCAGCGTCACCGTGTTGCCCCGCTTTTTGTGGAACCGCAAGATGTCGCTGTAGTCGGCGTCAATCAGAATGTCACAGTTCGTGAAAAAGAAGGTGTCGTTCAGCTTCCCTTTCAGCAGACAGAGCCCGCCGCCGGTGCCAAGCGCCTCTTCCTCCTCTTCAAAATGCAGCCGCCAGTCCTTTTCCACATCGGTAAAATAGCTTTTGATCATATTCTTCTTGTAGTTCACAATCAGATGGAAATCTCGACAGCCAAAACCGTAAAAACGCTCCAGCAGCAGCTCGAGGATGGGCACCTCCCCCACGGGGATCAGCGGCTTCGGCAAGATTTTGGTGTAGGGGTACAGCCTTGTGCCCTGGCCGCCTGCCATCACCACCACGGGGTTTTGCAGCGCGTTTTTTTTCTGTAGCGCCGCATTCTCGTTCGCGAAGACGATGTCGACAATCTCCCCCTCGCTGCCCAGAAGGGGCACGGCGTCGATGCTGTGTTGCTGCAAAAACCGGCGGGCTTGCGCGCGCTGCGCCACCGGCAGGCTTTTGGGCCTGTGGTTGGCCACCTCGTCCGCCGGCACCGAAAGGCTGCCCCCGCGCAGCAGGTGGCGGCGGATGTCGCTGTCCGTCAGCACGGCGCGCAGTTTGCCCCCGGGCGCCAAAAACACCGTGCGCTGGCCCGAGCGGTCGATCTGCTCCATGGCCTGCAGCGCCGTGCAGCCTTCGGGTAAGATAAAATCGTCTAGATTCACTGGCGGCTCCTTTTGGTGTTTCTATGCCTGCGAGAGGATGGTTTCCATCACCCGTTGCTGGTCCCGCTCGCTCAGGTTGGTCGAGCAGGGCAGGTTGACGATGCGGGCGCGGTAGTCTTCGGCCTTTTCAAGGCCGTGTGCCTCGTTTTGGCGGTAGGGCTTCTGCTCATGGATCAGCGCCCAGATCGGCCGCGCCTGTATCTTCGCCTCTTTGAGTTTCTCGAGCAGCGCGTCCCGCCCCAAGGGGTAAGCCCCCGTAAGATAGAGGCTGAAAAACCAGCGGTTGGGCCTCGTGCCCTCGCGGAAGGGCAGCAGCCGCAACCCCACTTTGCCGTCTAGAGCGTCGCGGTAGCGCTCATACAGTTCTTTTTTTCGCCCGATGAATCCCTCCAGCTGGGCAAGCTGCGCAAGCCCCAGCGCCGCCGGAATATTGGACAGGCGGTAGTTGTAACCCACTTCGTCGTGCAGAAAATACAGCTCATCGCTTTTGGCCTGGGTGGAGAGGTGCTTTGCCCGCTGTGCCCAGTCCCCGTGGTTCGAGATCAGCATGCCCCCCGCGCCCGTCGTGATGATCTTGTTGCCGTTGAAGCTGTAAACCCCTGCGTCCCCCATCGTGCCGGCCATCTTCCCGGCGAAGGGACCCGCCTCAAACCGGCTGCCCAGGGCTTCGGTGGCGTCCTCAATCAGCGGCAGGCCGTATTTAGCCGCGATCTCGCACAAGGCGGGCATGTCGGCCAGGTTACCGAACACGTGCACCACCATAACCGCGGCAATCCTCCGGCCGCTGTTTTTGTTATACACTTCTCCACCACGGCGCTCGGTGTTGCCCTCCAAAAACTGCCCAAGCAGCTGCGGGTCCATGCACAGCGAGTCGTCACAGCCCAGAAAGACGGGCTCGGCCCCGGCATACCGCACGGGGTTCACCGCCGCAATGAAGGTCAGCGCCGGCACAATCACCTCGTCCCCGGGCTTCACCCCGGCGCAAAGCAGTGCCAGGTGCAGCCCGGCCGTGCCGCTGCAGGCGGCCACGGCGCGCGGCATGCCGCAATAGCCCGCGATGGCGTTTTCAAACTCGGTCACCTTGGCGCCGCCGCTCGAGACCCACTCGCTCACCACGGCCGCGTCCACATATTCCCTCTCCCGTCCCGCAAAGTTCGGCACCGAGAGCGGAATGAAATTCGCTTCAGCCATTTTGTCCCCTTTTTGCGGCGTTCTTTTCCCGCCGCGCCCTTCGATATCGATTCCCTTCCATTATAGTATAAATCGCACAGGACGCAAGTGCCGGCAGGGCCAAAAAGGCCAGCCCCTCGCACAGCGAGGGCACAAAGTAGGCGTGTGCCGGATCCCCCTGCCCGAAGGTGAGCGCCTCCACCCGAAGGGTGTTTCCGGCCTCGGTGCCGGTGTCCAGCCGCAGGCCCGTATAGTGACCCGGCGGCAGCAGATACTCATATCCCCCACCCGTCAAAGGCCGTGCAAAAACCCGCTGATTCACGGAAAAATCACTTTGATCTGCCTTTTTATAGTAAAGATCGAGCTCTCCCGCGTACTGCTCAAACTCTCCCTCAAGCACCACCCTGCGCCCCGTGAGGTCCAGGTCTTCAAACACGAGCTGGCCGTCCGTGCCCAGGGTGAGGTATTCCCCTTTGCCGGCCTGCTCCACCTCCACAAGTTCCGCTTTGGCAAGCGGCAGGTCCTGTGCGGCGTGCGTGCCGTCGTAAAACAGAAGGTAGCCGCCCCGCACAAGCCAGCACAGCAGCAGCAGGGCGTAACACCCCAGCGTGATCAAAAGCATCTTGTTCTTTGTCAAAAGGCGGTCACCTCCCTTCTTGTTTTGTCTCATATGCAAAACTCACAACAGTATGTCCGCCGAGACAAGCTGCACCTGCCCGTTCTGCACAACCACGTCGTACAGCACGGTCTCTTCGTCGAAATAGGCGCGCATGCCGTCCTCAAACAACGCCTCATACTCCTGCGCGAAGGCCTCGTCCGCCTTGTCGATGAACACCGTCGTGCATCCGGTCTCCAAAAGGTGCTCTTCCCAGGCCTCGGCGTCCACGGGCGTCACGAGGCGGCTGCCGTCCTCTTGCAGCTCTTTGATCTCAAACGGCCCGCCGCCGTAGCTGTAATCCACCTGCCAGGGCAGGAAGGCGTAACAGTAGGTGAACCACTTTAAGCCGGTGTCGTCGGTGGAGATGACAAAGGTTCTGCCCTCTGGGTCAAGGTGTGCCGTAAGCTCGTTCACCCGCTGCTCGAACCGGCGGCGCTCGTCGAACTCCGAAGGGTCGAAGGCGACGGCCGTGTATACCGGAGGCAGGATCAGCCAACAGCGCAGTGTCAGCAGAAGGCTCAGGCCCCAAAGCGCGGCCTTGCCCTCCACCACGAAACGGGAGGCGCGCGCCGAGAGAGCAAGCAGCAGCACGGACGCCAGGAACCATCCGATATAGTAAGGATAAAGGTAGCGCTCGAAGCTCTCGAAGGCCTGCTCGGGTCGGAAGACATAGATGTAGGTGAGGGTGATGAGCAGGAAATAAGGCAGGAAACCCAGTGCCGAAAACACCCCGAAACCGATGCACCGCCTGCGCTGGGCCGCCTCCTTCGTGAGGAGGGCGGCCAGCGCCACCAAAAGCAAAATCACCGCCGTGGCCAGCGCGCCCGAGCCCAGCATCGTGCTGCGGCTGGTCAGGTAGCGCTCGGGCATACCCTGCAACACCAGCAAGAAATGCTCGCTTTTTTCGCTTGAAAAGAGTTCCCGAAAAAAGAGCAGAAACATCTCGGCCATACCCGCATTGCGCACCCCGCCCAGCTCGAAGCGGTTGACCCCCGCCGCCGCAGACAGGTGCCCCGCCCACAGCAAAAAGGGCCCTGCCACGCAGGCAAGAAGCACACCGAAACGCCCCAGAGAAAGCCCCACATGCTTTGCGAGGTCCCGCCCCTCTTCGCGCTTTGCCACAAGGCTGTCTACACACACAAGCGCCGCCGCCACAAGGCCCAGCGCCAGCGCCGTGTCCTTGGTCAGCGTCAGGGCGGCAAGGGCAAGGCACACCGGCAACAGCCTGCGCACACCCCTGCCCTGCCCCGCAAACCAGGCGGCCAGCGCCCCGCCGAAGAGAAAGCCCATAGGCACGTCGGCCAGGCTGTCCAGCCAGGGCGGCGCCACCTTAAGTGGTTCTATGTACAGCGTGAACACGAAGGGCGTCAAAAAACCAATCAGCGCAAGCGGCACCGCAAGGGGCCAGTCCTGTTTGCGCAGCGGCGAAAACAGCGCCCCGATGACGGCCAGCAGCAGCAGGTCGACGGCCGCGTAGTGCTGCCACTCCACAAATCCCTGCCCGAAAAACTGCACAAGATAGCCAAGGCACATCAGGAAAGGCGGCTGGGTTGCCGTCCACACCCAGCCCACCTCTGCCGTCGTGTAAAGGCCGTCGTTCAATTTCATCAGCTTGGCCGCCGTGCCCCAGGTGGAAAATTCGTCCCAGGTCACAAACATCGGCCGGCGCACCGCCAGCACAAGCAGCATAAGCAGTCCCGCCCCCACGAAAAACCAAAGGCCGAACCCCGGCGCGGGCAGCGGTTTTTTCCTATACCCCCAGCGGTAAAGCAGCCAGCCGGCCGCCAGCAGGCAAAACAGGTAAAATGCCCAGCCCGCAAGCTCCAGCAGACCCGCGCAGCCCAACAGGGCAAAAAACAACCCGGCCGAGCACACCGCACACAGCGGTGCCAGAGAACCTCGGACGCCGCGCTCCATGTAGAAAAGGGCCAGCACCACCAGGGCGCAAAAGGCCAAAAACACGCGCAGGTCAGTCATTCCTCGGCACCCCCTTCCGGCCTTTCAGGGCACCCAGGCCCTGCCGGCACAGTGCGATGCCCCCCGCCAACAGCGCAGGCCCCGCCAGCAACACAGCCCCCTCGGTGGCTGAGGGAATAAAAAACCGGTAGAACGGTCTTCTCTCGTTCAAAATCACCTCGTCCACCCACAAAAGGTTGCCCGCCGCCGAATCGGGGTCGATGCGCAGGCCCTGCCGCCCACCCGCAGGCAGTTCATATACGCGGTCCTGCCCCCGCTGCTGTGCATACACCATGCGCCGAACACTATAGGGTTCGCCCGGCTTCGCGTAAAAGGCCGTCTCCACAAGGGGTTCGGTGCGGTAGCGCATCTTCGTGCGCACGGTGTCCACCCGGCGCTCTGTGTCGGTCAGGATCATCTGCGGGTCGCCGCCCGTCGTCAGGAATCCGCCCTCCATCGGCTCCATCTGCTGCAGGGTGAAGTCGGCAGCCGTCAGGCGCACGGTCTCCAGCGTCCCGTTCTGGTAGAGCACCCGGTTGTAGGCAAACTGCCCCAGGCCCACAAGAACGGCGGCCAACAGGCACAAAACATAGCAGGCGAAGAGCAAAAAAAGCGAAGGGTGTTTTTTCCTCCAACCTTTCATCTCTTCACCTCCCTTTTCTGGTTTTTCCTCACTTTAGGGCGAAAGGGGCGCATAGTCCCCGTCATCCGTCCTCTCGTACAGAACCGGCTCCCCTTCAAAGGCATGCAGCCCGTCCGTAAAGAGGGTCCCATATTCCTCCACAAAGTCGTCATCCACGGCGCCCACATAAATATAGGTGCAGCCGTTTTCTCTTAGGTACTCTCTCAGTTCTCTGGGCGAGAGCACCTGCTCCCCGGGCTCTCCGGCCGCCTCGGAGCGGATGCTGCCCCCGCCGCCGCTGTAGTCCAGGATGCGCGGCAGGAAATAGTAGTGGGTGCGGAACCACCCGAACCCGTCGTCCCCCTGGCCGATGTAATAGGTCCTCTCGCCTTCCGGCACCAGCGCGGCCAGTTCCCCAGCCTTCGCCTCCTCCCGCCGCAGGGGGTCATACAGCCGGTCGGGGTAGTCCAGCACCGAGTACCCCGGCAGCACCCGCAGGGCAAACAGCACCGTACACCCCACCGCCGCCAACAGCACGAGGCCTTGGGCGGCCAGTTCCCTGCCCGTCCTCCCCCCCTTCTGCTCCGTCGCCTCGCTCGCTTGCCCGGCGGGCGGCCCCTGCACGGCGGAACGGCGCGCCGGCGCGCTCTCTCGGGCACAAAGGCCCAGCAGCAGAAGCGCCAACACCAGCCACCCGGCAAAATAGGAGACCGAATAGCGCTCGTAGTCGGGCAGGCCGCCCTCGTATTTGTTCAGGAAGGCAAAATAGGTCAGCAGCACAAACTGGAACCCCAGAAAACCCGCCGTCGAGAGGCCCGCGGCGAGGCCGGCGCGCAGCCGCGCCCCTCTGTCCTTGCCCGACAGGATCGCCAGCGCAAACAACAGCAAAACCAGCAGGGCCGTGAAAAGCCCGCTGCCCACCATCGACACCGGCGAAAAGGCCCCGTCGGTAAAGGCGGCCCACATCTCCGAGAGGGTGCGCGTAAAATCTTCGCTGCGGGGCCGCACCCCCACCAGCTGGGCGGCGCTCTCCGCCGCGGCGCCAAAGGGCGAAGCCCCGGTCGCCTCCCCGGCCATCACGGTGTTATGCGCGTTGGCAAAGGCCGCGTGCTGTTTCCAAAGGGTATATACCGTCAGCGGCGCGGCGAAATAACCGGCCAGCAACAGGCCTTTTCGCACTTTCGCCTGCACTCCCCCGCCCGCCGGGCAGAAAAACAGGGTGTCGGCCGCCATGAGGGCCGCCGCCACCAGCGCGATGGGGAAGGTGTTGTCTTTCACCAGCGCCAGCGCCGCCAGGGGCAGCAGCGCGAAGGCCCCGTTTTGACCGCCCGCGCGTAGGGCGAAATAAAAGGCCAGCGCCCCGCCGAACAAAAGGCCCGCCGGCAGGTCGCCATAGGCGCTGAGGTACGCCGGGCTCAGCGCCGTGATGCGCTGGGGCGAGAGGAAAAAAAAGGGCAGCAGCACCCCTGTGAGCCCAAGGCCCAAAGCCACCACCGGGCGTTTCCCGAAGGGTGCCGTCAGGGCCGACGCGACGGCAAAAAACAACACCGCGTAGGCGAGGTAGACCTTCCAGGGCGCAAAGGCCGCCCCCATGAACTGCATAAACCAGCTCAGCAGCGGAAGGGCGGGCATCTCGGTGGAGGTCCAGAACCAACCGGTCTCGGCCGTGGTGTAAAGACCGCCGCTCAACTTCATGAGCTTTACGGCCGTGCCCCAGAAAGAGAACTCATCCCAGTGGCTGAACACCGGGGCCTTCACGGCAAACCACACAAGCGCCAGGGCGCTCATGCCCACAAAGAATATAAAACCCGGCGAGCGCAGTGCCCGCAGCGCTTTTTTCGGCCCGGTCCTGGCCAGTGTAAAAAGACACAGCGTGAAACAGAGGGCTGTGAACAGGAAGGCCGCGGGCAACAGCAGCCCCAGCACCCCGCCCACCATCAGGAAAAGCACCGCCGTGCACACGGCCCCCAGCGGCGCCAGGGCAGCGCCCAGCCGCCCGGGCTGCGCATAGAACACGCAGAGCCCAAGCAGTGCCAGCAGGCTGATCCCGGCGTCCAGATAGTGCATGCGGTGCCCTCCAAACAGGTTTTATGACTTGCCGTCCGTTTCGCCTTCTCCCCGCCGCGCCGCCAGATAATTGCGGCGGATGTGCAGCGCCTCCAGCATAGCCGCCGCGAGCAAGGCCGGCAGGAAGAGCAGGGCGAACACCTGCCGCGCGTCGGGCAGGAAATAGTCGGCCAGGGGTTTTTGGGCGTTCAGGGTGATGCTCCAGTTGCGCCACAGCACCCCGCCGCTCGTGTCGGGGTCGAAGCGCAGGGCAGTCACCCGCCGCCCCCCAAGGTCGAAGTACCAGCTGCCGTCCGCCGCCAGCTGTGCCGACAGGCGCTTTTGCTCGCTGAAATCCTCCCCCGGCCGGGTGGTATAATACAAGACGATCTCCCCGCCGGGTTTGTTACACCTCTCGGCCGAAAAGGTAAACCGGGTGGCATAGAAGGGCTCTCCGGGGCTGTAGATCAGCCGGGGGTCAGGGTCGGCCGAGACGATGTCGGTGCCCCCGTCGTCGTTGTCTTTCAAAAGCACCCCCTCGGCGTAAAAACTGTCGAACGGCAAGTCCTTTTGCTCCAGTTGGCCGCTTTGCCGGTGCAGGTGGTCGGCCAGCAGATGGAAACCGCAAACACCGAAATAAAGCAGCAGCGCGGCCGCGTAACAGAGCGCCGGAACCAGCCAGATTTTCGGTTTTGTCTGTTTTTTCACGCTTCGGCACCCCCCTCGGTGGGCACCATCCGGCAGGTGTCGCCCTCATAGACAATCTCATAATACCGGTGCCCGGTCGAGAGGCTGTCGTCGTCGCTCCAGCCCCCCAGCCCGTCCTCGAACAGTTCCGAAAACGCTTCGATGAAGTACCCGTCAATGCGGTCGATGAGGAAGTGGGTGCAGCCCTCCTGCCGCAAAAAAGCCGCCAGTTCCTCCGGCCCGCCCGCCGCGGGATAGGGCACCTCCCAGGTGGCCGCCTGGGGCTTCTCCACAATCGTGCTGCCCACGTTTTCGCGGTATACTGTCCGCCCGTCCTCGGTCACCGGCTGTCCTTCCTCGTCGGTCAGCTCCCCATAATACTGCAGCGCCAGCTTGGCCTGCATCTCATAGCGAAACAGATAGCTGCGCCCTCCGTCGTCCCCCTGGCTCAGCAGGTAGACGGTGTCGCCGGGCCCCAGGCCCTGTTCCCCGGCCTCCCCCAGCACTTTTTTCACGTCCCAGCGCGCCACATAGTGCGACGGGCTGTAATAGAGGAAATTCGACTCGGGGTTGCCGCGCAGCGCCACGGCCAACAGCAGGCAACCACTGGCCGCGAGGCTGACCGCACGCGCCACCTGCACACGCAAGCGCTCTTCGTTGCCCGTCGTGGCCGAAAGCCCCAGCAGCACCAGCGACGCCATCAGCCAGCCCTGCCAGTAGGGCGAAATGTACCGCAGATAGTCTTTGAGGATCAGCGCCTCCACCTCTTTAAAGATGAAGGCGTAGAGGAAGAGCTGAAAGATGTAAAAGAGCACGAACCCCACCGTAGAGGTGAGGAAGAAAACGAGCACCCGGCGGCGCTGGCGCCTCGTGGCCGCCAGCAAAAACGCCACCAGCAACAGGGCGCCTATCAATGCGAACACGATGACGCCCGAGCCGGCCACCGAGACGGGTTTCTCCCACAGTGCCCGCAGCATCATGGGTTGCACCTGGCTGTACTGGGGGTGCTGCACAAGGCCGAACAGCGCACCCACCGCCGTCAGCAGCATCGCCCCCATGCCAAGGCTCTCCCCGGCCGAGCCGAGATTGAAACGGTCCACGCCGATGGGCGAGAGCGCGAGGTGGCCCGCCCACACGAGGTAGGCTCCCACCACACAGACGGCGCAGGCCGTCCCCGCCAGCAGCAGCCCCGCCCAGCCCTTAAAACGGAAGAAAGAGAGGCGGTCCCGCTCGCAGAACACGAGGTCCAGCCCCGCGATAAACAGCGCCAGCAGGGCGAGGGCGAAACCCATGTCCTTCATGTTTGTCAGCGCCGCCAAAAGCACCCCGAAAGGCAGCAGCATCCGCCAGTCCTTTTCGCCGCCGGCGAAGTAAAAACACAAAATCCCGCCAAACATCGCGGCCATGGGCAGGTCGGCCATCACGGTGTGGTAGGCCCAGCTCGTCTGCCCCAGGTGCGCGCCCGGCTCGAAAAAGAAGGGCAGCAACAGCAGGCCGCCCAGAAAACAGAGGGCCGCGGCCTTTTTTCCCCCCCAGAAGGCGGAGGCCGCCGAAAACGCGGCCAGGTACACGAAGGAGTAGGCGGCCATCATCTTGTATTCGGCAAACGCCCCGCCGAAAAACTGGCCCATGTAGCTGAGCATGATCAGCCCCGGCGGATAAGAGCGGTGCAGCAGGTTGCTGTCGGCCGTCGTATACATCTCCCCGTGCTCAAACACGGCCTTGGCCGCCGTGCCCCAAAAGGTGAAATCATCCCACTCGGTGAACAGCGGCTGCTTCCAGGCGAACAGAGTGACAAAAAAAACGCCGCCGGCCACAAAGAACAGAAAGCCGGGCGTCATGCGCTGCAAAATTTTCTCTTTTTCCTTCACCAGCACGAAAACCAGCGCCGCGGCGCACAGGGCATACCACAGCCAGCCGGCCGCCACCAGCAGCCCCGCACAGCCAAACAGGGTGAACCAAAGCATGGCCAGCGCCACCGCCAAAAGCGGCGTCAGCGAAGCCGAACGCCGCAAAAAACGGGCCAGGAACAACGACAGGCCCGACAGTGACAAAAGCCCGAGTAACACATCCAAAACAGGCGGTACCTCCAAGGAAAAGTCCCGAAGACGGGCAGGCGCTTTCTACGCAAGCCTGCCAAACAGGTTGACCAGCTCCCAGCCGCCTTCCGCTTTGGGCAGCCACTGGCCGATAAAATTGCACTGGAACAGCAGAATAACCGAGACGAAAGCCACCGCACAGGCAATCCACAGCGTCACCGTTTCGGTGCGCTGCGCGGCCTCGGCGGTGTCCAGCCTCGGCCGCACGGCCTTGCCCAGCAGTATGCTGGCCAGCATGAACAGCAGCAGGAAAGCCGGCAGCAGATAGCGCGGCTGCACCCCCACGATGCGGATGGAGTAGAGGTCGGTCTCGAAGAAATACATCGCGGCCAGCACGGCACCGCCGTATAGAAGCGCCATGAGGAAAAGCGCCACCACCGTCGTGTACTTCGCGTCCTCCTTCTGCTGGATGCCCAACGCCGAGGCCGCGCACGGCGAGAGCAGCGAGAGCCCCCCTGCCAGCGGGATCGAAAGGTCCATCCAGCCGAAATCTCCGAGGCGGAACAAAAAGCCCGCGTTTTCATAGAGCGTCAGCCCCACGCGCGAGGTAAAGGCCGGCAGGTGGGAGAGGGCGAATGCGATCTGCGTCGCCGGCGCCGCTTCTTCGCCCATGCCGCGGGGCAGCACCTCGGGGTAGTTGTGGGTCAGCAGCCCGTTCAGCCGCCCCATCAAAAAATACAGCAAAACCCCCAACGCCATCATGGCCCCTACGCTCAGCCAGGGGTGGAATTTCGTCTTCCACCGCGCCGGGGGAATCAGCAGCAGCACGGCCACCAGCACGATGCTCGTGGGCTTCAAAAGCGCCGCCAGCAACGCCGCCAGGCCGAAGACCACCACGTCCCGGTTGTGCACTTCCGCCTTGCAGAAATAGCTCAGCATCAGGTAGTAAAGGCCCAGCAGGGTGCAGTCGTACGAGAGGGACGCCCCCATGAACAGCGAGAGGGGCAGCAGCGCGAAGGCGAAAAAGACCCCGCGGTATTTGTCGCAGTTGCGAAAAGCAAAATAACACAGCACCGTATAACAAACAAGATTCAGAAGCCTCGCCGCATACATCTGCCCCAGCGCCGAAAACCCCAGCACCTTCGCCAAAAAGATGCCCAGTGCCTGGGGCAAAAACTGCAGCACCATGAAGATGATCGGCTCCTGCGTGGCCTCGGCGGGTTTCTCTCCCGCGGCCAGGTCCTGCGCATAGTCCGCCAGCGCCTGCGCCGGCAGCGGGTGCCCCTCATACTGCACCCTGTGGTTCAGCATCCCGGGGAAGTGCTCGCGCAGCAGGCCCACGTCGTCGGGATAGCCGCGTTCGTAGTCGTAATCGAAATGCCCGCGGGCAATCGCGTTTGCCCGCAAAAAATATTCGCTCTCGTCGGGGGCCTGCAGCGGCGCGTTCGCGAAGCAGAACAGCACACCCAGCAAGAAGACACACAGGGCCGCTTTGAGGTTTATATCCTGGCGGCAAAAGCGTTGCAACAGGAAAAGGGCAAGGTACAGCAGGCTGAAGACCGCCGCCACGCCCAGCGTCAGCGGCACCGCGGGCAGCTCGGAGAGCAGGAAAGCCACCCGCCAATAGTAGACGAGCCCCACGGCCAGCAAGAGCACACAGCCGTACCCGATCAGCCACGCCGCCCACACGGGCAGTTTCGGCCGCTTTCTCTCCTCCGCCAAGCCCATTCGGTTCTCCTCAAAAATTCGAAATGCGGGGCCTCAGTAAAAAAAGGCCCCGGAAAGAGTCACAGGTTATATCGGTCGGCCTTGTAGGCCGATAGGTTTTCCCGCAGCCATTCGATGGTCTTCGCCAGCCCCTCTTCGAAGCTGTGGGCCGGGGCCCAGCCGGTCAGGGCTTTCAGCTTTTCCGCGCTGCCCAAAAGGCGCTCCACTTCGCTTTTTTCGGGCCGCAGGCGCTCTTCGTCGCACACCACTTTCGCGCCGGGGCCAATCTGCCGGATCAGCTCCTCGGCCAGCTGCCCGATGGAAATCTCCCGCCCCGTGGCGATGTTGATCTCCTGCCCAACGGCCGCCTCACAGTCCGCAATGGCCAGGAAACCTGAGGCCGTGTCCTCCACGTAGTTAAAATCCCGCGTCGGGTGCAGGCTGCCCAGGCGGATTTCTTTCTGCCCCGCCAGCAGCTGGGTGATGATCGTCGGAATCACGGCGCGGGCGCTCTGGCGCGGGCCGTAGGTATTAAAGGGCCGCACGATGGACAGCGGCAGGCCAAAACTGCGGTAAAAGCTTTCGGCCAGCCGGTCGGCGCCTATCTTGGTGGCCGAATAAGGGCTCTGCCCCTGAAAGGGGTGTTGCTCGTCGATGGGTACGTATTTTGCCGTGCCGTACACTTCGCTCGTGCTGGTCACCAGCAGGCGGCCCGTGCCAAGGTCCCGCGCGGCGTTCAGCACGTTCAGCGTGCCCTTGATGTTGCTGTCCACATAGCTGTCGGGGCTGTGGTAACTGAAAGGGATGGCGATGAGGGCCGCGAGGTGGTACACCACTTCCTGCCCCTCCATCGAGACACGCACCCCGTGCGGGTCCCGGATGTCCCCCATGAAGATTTCAATCTCCGAGAGCACCTCGGGCGCCAGGGTGTCCAGCCAGCCCCATTTGCCAAAAGAGTTGTAGTAGCAGAAAGCTTTTACCTTCTCCCCTTTGCGCACCAGCGCCTCGGTCAGGTGGCTGCCGATAAACCCGTCGGCGCCGGTCACCATTACCCTGTTCGCCATGCTTCCTCCCTGTGTTGCAAACTCGCCCGAGCCAAAGGCGGCCACAATCCCACCGCCGCCGGGCCCGGATACTATAGTATACAATAGCGGCCCCGCTTTTTCAACCAAGGCCACCATATGTGGTGGGCTATGCTTGAAGTCGGGCGGGGGTTTATGCTATTCTACTATACAGGTATTATTAAGCAGCATGGATATTTGTGCCCGGCCCTCCGCTTGCGGGAGAGGCCGGCACGGACGGAGGCGGTTTGGGCTTTGGGTAAATTCACTTTTATAGAAACATCGGTGCCGGGCATCGTCATCATTGAACCCACCGTGTTTGGCGACAGCCGCGGCTATTTTATGGAGACCTGGCAGAAAGAGGAATTCGCCGCGGCGGGTATCACCGGCGAGTTCGTGCAGGACAACCAGAGCCTCTCGACGAAGGGCGTTTTGCGGGGGCTGCATTTCCAAAGGCAGCACACCCAGGGCAAGCTTGTGCGGGTCATTCAGGGCCGGGTGTTCGACGTCGGCGTCGACGTGCGCCCCGGCAGCCCCCACTTCGGCGCCTGGGCCGGCGCCGAACTCAGCGACGAAAACAGCCGCCAGCTGTGGGTGCCGCCGGGTTTTGCCCACGGCTTTCTCGTGCTCAGCGAAACGGCCGCTTTCGTCTACAAATGCACCGATGTCTACGACCCCGGCAGCGAGGGCGGCATCCGCTTCGACGACCCCGACATCGGCATCGAGTGGCCGGATCTCGGCGCGCCGCCGAAACTCAGTGAAAAAGACGCCGCCCTGCCCTCGCTAAAAGGACAGGATTTTTCCGATTTTGAAAGGTGGCTGCCCTGATGCTGGGCTATTTCCGCGACACATTTACCGTTTTCAGAAAATACTATTATCTTCTGAAAAACCTGGTACAGCGCGACCTCAAAGTGAAATATCGCCGCAGCACCCTCGGGTTTCTGTGGAGTTTCTTAAACCCCATCCTGATGATGTTGATCATGGCGGCGGTTTTTTCGTATATGTTTCGCTTCCAAATCGAGTATTTTGCAGCCTATCTGCTCTCGGCCCAGCTCATCTTCAACTTTTATAACTCCGCCACTTCTACCGCTATGGGCTCGGTGGTGGGCAACAGCGCCCTCATCAAAAAAGTGTACATCCCAAAGTACATCTTTCCCTTTGAAAAGGTCATTTTCGAGTTCATAAACGCCCTGTTCGCCGTTGTGGCGCTGTTCGTGGTGTTGCTGGTCACACGCGTTCCCTTCAC
Organism: Ruminococcaceae bacterium OttesenSCG-928-I18; assembly: GCA_030266325.1. Lineage (GTDB taxonomy): Bacteria > Bacillota > Clostridia > Oscillospirales > Ruminococcaceae > JAAYCI01. The sequence goes on from JAJDHT010000001.1 coordinate 111,857, forward strand.
GCCCTGGATTCTGCTCTTTCCCATCCCGCTCGTGCTCATCTTCGTCTTCAACCTCGGCGTCGGCCTCATCCTCTCCAGCCTCGTCGTCTTTTTCCGGGATGTGCAGCACCTCTATGGCGTCGTCGTCGTGGCGCTCAACTATCTCACCCCCATCTTCTACCCCGTGTCCATGCTGCCCGGCTGGATGCAGTTTGCCATCAAGTTCAACCCCCTCTACTGGTACGTGGGCATGTTCCGCCAGGTGGTGCTCTACGGCGCTGCCCCCACGGCCAACATGTGGATCTGCTGTCTGTTCTGCAGCGCCGCCGCCCTGCTCATCGGCCTTTTGGTATTCAAAGCCCAGCAGGACAAGTTTATCCTGTACATTTAGCCCGAAAGGAGGTGTCCCCCCATGTCCCAGCCCATGATCGAGGTGGAAAACGTCTCGATGCGTTTCAATATGGCAAAAGAAAAGGTGGACAGCATCAAAGAGATGTTCATCCGCCGCGCCAAAGGCACGCTGAAGTTCGAAGAATTTTTCGCTCTCACCAACGTCTCGCTGCGGGTCGAAAAAGGGGACGTCTTCGGCCTCGTGGGTCTCAACGGCTCGGGCAAATCCACCCTGTGCAAAATCATCGCGGGCGTCATGAAACCTTCGCAGGGCTCCTGCCGGGTCTACGGCAGCGTCGCCCCCCTCATCGAGCTCGGTGCCGGTTTCGACCCCGACCTCACCGCGCGAGAAAACGTCTTTCTCAACGGCACGGTGCTGGGCATGAAACCCTCCTACCTCGAAGAGCGCTTCGACGAGATCGTCGAGTTTTCCGAACTACACGACTTCCTCGATGTCGCGGTCAAAAATTACTCCTCGGGTATGGTGGCGCGGCTCGCCTTCTCGGTGGCCACCATCATGGATCCCGACGTACTCATCTGCGACGAGATCCTCTCGGTGGGCGACTTCCTGTTCAAGGAAAAATGTGAAAAACGCATCTCCGAGATGATCGAAAGGGGCACCACCGTGCTGCTCGTCAGCCACGACATCGGCATCGTGGAGCAGCTGTGCAACAAGGCCTGCTGGCTCAGCCACGGGCATGTCATCGCCCAGGGGGACTGCGCGGGCGTCGTCAACGACTACCAGGAAAACGCCCACATCGGCTTTGCGCTCGAAAAAGAGAGCCGGCAGCCCGAGCCGCGGGAAAAACAATATGTCGCCAGTGCGGCGGCCGTAAAAATATGTGAAGACGAGGAGATTGGCTGATGGCGTACGGGCAGCGGGACGACCCCACGCAGGGTCCCGATTCGATCGGCAAGGCCGTGCGTCGCAATCTCTCCCCCGGGCGTATCGCCCATATGTTCGGCCGCGCCTTCGGCACCCTCTTCAGGCAGGGACCACAGCAGCTCTGGCGGGAGGTTGTCTACCGCTACCGCCTGGCCTCGGGCAAGGATTTCTGGCCCTATCATGCGGACATTCCCCTGCGCCGTGAGACGCGCGCCCAGAAAAAAAAAGTGTTCCCGTTCATGCCCCTCATTTCAGTCATCGTTCCGCTGTACAATACCCCGCTTGAATACCTGCGGGAACTTCTGGACAGCGTGCGCAGACAGAGCTACGCCGAGTGGGAGCTCATCCTCGTGGATGGAAGCGACAAAGGACACGCGGAGAGGCAGTCTCTGCTGAGGCGTTACGGTGACAAAGACACACGCATCCGTTACACCAAACTCTACAAAAACGCCGGCATCGCGGGAAACACCAACCTCGGCATCGCCGAGAGCGAAGGTGACTATCTGTTGTTGCTCGACCACGACGACGTCCTGGCTCCGGGGGCCCTCTACGAAGTGGCCAAGGCCATCAATGATACCGGCGCCGACATGGTCTACTCAGACGAGGCCGTGCTGGACAGCGAGCTCAAGCATCTGCACGCCTTCCATTTTAAGCCTGATTTCGGCCCCGATACCCTGCGCGGCTGTAATTATATCACCCATTTGTGTGCCTTCAGCTACCACCTGCTCGAGAGCATCGGCGGCCGGGAGCGCGAAGGCTTTGACGGCAGCCAGGACTACGACTTGATCCTGCGGCTCTCCGAAAAAGCGAAAAAGATCCACCATATCCCAAAGGTGCTTTACTATTGGCGCCGGCACGAAAACTCCACGGCCAAGGACATCCTGCAAAAACCCGAAGCCGTCAAGGCCGGCCAGCGCGCATTACAAGAACATCTTGAACGGGTCAATCTCGACGGCACGGTGCAGGTGCAGGAGGGGTACCCCGGCGCCTACCGCGTCACCTACGAAGTCTGGGGCAACCCCCTCGTCTCTATCCTGATCCCCAGCTCCGACCATGTGGAAGACTTGCACCGCTGCATCGAGTCCATTTACGAAAGAGCGGGCTGGCACCGTTTCGAGGTGCTCGTCATCGACAACAACTCCAAAGACCCCGCCACCGAGAGCTACTATCTCGACGCAGAGGCGCGGCACGGTACCCTGCGGGTATTGCGCTACAAGGGCGGCTTCAACTTCGCGGCCATCTGCAACTTCGGGGTGGCGCGTTGCGCGGGAGACCACATCCTTTTGCTCAACAACGACATCGAGCTGATGGGCGAGGGTTTTGTGCGCGAGATGCTCAGCTACAGCCAGCGGCCCGATGTGGGCGCCGTGGGAGCCCTGCTCTATTACCCCGACGCCTGTGTGCAGCACGCGGGACTTTTCATCGGCATCGGCGGCACGGCCGGGGTGAACCACAAGACCCACAAACGGGGCAGCGGCGGCGCGATGTACCGCCTGTGCACCACCCAGAACCTCAGCGCCGTCACCGGGGCCGCGCTCATGGTCAAGCGCAGTTTGTATGAGGAAGTCGGCGGCATGGACGAAGAGCAGTTTGCCGTGGCCTTCAACGACGTCGATTTCTGCCTGAAGCTGCGGGAAAAGGGATACTGGAACGTCTTCACTCCCTTCGCCGAGGCCTGGCATTTCGAAAGCAAGAGCCGCGGCTACGACGAAGAGGGCCCCGCCAAAGAGCGCTATGACCGCGAGGCTGCAAACTTCACGGGGAAATATGCGGCCCTTTTGGAGGCGGGCGACCCCTTCTACAACCCCCACCTGACACTCAAATTCGAAAACTACGGGTTGCGATGACCCTCTGCAGGAGGTACGCGTCATGCCGCAGCCAGACGAGATACGGCAGAAACTGAAAAAGAAACGAAGCCGGGAGCTGCGCGCCTATTTTCGCGAGGTGGTGCAGCAGGAAGGTTTTTTTGCGGCCCTCTCGCGCACAATACGTTATGTGAAACGCCGCTGGGCGCCAAAGCGGGGCCGCTACCTGCCCAAGCGCCGCCTGCTGGACAACCAGCGCCTTGCCGACACCACCGGCTGGGTCAAGATCAGCGTCGTCGTGCCGGTGTACAACCCCTCCCGCCAGCATTTCGAGGACCTCGTGCAGTCGGTGGTGGGCCAAACGTACCGAAACTGGGAGCTTTGCCTGGCCGATGCAAGCGAGGACAACGACTGGATCCGTGAGCTCATAAACCGCTACGACAGCGAAAAAATCCTCTACCGCGCCATCGAGAACGGGGGCATTTCCGAAAACACGAACGAGGCCGCCCGGCTCGCCACCGGGCAATACATCGCCTTTGCCGACCACGACGATGTTTTGGCGCCCCACGCCCTGTACGAGGTCGCGCGCCAAATCGCCGAGTTCGACCCTCCCATGCTCTACAGCGACGAGGCCCTTTTCGAGCGCAACTGGATGTACCCCACCGTGGGGCACTTTAAACCCCATTATTCGCCGCAATACCTGCTCAATGTCAACTATTTCGGGCACCTGGTCGCCATCCGCAAAAACCTGTTCGACCGCCTCGGTGGGCTGCGCAAAGAGTACGACGGCGCACAGGACCACGATTTCAACCTGCGGGCGCTCGAGGTGGCGGGCTCTGCGCTGCACATCCCGAAAGTCCTGTACTATTGGCGGCAGCACAAGGACTCCACGAGCACCGGCATAGAGGCCAAGCCCTATGTGGCCGAGGCCGCCAAAAAAGCCATCGACGACCACCTGCGGCGCATCGGGGTGCGTGGCTGGGCCGCCGACGGGCTGTTCCCCTCCACCTATAAGGTCGACTATGCCATCAAGGGCAGGCCCTTCGTCTCCATCATCATCCCCAACTGCGATCACATCCCCGACCTCGACCGCTGCATTCGCTCCATCTATGAAAAGACGCGCTACTTGCAGTTCGAGGTCATCGTCGTCGAAAACAACTCCCAGGTCGTGGACACCTTCTCCTATTACGAAGAGCTCGTAAACACCTATCCCCGCTGCAAGGTCGTCGTCTATGACGAGAGCAAAAACTTCAACTTCCCCCTCGTCTGTAACTACGGCCGTCAAAGTGCCCGGGGGCATTACCTGCTGTTTCTGAACAACGACACCGAGGTCATCACCCCTGAGTGGATCGATGAGATGCTCCAGCTCTGCCAGCTGGAGGAGATCGCCGTCGTGGGCGCCATGCTCTACTATCCCGACAACACCGTGCAGCATGCGGGGGTCATCACGGGCCTTGGCGGGTATGCGGGCCACAGCCACAAATACGCCTATCGCGGCAAAAGCGGTTATATGTTCCGCCAGGCCTGCGTGCAGGAGCTCTCTGCCGTCACGGGCGCCTGCATGATGGTGAAAACCGAAGTGTTCGACCAGGTAGGCGGCTTTGACGCCGGTTTTTCGGTGGCCTACAACGACGTAGATTTCTGCCTGCGGGTGCGCCGCCGGGGCAAGAGCGTCGTCTTTACCCCCTATGCGGAACTCTATCATCACGAGAGCAAAAGCCGCGGCTCGGACGAAGAGGGCGAGGCGGCCGCCCGCTTTGCAGCAGAGCAGGAAAAACTGCTCGAGCGCTACGGGGAAGACCTGCTCTTCGACCCCTATTACAACCCAAACCTCACCCAGGACCGCGAGGATTTTTCGGAGAGCGACGTTCTGCCCGCAGAGTAAACCCGCGGGCGGCCCTTCCAGCGTATTCAAAACAGGTGAAAGAGGAGAGAACCTATGTTATGTCGAGTGGAAATGCCCCTCAGTGAGCAGATTTACGGGCGGTTTTACCGCTACAAAATTATGCACGGTTCCACAGGCGGCCGCGCCAGCCTCATTTTACTCCCTTTTATCGTGCTCATTTTCTGTTTCGTCACTTTTCTTACGGGAACCGGTTTCTTCATGCCCATCGCCCTCGTCGTCATGGTCATCATCTACTGCTATTACACCCTGTTTGTAAAACCGAACTCCCTGTTCCGCGCAAAGCCCGGCGCGGCCCTGCGAACCGAAGTGACCATCTTCACAGACTCGGGCCTGAACCGCAGCATCACCAGCGAAGAGGGTGGCGTGCCCGAAACCGAAAGTATGCAGTACAGCGCGCTGCACTCCGCGGCCGAGACAAGCCGGGACTTCTACCTCTTCACCAGCCCCACCCAGGCCTACCTTATCGACAAGCAGTACTTTACTAAGGGCAGCCCCGAGGAACTGCGGGAGACCCTGCAAAAGAACCTCGGCCCCAAATTTAAGTCGAAATAAGCCCCCTCCATGTTCATTTTCTGCCCTTTACAGTAAACCGCCACAGAAGGGGAACCATAAACAAGCATCTGCCAAAACCGCAGTTGGGCCGCGGAACGGCAGATGCTTTTGTCTTTCGTCACAACCCCTCCCGTTTGGCAAAAGGGGATTTCCTCTTCTATAGTATTGCTCGCCTGGCACCGTTATGCAGCGCCCTGTCAGGACCAATTATTTCACTCGCTTTCCCTGCACATATTTTTGGCGGATGTCCCTCTCCTCGCTGAGGTACACCGCCCTCTCCAGGCGCTTTGGAAGGCTGAGTGCCACAGGGCTTTCCAGACGCTTGTCTTCCAGCACCAAGGCGTCAAACGCAAAGCCCGGCTCGAACGCCCCCACCCTGCCGAAAAAGGCCCCGCCGCCCCGAGTACCCATATAGAACGCCTCTGCCAGGGTAAGCGGGGCGTCGGCGTCGTCCACAAGGCGCCAGCGCAGTTTTGAGTGCTGCACCGCGTCCGCCATGGCGCGGAACACCGAGGGGGAGAACCCGCCGGCCACATCGGTGCCAAGGCCCACCCGCACCCTGGTTTTCAGGTACCGGCGCACCGGCGCAATGCCCGAAGAAAGGTTCGCGTTGGAGCCCGGGCAATGCGCCACGTAAACCCCGTTTTCGGCCAGCCGTTCGCCTTCGCCCGGCTCTGGCCACACGCAGTGCGCCATCACCGTGGGGCGGCCTTCGCCCCCCAACAGCCCGAAGCGCGCATAGGCGTCGGCGTATCCGTCCGCCTGCGGGCACAGTTTTTTCACCAGCGCCACCTCGCCCGGGTTTTCAGAGAGGTGGCTCTGCACGGGCAGCCCCGTCTCATCCTGCAAGGCGCCCAGCCCCGCCAGCAGCTCGTCGCTGCAGGCGGGTATGAACCTCGGCGTCAATATGGGTTTCACGTTCCGGTAATGTCCCTCACACGCTTTCAGCCATTGCCGCGTATCCCGCAGGGAGGCTTCGGCGCTCGCTTCACACAGGGTTTTGGGGCAGTTGCGGTCCATATTCACCTTGCCCACCCAAAAGGGCAGGCCCTTCCCTTCCAGCAGGTCCATCAGGTGCAGGGTGGCCGGGGTGTGCACGGTGGCGAAGACACAGGCCCTGGTGGTGGCCCCTTCGGTCATCCCATGCACAAACTGCCGGTAGGCGGTGTCGGCATAGTCCTCCGCCTCATATTTTGCCTCCTCCGGGAAGGTCACCCTGTCCAGCCAGTCCAGTAGCTCAAGGTCCATCGAAAGCCCCCGGAAGGCGTACTGTGGCGCGTGCAGGTGCAGGTCCACAAGCCCGGGTAAAATCAGGGCACCGCGGCAGTCCTCCACAAAGACCCCTTTGTATTTTTCGGGCAGCTGCTTGAAAATACCGGCCACCCGGCCCTCTTCGCAGAGCAGAATGCTCTCTTCATGCACTTTCCACTGTGTGGGGGTACCGCTGTACAGGATGTCTCCCCACAGCCCGAACGTGCTCTCGGCTTTCATTCGCCTTCCTCCTTCGGGTCTCAGCCCACTGGTCACAGAGCGTGCAAAAAGCCCCTTTCTTGCTGACCATTATACTATGAAATCGCCGAAACATCAATCTTTTATCCTTTTCTCTGCCCGATACCGCCGCCCACAGGGCGCCGATTGGGCGGCAGTGGCCCTCTCGCGTCATTTATCGGGTCCATTTCATGTGCCCTGCCCCCGCCGAAGGCGGGGGCAGGGCACAAATCCCTTCTTTGTTTTTCACTAAAACGCACTTGAGGCACTGCCCAATTCGGCCAAAAACTTGTAATGCCATGGGGGATGTGCTATTTTGAGAATAGAAAAAACACACTGGGAAAGGAGGCGGCCTATTGGGAATCGGCCAATCCCTCAAACGGGTAGACGCTTACGAAAAAGTGACCGGCCGCGCCAAATATACAGATGACCTCGCCCCTGCCGGCGCGCTGGTGGCAAAGGTGGTACGCAGCACCATTGCCAACGGCAGGGTGCTCGCGTTCGACCTGCACAAGGCCAGTCTCATCCCCGGTGTTGTGCGCATCTTCACCTGCTTCGATGTCCCCGATATTCCCTTCCCCACGGCGGGCCACCCCTGGAGCACCGACCCGGCCCACCAGGATGTGGCGGACCGCAAGCTGCTCAACGAGCGGGTGCGCATCTACGGCGACGACATCGCCGTCGTCGTGGCGGACAATGCCCTGGCCGCCGAACAGGCCGCCGGGCTCATCGGGGTGGAGTATGAAACCTACCCGCCCTGCACCGATGCGGAAAAGGCCATGCAAGAGGGTGAACACCCCTTGCACGAGGCCTGTCCCGACAACCTGCTCAAGCACACGGTTTCGCAGGCCGGCTCTTTCTCTTTTGACGCTCTCTCAAAAGAAAAAGACCTCTGCGTTTTGCAGGCCAACTACACCACCCAGGTGGTCCAGCACTGCCACATCGAGCCCCCGGTTTCCTACGCCTATATGGACAGCGGCCGGGTCGTCGTCGTCACCTCCACGCAGATTCCCCACATCGTGCGCCGGGTGGTGGGGCAGGCGCTCGGCCTTCCCTTTGGTATGGTCCGGGTCATCAAGCCCTATATCGGCGGCGGGTTTGGAAACAAGCAGGAGGTGCTGTACGAGCCGCTGAACGCCTGGCTCACCACGAAACTTGGCGGGCGGGCCGTCAAGCTGGAGCTCTCCCGCGAAGAGACCTTTTTCGGCACCCGGGTGCGCCACGCCATGGCATTTTCCATCAAAAGCGCCATTCGCAGTGACGGCCGCCTCGTGGCGCGCGAGGGCTGGGCGCGTTCAAACCAGGGGGGCTACGCCTCCCACGGACACTCCATCGTCGCCAACGCGGCCAACGCTTTCCGCATGCTCTATCAGGACGAAGCCGGCCACCATTTCGACGCCTACACCGTATATACGAACCTCTCTTCGGGCGGCGCCATGCGCGGTTATGGCATCCCCCAAATCATCTTCGCGCTCGAAAGCCACATGGACGACCTCGCGCTGGCCGTCGGGGCGGACCCCATCGACCTGCGCATGCAAAACTGCATGAAAGAGGGGTATGTCGACCCCGGCACGGGTATCACCTGCCACTCTTCGGGCCTGCTCGAATGCCTCGAAAAGGGGAGAAAGGCCACCGACTGGGACTCTAAACGCAGGGCTTACCAAAACCAGGACGGGCCGCTTCGCAAGGGCATCGGCATGGCCATCTTCTGCTACAAGACGGGGGTCTATCCCATCTCTCTCGAAACCGCCTCGGCCCGCCTCCTGCTCAACCAGGACGGCTCGGTCGACCTGCAGCTCGGCGCCACCGAAATCGGGCAGGGGGGGGATACCGTTTTCACCCAGATGGCCGCCGAAACCATCGGCATCCCTGAATCTATGGTACATATCCAAAGCACCCAGGACACCGACACCGCCCCCTTCGACACCGGGGCCTATGCCTCGCGCCAAACCTATGTCACGGGTATGGCCATCAAGCAGACGGCCGAGCAGTTCCGTCAAAAACTGCTGCGCTACGCGGCGGGGTACTACAAAAAAGAGCTCGAAAACCTGGACATCCAAGAGGGGTTCCTCGTGGAAAAAGACCCTCAAAAGCGGATAGGCCCCCTCTCAGAAATGGCGATGGAGGCCTTCTATAGCCTTGAAAACGCTCAGCACATCACGGCGGAAACCACCCACCACTGCAAGGAAAACACCTTCTCGTTCGGCGTCTGTTTTGCCGAGATCGAGGTGGATATCCCCGTGGGCAAAATCCGCATAGTCAACCTGCTCAACCTGCACGACAGCGGCATCCTCATCAACCCCCAGCTCGCCGAGGCACAGGTGCACGGCGGCATGAGCATGGGCCTTGGGTATGGGCTCACCGAGCAGCTCTTGTTCGGCGAGGATGCACGGCCCCTCAACGGCAACCTGCTGGACTACAAGCTGCCCACCTCCATGGACACGCCCGAGCTGCAAGCGCGGTTTGTCGAGACAGACGACCCCACCGGCCCTTACGGAAACAAGAGCCTTGGCGAGCCCCCCTGCATCCCCGTGGCCCCGGCCGTGCGAAACGCCCTGCTGCACGCCACGGGCGTGGGTATCAACAGGCTGCCCCTGAACCCCCAAAACCTCGTCGAGCACTTCCTGCACGCGGGGCTCATCGAGGCAAAAACGGTGGAAGGGGGACGGCAGGATGTATGATTTCGGCACCATCTACGAGGCGAAAGGCATCCCCGACGCCATCACGGCTTTGATGGCGGACGAAAACGCCGTGGTTCTCTGCGGCGGCAGCGACGTGCTGCTGCGGGTCCGCGAGGGCAGGCTGGCAGGCCGCAACCTCGTCTCGATCCGCAGCATCGACGACCTCTCGGGCATCCTGCAGGAAAACAACGAAACCATTCAAATTCGCCCCGCCACCACTTTTGCGCAGATCACCCAAAACGAGCTTGTACAGAGGTGCATCCCCACGCTGGGCGAGGCCGTGGACCAGATCGGCGGGCCACAGCTTCGCAATGTCGCCACCGTCGGCGGCAACCTGTGCAACGGCGCCTGCAGCGCCGATTCCCCCCCGGTCCTGCTCACACTGAATGCCGAGCTTGAGATCACCGGCCCGAACGGGGCCAGGCGCCTTTTGCTTGAAGATTTCTTCGAGGGGCCGGGCAAAGTCAACCTCGAGCACGGGGAGCTGCTCACGGCCATCCGGGTGGCGAAAAAGGACTACGAGGGTTATTTCGGCCACTATATCAAGTTTTCGCAGCGGGAGGCGATGGATATCGCCACCCTTGGTTGCGCCGTGCAGGTAAAGCTGGGCGCGGAGGGAAAGACCATAGAGGACGCCCGCCTGGCCTTTGCCGTGGCCGCGCCGGTGCCGATGCGCTGCCACGCGGCCGAAGAGTCCATACGCGGGCAGGCCGTCGGGGAAACCTTGTACGATTGGTTTGGACGCACCGCCCTCACCGAGGTGCGCCCGCGCACCAGCTGGCGCGCCAGCGAGACCTTCCGCCGCCAGCTCATCTATGAGTTATCAGGCCGGGCGCTCAAAGCCGCCATCCAAAAAGCCAAGGGGGAGGGGTCGGCATGAGAATCATCGAGCTCGAAGTCAACGGAAAGAAGACCGAAGTGGCCATCGACGAGCGCGAATCCCTCGCCGATACCCTGCGCGAGCGCCTGCACCTCACCAGCGTCAAAAAAGGCTGCGAAGTGGGCGAGTGCGGCGCCTGCACCGTACTGGTAGACGGCAAGGCCGTGGACAGCTGCATCTACCTCACCCTGTGGGCGGCCGGGCACAAAGTACTCACCGTAGAGGGGATCACCGGCCCTGGCGGGGAGCTTTCCGCCGTACAACAGGCCTTTGTGGACGAAGCGGCCGTGCAATGTGGCTTTTGCACGCCGGGGCTCATCATGACCGCCGTCGAAATCGTGGGCACTGGCCGGCGCTATACCCGCGAAGAGCTGCGCAAAATGATCTCCGGCCACCTGTGCCGCTGCACGGGATACCAAAACATCTTAAATGCCATAGAGCGGGTGGTGAACGAAACCCACAAAGCGGTGGGCAAATAACCCCCCACTCTGCCTGAATAAATATCCCCCGGCGTAGCCGGGGGATATTTATAGAATAAAATTACCCGCCTCACGGCGCCGAGGGATCGGCCATGCTCTCATCGGTCAGCAACAGCCACTCCTCGGTCAGGGTATCCAGCTTCGCCGTGTCGTCCTCCAGCTGGGTTCCTAGAGCCGCCAAAAGTGCGTAATCGCTCCCATTTTCCGGGTTTTCAAGCGCAGCCTTTCCCTCTTTCACGGCCTGTTCCAGCGCGGCGATCTCGCTTTCGAGGGCCTTCGTTCTGTTCCGGCGCTGGGCCTCCGCGGCCCGGCGCTGTTTGGGGTTTT
>JAJDHT010000010.1 GCA_030266325.1 Ruminococcaceae bacterium OttesenSCG-928-I18
CTGTTGTTTTTCTTGGCCAGCCACCCCGGGCGGGTTTTCACGCGCGACCAGCTTTTGGACGAGGTGTGGGGGTTTGAATATTATGGAGACTCTCGTACCATCGACGTACACGTGAAAAGGCTGCGGGAGAAGCTGGAAGGCGCCAGCGACGCCTGGAGCCTGAAAACCGTCTGGGGCGTAGGGTATAAGTTTGAGGTAAACGAAAACTAGCAAGTGAGGATGGGGCGGGCTATTTTTCCGCCCCGCGCAGCGATGAGTAAATCCATCCGGTATTACTATTTTACCACCATTGCCACCGTACTTGTCACCTCGGTCATGGTGATGGGTCTGATTCAGATTGGCCTCGCGGTCAACTATTTCCAGCAGGACAAGGAAGAGCAGCTGGAAAAAGTGGTGCAGGGCGTGGTGAACGGGGCCCTGACAGGGCAGATCACCCTGACGGACGAATCCCGCTTCACCATCGACTTTATGGGGAACATGGTCGACGCGGGCGTCTACATCACAGACCCCGCGGGTTATGTGGTGTACACCACCGAGAAAGCCGCCTCGATGCTGGGCAGCCAGATTTCGGGCAAGGTGCTGCAGGCGGCCTATGAGCAGGGGGTCTACCGGGAGCTGGGGCTTCTGGGGGGCACGTTCACAACCAACTTCTACACGGTCTGCCAGCCGATTTTGGGCGCAAACGGCTCGGCCACGGGGTTTGTGTTCGCCTCCTCGGACGCCTATGCGCTGCGGGTTTACCTCTCGGACATGGCCTCGAGCTTCGTTCTCTCTTCGGGCCTTGTGATGCTGCTGGCCAGCGTGTTGGCCATCGTGCTCACCAACCGCACGGTCATCCCCATCCGCCGGGTGAGCGAGGCGGCGCGCCAGTTTGCCGAGGGCAATTACAGCGCACGCGTACCCGTGGAGGGAGACGACGAACTGGCCAAACTCTCCATCACCTTCAACGAGATGGCCAACAGCTTTGAGGCCACCGACCTGACCCGCCGCAGTTTCATGGGAAACATCGCCCACGAGCTGCGCACCCCGATGACGACGATCAAGGGGTTTATCGACGGCATGCTGGACGGCACCATCCCTCCGGAGCAGCGTGACAAGTACCTGGCCATCGTCTCTGAAGAGACGGGGCGGCTGGCCCGGCTGACCCAAAATATGCTGGATATCTCCAAGCTGGAGGCCGGGGAATATGTGCCCGACACCAAGGATTTCGATATCTGGAGCCCCCTGACATCGGTGTTTCTCAGCGCCGAGCAGCGGCTGGACGAAAAGAAGATCGAGGTGGTGGGGCTGGAGCCCGAGAAACCCGTCGTGGTGATGGGAGACGAGGACTTTGTGCACCAGGTGTTGTTTAACCTGCTCGACAACGCCGTCAAATTCACAGACGACGGCGGGCGGATCGAGGTGGATGTCGAGCCGGGAAAGGGTTTTGTCACCGTAGGCATCCGCAATACAGGAGAGGGAATTCCCGAAGAGGTACTCAGCCACGTTTTCGACCGTTTTTACAAAGCGGATGAGAGCAGGGGCACAAATGTGGGCGGTTCCGGCCTTGGTTTGCACATCTGTAAAGTTTTGCTCGGCCTGATGGGCGGGCGGATTTGGGCGGAGAGCAACCGGGAAGAGGCATGGACTAAGTTCAGCTTCACGCTGCCTTTGGCGCCCCAGAAACGCCGCGGGGGCCTAGAGATGATTTAAAAAAAGGCAGGCTTTGCACAGTGGTGTGCCATCGCTCGCCGCCCCAGGGCAGGGGGGAGCCCCCAGGAGTGCCCCCGAACCCCGCCGCCAATTGCTTTTTGGGCGGTGATGGTGTAGAATGAAACACTGCACGGCGGCGCTGTGTGTAGATAACGGAGGTGCCCATGGTACAGGTTGCGCCGTCCATCCTCTCGGCCAATTTTGCACGCCTGGAGGAGGACTGCAAGAAAGTATACAGCCCTGACAATCCAATGCTGCATTTTGATGTCATGGATGGCGTATTTGTCCCAAACCTTTCGTTTGGGCTGCCCGTGTTGCAGAGCCTTTCGAAGGCGATGCCCGAGGCGGTCTATGATGTGCACCTGATGATTGTGCAGCCGGGCAAGTACGCCGAGGCTTTTGCCGAGGCGGGAGCTGATATGATCACCTTCCATGTGGAGGCCGAACGGGATCCGACGGCGTTGGCGAGGAAAATTCGCACCTTGGGGTGCAAGGCGGGGCTCAGCCTGCGCCCCGGCACCTCTGTAGAGGGGCTTTTCCCGCTGCTGTGCGAAATTGACCTGGTGCTCGTGATGAGCGTCGAGCCCGGGTTTGGCGGGCAGGCGTTCCGGCCCGAGGCCACGGGAAGAATTGCAGCGCTGCGCGGCGAGGCCGAACGCCAGAACACCCCGCTTCTCATCGAGGTGGATGGGGGCATCAACGAGGAGACCGGCGCGCGCTGTGTGCAGGCCGGGGCCGATATCCTCGTGGCGGGCAGCACGGTATTTGGGGCGGAAAATCCCAAAAAAATGGTGGAAAAACTCAGAAACCTATAATCAACATAAAGGATATTATGGACGAAACTATACGTAAAGTACATATAGGATATGCGTACAACCGCGATATGATCGTGATGATGTTGCCGTTGTACCTGATGGCTTTTTTCTATTATGGCCCCCGCTGCCTGCTCTTGGCGCTCGTGGCCCTGCTCACCGCGCGCATCTGTGACCGGATTTCGGCTTTGCTGCGCAGCCGCCCCTATGACAAAACCGAGTACTCTTCAGTGACCTTTGCACTGATTCTGGTTTTGATGCTGCCGGCCAGCGTGCCCTACCGGGTGGTGGTGGCGGCCGTCATCATGGCGGTGCTGGTGGCAAAAGAGGCCTTTGGCGGGTTCGAAAGCTACCCCTTCCACCCCGCGGCCGTCGGGTTTTGCATGGCGGCGGTCTCCTGGCCCGAGCATGTGCTGCGCTACCCCTCGCCCCAGGTGTGGCTGGTGAACAGCACGACCGATTTTTCCCAGTTGCTGGCGGGCTGGCGGTTCACGGGCGCAGAGCTGGTAGAGGGCCCCTCCTATGCGCTCAAGGCGGGCGGGCTGCCCAGCATTGATTTATGGAACCTGTTTTTGGGCAACTATGGCGGCCCCGTCGGCGTCACCTCCACGGCGGTGCTGTTGGCTTGCGGAATCTTCCTGCTGGTGCGCGGGAGGATCAACCTGGTCACACCGCTGTGCTTTTTGGGCACGGCCGCCCTTTTTGCTCTCGTATTTCCCCGGTATGTCGTTGAGATTGTCGAGTTTGCCGACCTGCTTTCCCGGCTGGAGGTGGTGGGCTACGAGCTGCTCTCGGGCGCCATGATCTTCGCGGCTATCTTTTTGGTGTGCGAGCCAGGCACGCAGCCCAAAAGTACGCCGGCACGTGTGGTGTACGGCATTCTGCTGGGCGTGAGCACGATGCTGTTCCGGTATTTCGGGATCTACGAGCTGGGCGCCTGCTTTGCCATTTTGGTCATCAACGCCTTCATGGGCTTTTTTGAGCGCGCTTTGCCCGGCGGGCCCAAAGAGGCCAAAACCGAAGAGGCAAAGGCGGATAAAAAGGAGGCGGTACAGCCATGAGAGAAGCGAATGCACGCTATTTTCGCCAGAATATGGACCGCCTCAACCGGCGGGACCGCATGTTTATCAACAACCCCGTGGTGATGCAGGGCCTTGGTATCGCACCTATCGTCATCCCGGCCATCAGCCTGCGCAACGGGCTCATTTTGGCCGTGGCCGTCATCTTGCTGCTGACACCGACACGCATGCTGGCCACACTGATTGGCCAGCACACGGGCTTTAAGTTCCGCGCCGTGCTCTATGTGCTTGTCTCGGGGGTTGTTTTCATCGGTGTTGCGTATCTGGTGGACCTGCTTTTCGGCGGCCAGGTGAGCAATGTGGGCATCTATCTGGCGCTGCTTGTGGTGGAGCCGCTGATTTTAAAACGCTACGAAAGCCCCAAGCGCGAGCGCCTATTTACTTCCTTTAAGAAAGGAATCATCACCACCGTGGGTTTTTGCATCGTGCTGCTGCTGGTGGCGGCCATCCGTGAATTTTTGGCCACGGGGCAGCTGTATGGCGAGCAGGTCATCAACAGCACCCTTTTCCCCATGGCCGCCATGCCCGCGGGCGGTTTTATCATCCTGGGCATCTTTGTGGCGGTCTGGCGGGGCCTTGTGGCCGTCTTTAAGCAGAGTGTGGGCGTGGTGGAGGTGAGCGAAGAGGATGACTGAGGTACTGCAAAACCTCGCGGCGTTCATGCTCTACGCGCTGCTGGCCATTTTTGTAGAAAACGCCGTGTTTACGCGTGGTTTTGGGGTCTCCCGGCTGACAAAGCTCGTGGGCGACAGCGCCGTGGACAGCTTTGTCTTTTGCGCGCTGCTCTGCCTGGTGCTGGTTCTCAGCGCGCCGGCCGGTTTTTGGTTCAACGCCTTCCTGGAGGGGCCCGAGTTCTGGTACCGTGATTATGTGCGTCCCATCGGGCTGATTGTCATCACGGTGCTGGCTTTCACGCTGGTGATCATCGTGGTCTCACTGCTGCCTATCCGCAACAAAAAGGACATCTTGGCCGTGCTGCCCATGGCCAGCTTCAACTGCGCCGTCATGGGCCCGATGCTGATTACCCAGGCGCAGAGCTATACCTTCACCCAGACCATGGGGTTTGCGCTGGGCAGCGGCCTGGGGTATGGGCTGGCCGTGTTGATGGTGACCGAGGGACAGGCCAAAATGCGCAGCCCCAAGGTGCCGAAATCCCTGCGTGGGCTGCCCGTGAACTTGCTGTATATCGGCATTTTGGCCATGGCCATCTACGGCCTTACGGGCCATAGGCTGCCGATATAGGAAAAGCAAGCGGCAAGGTTATTCCAACCCCCCTGCCAGGGAACGCTGCTCTCCTGGGTCCTGCTTGTTTTGCCGGGCCGGGGTATACGGGGGCGGCCTTTCCGCGGGGGCGAGGCACAAGGTTTTTTGCTCGACAGACAAAGGAAAATACCCCGCACCGCGCAAGGCGCGGGGACAAAGAGGAGGAACACTATGTCAATTTTCACGAAATCGGACATCCTGCTGCCCAAAGATGGCACCGACCTGCAGAAGTGGGCCGCGCTGGCCTGCGACCAGTTCACCAGCCAGCCCGAATATTGGCAGGAGGCCGAACAGTTTGTGGGCGACGCGCCCAGCATGCTGAAACTCATGCTGCCCGAGATCTATCTCGACAAGCCCGACACCGAAAAACGCATCGAGCAGATCTATGCGGAGATGGACAAGGCGCTGAAAGAGACCCTGACAAAGCAGATCCCGGGATATATTTATGTGGAGCGCACGATGGAGAGCGGCGCGGTGCGCCAGGGGCTTGTGGGCTGTGTGGACCTCGAGGCCTACAGCTATGAGAAGGGGGCCAAATGTGGCATCCGCCCCAGCGAAAACACCGTGATCGAGCGCATCCCGCCCCGCCTCGCCGTGCGGCGCAAAGCCAGCATCGAGTCCCCCCATATCCTCATGCTCATCGACGACGAAGAGGAGACGGTCATCGAACCACTGGCCAAAAAGAAAGACGCCCTTGCCAAGGTGTACGACCTCGAGCTCATGCTGGGCGGCGGACGGCTGCGCGGCTGGGCCGTGGAGGACAGTGCGGATTTCGAGGCCATCGACAGGGCGCTTGCAAACCTGCTGGACCAGGGTGTCTTTTGCCGCAAATACGGCGTTTCGGACGGAACGACGGCTTTCTGCATGGCCGTGGGAGACGGCAACCACAGCCTGGCCTCGGCCAAAGCCCTGTGGGAGGAGATCAAACCCACACTTTCCGCCGAAGAGCAGAAGGACCACCCCGCGCGCTTCTGTCTGGTGGAGCTGGAGAACGTGCAGAGCCCGGCCATCGAGGTGGAGTCCATCCACCGCGTGATTTTTAACGAGAGCTATGAGGAAATTGCCAAAGCGGCCAAGGCCTGGATGGAGAAAAAAGGCCTGGACGTGGCGGAAGGTGGAGCCGAGGGGCAGACGTTCGTGGTGGTTTCGGCCGCCGGGCGCAAGACAATCACTGTGAAAAACCCGCCCCACCCACTGGCCGCTGGCACCTTTGAAGATTTCTGGGCCGATTTTTCGAAAGACTACCCGGGCGCCGAAGTGGACTATGTGCACGGGGAAGACGCCGTCGAAGAACTCGTGGCCAAAGGCGCCGTGGGTGTCATGTTGCCCGATTTTGAAAAGGGTGACCTTTTCCGCGGGGTAGCCCTTGGCGGGGTGCTGCCGAAGAAAACCTTCTCGATGGGGCACGCCAAAGAGAAACGCTACTATATGGAGTGCCGGAAAATCAGGAAATAGATAGGAAAAGAAAACCAAAAGGTGTGTTTTGCGTGGGTTTTCCGACTTTGTGAGACCGACAGACCCGGCCACCGAAGAGAATAGTTAGTAAAGACCCCTCGTTTTGGGCAGAGTTCGCGCCCAAAACGAGGGGTCTTTGTTCTTACCTACAAAAAGCAAAAGGCGAAAGGAGAACTTTGAGGCGCCGCCCCGAACCATACGAAGAGGCAATCCTCTCCCTGGCACCCGTTCCCTTTTTTCGCCGGCGCAGGGGAGAAGCCAGGAGGGTATCATGCCTCTCGGGGGCCTCTGCATGGGTCTCAAAAAACAGATCGGCATGGCTGGGAAAAATGGCAATAAATATTCAAAATAATATGGGTTAAATAGAAAGAAAAGAGAAGTTAAATCATAAAAAATGGAGAAGAAGGATGCGGACGCTGCGCGCAGGATGACCTCACGGGGTGGTCTCAGAGAGCACAGATCACTCTTTATCCGCTATATTCTCCGCCAGTGGGGCCCTACTACCCCGCCCATTGGGGCGGATTTGCCTGTGACGCCGATACCCCGCCGCCCAACTACGGGAAGTGCGCTTTATTTTTCTCGCTTTTTCTTGCGCTTTTTTTCTGGTTTTTTGGGTTTATTTTTATAATACTCCTCCATGGGGGAGTCGATGCCTTTGGCCTGCAGGCGGTTAAGGGCATCTTTACGCAGCAGGACGTAGAATACACTCGTAAGCGGAATGAAGAAAAGCATCCCGAAAATACCCATGAGCCCTCCGCCTACAGCCACCGCCACAAGCACCCACATGGCGGGCAGGCCGATGGAGGTACCCACGATGCGCGGGTACATGAAGTTGCCGTCGAGCTGCTGGATGACGAGAAACAGGATGACGAAGGCGAGGCCCCGCCAAAAGCCCATCGAGACGAGAATGAGCAGCGCGCCCACGATACAGCCGATGAAGGCGCCGAGGATGGGGATGAGGGCGGTGAAACCGATGAGAACCCCGATGAGAAGGGCGTACTCGAAGCCGCCGACGGCGAGCACGACGATGTATACAAAGCCGATGGCCACGGCCTCGGTGCATTGGCCTGTCACAAAGCGGGAGAAGATCTGATTTGAAAGCCGGGCGAACCCTGTGAATTGGTTATAGCGTTTTTCGCTGAGATAAGCTTTGAGCAGTGCGTCCACTTGCGCGCCCATGTGTTCTTTATCGAAAAGTACATAGCAGGCGAAGATGAGCGCGATGACGAAACTGGTGGCCCCGCTGATGAAGGAGGTGGCCACCCCCACGGCCGAAGAGAAGAAGCTGCCGGCTCCGCTTTGTACCCAGGAAAAAACCGTCTTGCCGATGTTTGCCCAGTCGAGATGCAGACCCTCCAAGAATTCCTGCAGGGCGGGGATGTATTGCTCGAGTGGCTGCAGGTTGTGCTGGATACGCTCGATATACTGGGGCATGTCCTGGACCAACATACCGATGGTATCGATAAGCTGGGGGACCACAAGGAAGACCACGAGGGAGATGATGGCCAAAACCAGCACGAGAGTGATGAGGAAACTGAGAAGCCGCCGAAGCCGCGGAAGGCGATTTTTAAACAGCCGGGTCTCGATGGCACGCATGGGCAGGTTGAGCAAGAAAGCAATGATGAAGCCCAGCACGAAAGGGAAGACAAGAGACCAAAGCAGGGCAAGCACGCTGCCCACGAGGGAGAAATTCTCCAAGAGCCAAAAAAGCAGGATGGCGCCGCCGACAAGCAGGGCCAGCTTTTTCAGTGTACCTTTATCCAGTTGCATACGATGTCCTCCCCTTTGTGCCAGTGGCGTGGAAACAAAAACCGTGAGCACATCATACCACAAAAGGTACGTGCTGCCAACAGATGCCCGGCAGGCGAAAAGCGGCGGGGGAAAGGCAGATAAAAATACTTCGATAAACAATGTGGCGGGACCCTCCCCGCAGGGCGGCGGGCTTTACAAACGGGGGGCAAATGCCTATAATAAAACGGTACCGCCAAAAAAGCGGAAAACAGGCGCCCGTAGCGCAGTTGGATAGCGCGTTTGACTCCGACTCAAAAGGTCGCTGGTTCGAATCCAGTCGGGCGTACCATTAAAACACTTCGTAAACACGTTGTTTATGGGGTGTTTTTCTTTGTATTTTGGTCTTTTTACCCTTCAATTTACCCTTTACAGCATTTGTTTCTGTTTCTATGCGTTCACTCTGGTTATATATTGCTGCATTCGGTTAGCACTTTCGGTGCGGGCCTGTTCAGTTACATGGCCGTATATATCAAGAGTGAATGCAGCAGTATGGTGACCTAGATTCTCCTGTAACACCTTTACGTCATCCCCAGCCCGTAAAGCGGCCACGGCGTAGGAATGTCGCAAATCGTGGAAACGGGTGTCAGGTATTCCCATCTTTGCCATGATACGTTTAAAGTTACGGTAAATCACATCATGCTTTAAAGGGTTCCCATTTGGGTCAGTGAATATAAAATCATGTTCATTGTGCCATTCGGGGCCAGCCTGTAACCGCCATTCGGTTTGAATCCGCTTTAGCTTTTGTAGTAGCTGCATGACGAAGGGAGCCGGGGTGATAGTTCTTTCTTTGTCATTTTTTAGAGTATTAAAACTTCTATTTCCCTCAATTAATTGCCATTGGCGGCGTATATGGATGGTACCTTTTGCAAAATTCACACAGTCCCATGTCAAACCCAACAGTTCGCTTTGACGCATACCAGTGAACAAATCTACAACGTAGGGTAATTCAAATTTGTGACCTTTAATCTCCTGTAAAAAGGTTGTGATTTGAGTGTCATCCAGCGGTTTTATTTCTACTTTTTTTGCCCGTGGTGGCTTGCAAGACTGTGTGGGGTTGTGCTTGAGATAGCCAACCTCTACAGCTTGCTCCATTGCTTTATGCAGCACACCATGAATGTTTTTTATAGATTTGGCCGACAGGGGTTTATCACCCTTCTCGAGTTTGTTATAAAAAGATTGTATCATTGGAGGTTTTAAGTTTTGCAATTTCACGGCACCTAAAGCGGGAATATAATGTATTCTAATATGACTTTTATAGATATTTATTGTGCGAGGTTTTAAGTGTCCAATATAGTTGTCTGCCCAAATGTTTAGCCATTGCTCAACAGTCATTTTTATGGGGTCAATATACTCCCCATTTTCGAGGTCTACATGAACCTGTTGCAATTTTTTTACCACTTCATTTTCTGATTTTCCGTACACTGATTTTTGGATTTGCTTTCCCGTACCGGGGTCGCGCCCCACGGTGTATCTAGCCTCCCAGCGGCCATCAGGGCGTTTACGAATATTACCCGTTCCCTGTGCATTCCGCTTTGCCATCCTATGTAACCTCCTATTCCACTTTTATTACAACTGCCACATCTGCTGTAAGTCCGCCATCATTTTCTGCAAGTAATAAGCTTTGTATATTTTATCCACTTGGGTGCAAATATATGGTTACTTCCACGACAAACTCCTACCCTGCGGGTAGTAAAATGAAAACAGCCCTCATTTTTTGTGGGTTTCCCAAAAAGGAAAATTTAAATGTGCCACAATGATATGAGTGCAGATTGCACTTTCTCGAAGATAGTTGCGCTTAAGGGGTGGGGTGCTTGCTGTAGTGCATTCTCTTCACACATATTTATTTCTATTGTACTGTGTTGTATTGCAAAACACATTGAGGTAAAAATATGAAACAGGTTTATGGGTATTTCTGTGTTGAAAGTAAAGAACACTCTCTAAAAACACAGAAAAAATCAAAAGCATTGCAAAACGCTATAGAAAAATATTGTCGGATGCATGGCTTAGAGTTGGTATGCATCTTCTCTGATATAGGTATTTCAACACAACAAATCAATCGCCCCAAACTTGCCGCTCTTCTTGCGTCCCTTAATGAAGGACAGACAATAGTAGTGCCGGACACAAAACACTTGTGGGATGATGATATATCTAAGGCCATTCTTTCACGCGCTTTAAGGCATGCACATGCCAAGATAATGAGCATGGAGGAACCGGAGTATTCTTTGCAAAAAGACCATGATCTAGTGCGCTATAAGAGTATTTACAGGACACTTGAACAATATGATCACTTTATGGCCAACATCAAGTTATCTAAAGGGCGTAGAGAAAAAGCATACACGGGTAACAAAGCTTCCGGGGCTGCTCCGCTAGGGTACGAATGGGCAGAGGATGGTAGCATGCAAGTTGATGAAGAGCAAGCCGCTTTGGTGAGAGAAATTTTTGAAGGTTATTTGACCTGTGGAAGCCTTGGCAAACTAATCAAGCACCTTGATAAAAAAGATGAAGTTTCAAAGCGGGGCAATTCTTTTTCAAAACAAGAACTTGCGAATATTTTGCACAATACCTTTTATATTGGTATTGTAACACACGGGGATATTTGTGTTCCCGGAAAACATCAGCCCATTATTGATGAACCTCTTTATGATTCGGTTCAGATAAAGATGCAAGCCAACAGGAAATAGTGTACTAAAAATCGCTCTTCATACTACTGAAAAGAGATTCTAAGGCTATTCGTAACTCCTTTGGAAATAGATTTTACATTAATGGGAAGCCGGCTAAAAGGTGAACGTGCCCGGCTGCTTTGGACACAAGAACAAGTTGCCGATCGTGTTGGAATAACACCGGCATTCGTTGGTCATATTGAACGTGGGGAGAGAAGTCTTTCGTCTGATACCAGACACGCAAAAACGGCCCATCCCTGGGCCGCTTTCGTGTGGAACCGCCTACCGCAGCATTTGCAGTACCTGCTGGGGCTGGGTGTTGGCCTGGGCCAGCATGGCCTGCGCCGCCTGGGCCAGCACGCTGTACTTGGTGAAGGCCATCATCTCTTGTGCCATGTCCGCGTCGCGGATGCGGCTCTCGGCGGCGGTCATGTTCTCTACGGTGTTGTTTAGGTTGTTGATGGTGTGCTCCAGCCGGTTTTGGTAGGCGCCCAGCTGGCCGCGGTTCACGCTCACCCGCTCGATGGCGTCGCGGATTTTGTAAAGGGCGGCCGAGGCGCTTTCCTGCGTTGCCAGCGAGAGGCCCGTTAGCCCCAGGTGGGCGGCGCTGGCGCCCTCGATGTACACCGTCAGCTTGTTGTAGTCGTCGTTGGTGTCGCCAACTTGCAGCACAAGGCCCTTGGGGGGCGGTGGGGGCGGCGGGGGTATGATTTCCACAAGCTCCACGCTGGTGGGATTGCCACTCACCGTGGCGACGCCGCCGTAGTTCTTGCCGCCATGCCTCAGCTTAATGTCGTTGTCGCCGTCGGGCATTGGCACCAGCAGCTTGCCGCCGCCGTCGGTTTTCACCGTTTGGGCCTTGCCGCCCACGGTGACGGTGATGTCGGTGTCGGCGGGGAAGGTCACGCCGCCGGGCAGGGTGATCTCCACGTTGTACTTCGGCACAAAGGCGTCCAGGCCAATTGGCTGTATCTCGCTGACGTTTCCGTCGCCGTCCTCTACCACGAGGTACACCGTTTTGGCGCTGTTGCCGGTAAGGCCGTTCAGGTTCAGGGTGTTGCCGTCCTTGGCACAAGCCCCCGACGTGCCCGTCTTGATGGCGTCGACGTCCACATGGGTCAGGTCGTCGGCTTCTTTTACTATATAGTAATATGTGCCCGCCTCACTGCTGTCAAACTCCACGGTGCCGGTGGTTTCGTCGATGCGCTGGGCCGTGCCGGGGGTGACGACGGGAGCAATGCTGTCGCGCCGAATATAGCCGGTGTGGTCGGTTTTTACTACAGCGGTCAGGGTATAGTCGGTGTCCTGATGGGTTATTTTGAAGAGGCCGCCGGTTGCGCTTTCGGGCAGGTACATGTACAGCTTGCCGTTGCTGTCGGTGATGGCCGTGTAGTTGACGCCGTCGAAGGTGTAGCTCACTGCTTCGTGCGCGCCAAAGGCGATGCCCTGCACCTCCACGCAATAGGCCGCGTTGTTGCTGCCGTCCAACACGCCACCCTGAATGTTGCCGGGGTTGACTGTTGAAAGATTGCCCCCGCTAATGGTGGTGGTGCCTGCCGCCGCGCCATCGCCTCCGGATGCGTTTTGCCCGCTGCCTATCCGGCTGCCGTTCACAATGATCAGCACACCGCCGGACAGCAAAAAATCTGCGCCGGCGCCGGCAGGCAGCGCATCCCCACTGTCCTGTTTACCGCCGCCACCCACCGCCGCGCCTCTGCTTTCACTAATCGTTATACCTGCGGTAACAATGCCACCGGTGATGGTGATGCTGCCGCCACTGCCGGCACAGCCTCCGCCAATGCCCGCGCCGCGTAATCCGCCGGCCATTGCGGTCACATTGCCCCCAGAGATACAGATGACACCGCCGCTGCCAATAGCACCGCCACCGATAGCGGCGCCACCTGCATTGTCTCCATCGGTGGTTGAAGCGGCGATAACGGTGCCCCCGGTGATGGTGATATTGCCGCCGTTCCCGCTACCTCCGCCGCCAATGCCTGCGCCACTGTTGTTGCCGGTGGCGGTGACGGTACCGCCGTTGATGATGATGTTGCCGCCGTTCCCGCCACTTCCGCCGCCAATGCCTGCACCCTGAGAGGCGGAGGTTACAGTAAGGGTTCCACCATCTATGGTAATGGTGCCGCCGTCGCCGTTCCAACCACCACCGATTACAGCTGCCATCCCGCGCCCCTCGCCGGTGATGGTGCCGCCGTTGATGGTGATGGTGCCGCCACCGCTCTGGTCGCCGCCGCCGATAGCCGCGGCATATATACCACCTCTAGCCGTGATGTTTCCACTGTTGATGGTAATGGTTCCGCCATCTTCCCGGTAGCCACCGCCAATACCTGCACCACCATCACCGCCTTGAACTGCCAGACTGCCTGTGCCATCAATAGTCAGGCTGCCGCCGGTGGTTTGTATACTAGCGTAGGTGTTTACTGTAGAGGTCAACGTGTTTTTGTTTGTAATATTCAACTCTACCGTAGCGCCCCGCATATCCATTGCCGGGCCTACGCTGGTTTTAATATTCACATTGTTCAGGGTGATGTCGCAATTGGTGCCGCTTATCACCTTGATGCGGTTGTCGGTTTCCGCTTCAGTACCGTTTATAACGTAGTTGTTGCCATTGCCGCTTATGGTAAGCACGCCGCCGCTAAAGCGCCAGCCCGTGCCTTCATCACCCTCCTGCAGCGTTTCAAAATTAATGGTCTCTGTGCTTAGGACGCCAATGCCCCCACCCAGCGGCTGGATGCCCATGGTCTCCCCCGCGCCCTCCAGGCCAAGGGCCTGCGCGCCAAAGGCGCTCATGGCCGAGAGGGCCATGGGCGTGGCGTAGGGCGGCGGGGCCTGGGCAACGGCCGCGCTGGCAATGCCCCTGTTTTTGGAAAGGCTGCCGTCCAGCAGCTGGATGCCGTTGAAATTGGTGGCCTCGCTGATGCGGTCGAACTCCTCCAGCAGGGCGTTTGTCTCGGCCTGCAGCTTTTGGCGGTCGTCGGCGGCGTAGATGCCGTTGGCCGCCTGCACGGCCATCTCCTCCAGCCGGTTCAGCTGGATGTGCAGCTCCTGCAGGGCGCCCTCGGCCGTCTGCACCAGGCTCACGCCGTCGTGGGCGTTTAGCACCGCGCGGGAGAGGCCGGTGATCTGTTTGCGCATCTTTTCGCTGATGGCGAGGCCCGCGGCGTCGTCCGCCGCCACATTCACGCGGTAACCGCTGGACAGCTTTTCCAGCTTTTTGGAAAGCGCGGTGCTGTTCACACCCAGGTGCCGGTGCGCGTTGACGGACATGATGTTGTGCTGGATGATCACGGGGCCTCACCTCCTTTTTGCCATAATGCATAGAACAGCGAGACAGGGGAACTCTACCTTACTCATTCGGCAGGGGTCAGGTAAAATTAACACAAAGTGCGTAAACGACACTGAAAACGACATAAACGACATAAAAACGCTTTTGACTTACCTCATGCACTCTGCTGGGCAGACAATTGATACTAATTTACATACTTGAGATTATGGATATGGTATGATGATAAAGTTTCTATTATTGCCAATGCCGGGGACAAGCAGGTGCCAATTAATTATTAACTAATCGACGTAATATAGAGCAATATTAAATCTGATAAAAAAACGTGTTGCACCAACAAAACACTTCGTAAACGTGTTGTTTATGGGGCATTTTTTGTGGAACAGAGACAGAAAAGAAAGCCGTCGATTAAGAATTCTCGAATATAGTGAAAAAAATCCCCATGTGAATTCACATAGGGATTTTCATGTATAGTGAGATGGTTTTTAACGGAAACGTCTATAGGTCAATTCAATAGGTGGTTGTTTCATAAACTTCCTTGTTTGTTCATCGAAAAAGTAGTCATTATCCCGCATTTCGTCTCTAAACTGCATCTCACCAATTGGTATCTTTCTACAAAACATTTCTATACTCATTCGTGTACGGTTATAGTATTTCACTTTGTCTTCAATTAATTTATCTTCCCACACATCTCTAGAAATCATATTATTCATCTCCTTTTTCTTCGTGCCTGTTATTTTCTATGGAATCCTTTGCGGCTGCATTCTTTCTAGCCAACTCATTAAGTTTTCCACAGCATTCTGCCGAGAACAACCTTCTTTTGAATAGATATCTATTGGCAATTTTACTGCACTTCAAATAATCAGCACCATATTTCTTCGCGGTGTTCACTATAATATTTTTCTGCTCCTCTGTATATAATATATGTCCCTGCTCGTCACGAAAGCCGGACGGAGGAATAAAATATTTGTCGTACCATGACCTGAGTGTTTTCGGTCTCCTCCCCAACTCTTCCGCAATCATGCCCAAAGAATACATGCGCGATATTTCACCCGTTGGCAACCGCATTCTTATATTTTTCTTAGGTCTTCCCATGTTCTTCACCTCCTATTCTATACCCTTATTTTTACCCTTTAGGCTGTTATCAACGACTGTATTGTATTGCATCCATTTTATTGTCTTGCTTTTTTCACAACGATAACAAGAACATATTGTATTCTATTTATTCGTGTTTAGTGCCAAAAAATGACGATATGCAATTCGAATCCAGTCGGGCGTACCAAAATCCCCCGCACACTATGGTGTGCGGGGGATTTTCGTTCTTCTGGTACGCCTTCGAACCAGCGCTGGTTCAGACCGAACGCAAGCGTAAGCGAAGTGTGAGGCATCCAGTCGGGGGTACCAAAAAAAGTCCCCCTCTTGGGGGCTTTTTTGGTATGTCACAATGGGCTCGAGAAAGGCAGCGACGCCTGTCGCAAAGCAAAAAAGAGGCAAGGCGAGCAGAATGCCCGAATACATTTGGACCGCCCCAATGTCCCAGGCGGGCGAACCAAAAAGTCCCCTTGACAAATTAGCCCGGTCGTACTATACTTCTATTTAGTACGAATGGGCTAAACAGAAAAGGAGGACTACAATGGAGATACAGGTAAAGTACAGTACGATGATTGTGAATGACATGGAGGAATCGGTACGGTTTTATCGGGATGTCATGGGGTTTACAGTGGACAGCACCTATCATTTGACCCCAAAGGGTGCCCCCGAAGGGGACATCACGCTGATGCGGGCCAAAGGGGACACGATGATTGAGTTGATCAAGGACCACGTGAACGAGACGGGTTTTTATTCGATCGGCATGGAAGTGGACGACATGGACACGGCGATGCGGGAGCTGAAGGAAAAAGGGGCGAAAATTCTCGCGGAGCCGATGCCTACCTCGGTGGGCAGCTGCGCGTTTTTGGAGGACCCGAACGGGGTGCGGATCTGTATTATACACCATTTTTAAACCTGGGCAAAAAGGGCGCGGGGGCCCTGCCCCCGTACCCCCGCCAGGAGGCAAGGCCCCCTGGACCCCATCTAAAAAATAGAGAAAAATGGATTGCGAAAAATAGTCGATGAGTGTATATTCAGTCTGACAACCGTTTGTGTTTTGTTCGTCTGTTGCAGAAGGGAAAAGCGTGAAACCTACGAGAAGACAAGAAATATTAGATGCGGCAAAAGCCCTGTTTAACAAACGGGGTTTTAACGGCGTCTCCACAAGGGACATCGCCGGGGCGCTGGGCATCAGCAAGGGAAACCTGACGTACTATTTCAAAAAGAAAGAGGATATTCTGGAGGCCATCCTCTTGGAAAAGCCCGAGCCCGTCCCCCCAAAGCCCCCCGAAAACCTGCTGGAGCTGGACGCGTTTTTTGGGCAGATGCAAAATCTCGTGCAGGAAAACAGTTACTATTTTTGGCATCACACACAGCTCGCGCAGCTCTCGCCGGCCATCCAAGAGAGGCAAGAGGGAGTGTACCAAAGAAATGTAAATACCCTGACGGTGGCTCTCAAAACGCTGGCTGATAACGGGTTGATACGCAAAGAGGAGCATTCCGGCCAGTACGCCCGTCTCGTGGACGCCCTGCTGATGACGGCCATCTATTGGATCCCCTTTTGCGAAGTGAGCCGGAGAGAACCGGCCGACCCAAAGCGGGGCATGCAGCGCCAGGAGTGGAGCCTGCTGCTCCCCCTGCTGACGGACAAGGGGAAAAACATCGTGCTGGAGCAAATTTTATGAAATGCAGAGGAAGCTCTCCCGCCAAACAAAAGGAAGGGAATACCAACACCCTGGCACAGGATTGCCGGGGTTCTTTCTGTGACAAGTTCTTGAATGCTAGCGACAACCATTGAAAAACACCAAAACAGTTTTTTGCGAATTTATTTTATTTTCCGTATAATGAACTGACAATCATAAAATGGATGGACACAGGATGAAAAGCGAAATCGACCACGGGAAACCTCACAGCTGGGGCAAAATTGCAGACAGGTATGCGAAATATCGAGACATCTATCCGCCCGTATTTTTCGAGCGCTTGCATCACATGGGAGTCGGGCAGACGGGCCAGCGGGTGCTCGATCTCGGCACGGGCACCGGCGTTTTGCCGCGCGGTATGGCACGGTACGGCGCCCATTTCATCGGGGTGGACAGCGACCCCGGCCAGATTAAGCAGGCAGTGCGCCTGGCGACCGAAGCGGGTCTGGACATCCCATTCCACACCCTACCGGCTGAGGAGATCGATTTTGGGCCGGGCAGCTTCGACGGCGTGACGGCCTGCCAGTGCTACCCCTATTTTGACCGCAAAAAAGTACTTCCTAAATTACATAAAATACTAAAAAAAGATGGAAAATTCGCGGTGCTTGCTTTGATGTGGCTACCGAATGAGGATAAAATAGCGTATACAAGCGAAGAACTTGTGTTAAAACACAACCCCTCCTGGACGGGTGGCGGTTACCGACGTGGAACACCGATCCCGGCACAGGAGGAAGCACCCTGGTTTCGGCGTGAAGACGAGCAACGCTTCGAGCTCGCGCTGCCCTTCACGCGGGAGAGCTGGGCCGGCCGTATGCTGGCCTGCCGCGGCACCGGCGCGGCGCTCACCCCGGGCGAAGCGCAGGCCTTTGCGGCAGAACACGAAGAAATACTAAAGCAAACCACCCCGCCGGAGTTTACGGTACTCCATGAGGCGACCATCCTGCTTCTAAAACCTGAGCGATAAGAGATAAGCGTCTACTTTTTTTCTTCCCTTGATAACATTATTAAATAAAGCCACACAAAACACATATGTATGTGTTTTGTGTGGCTTTATTTAAGATATGATAAATAAATAGAAAACATAGAGAAAATACAATAATAAAGCTGAAATCTAATTATATAATGAGAGGTATAAAGTCTGCATAACCCTCTTGCTGCATTTCTTCCAAAGAAATAAAACGCAATGACGCACTATTGATGCAGTAGCGTTGGCCCCCTTTCTCGCGCGGTCCATCGTCAAAAACATGGCCAAGGTGGGCGTCCCCCACCCGGCTGCGCACCTCGGTGCGGCGCATGCCGTGACTGTGGTCCTTGAGCTCCCTGACTACAGAAGGGTCTATGGGCCGGGAGAAACTGGGCCATCCACAACCCGAATCAAACTTGTCGGTAGAGATAAATAACGGCTCGCCGCTCGTGATGTCCACATAAAGCCCCTTTTTATGATGGTTCCAATATTCATTTTTAAAGGGAGGCTCGGTGGCATTCTTTTGAGTTACAGCGAATTGTTCCTCATTTAATTTGTTTTTTAGTTCATTTTCTGGATATTTAGCATATTTGCCGGGGTCCACACGCGCATTTTTGGCCAAAGTAAACATTGCATCGTCAATATGGCAATACCCACCGGGGTTCTTTTTTAGGTATTTTTGGTGATATTCCTCCGCAGGCCAGTAGTTTTCCAGTGGCCCAAACTCAATAGCCAGTGGCTCCTTGTATTCTTTTTGAAGAATTTCCAGAGATTTTCTGATGATTTCTTCATCCATGCTGTCGGTGTAATAAATACCGCTGCGATACTGCCGCCCTGTATCGGGTCCCTGCCGGTTCAGAGCCGTCGGGTCGATCGCCCTATAAAACAGCGAAAGCAAAAACGAGAGCGGCAACTCCCCCTCCCGATAGAGAACCTTCACACATTCGGTGTGGTCTGTCCCCTCGTGGCACACCTGCTCATAGGTGGGACACTGGGTCTTACCATTCGCATACCCTACTTCGGTGCTCTCCACCCCGGGGATGGAAGCCAGATATTCTTCGGTGCCCCAAAAGCACCCGCCGGCCAAATAGATTTCTTTCATTAGGAATCATCCTTTGTCAATTAGAGTAAAAAACAGGAAGAAGAAGGAGAACACATAACAATAGCTAATATTTCCATAATTTCCTATTGTTGGCACAACAACTTTCCGCACCCTTCGAGAGGGTTGGGAGGTGAGCTTGTATCTTCTGGATAGGTAGTGGTCATTTTACCAAAGGCCATTAGAGGGGAAGGGCGGCATAATATATAAATAAAAGGTTTAAAAGATTGTCCTTCTATAGAGGACAGGTGTAAATACGAATTTGTAATTAAGACCGTTCAGCTTTTGACAAAACCATGCCAAGGATGGGGCGGTTTAAAAGGGGGAAAGGAACACGGGGGCAAACGAGAAAAGTATTAAGCGAAGGAAACACAGGAAGGGAACACAGGAAGGGAACAGCGAGAAAAGTAAGAGCAAAGAAGAGAATCGAAAATACAAAGTAATTCACATATAAATCATAACAAATAAATGCGTAAAAAGAATGAAGAAAAATGAAATACAATAATGAATTTAAATTAGGTGTCCAAAACGAAGATAAGATTATTGACCAAAAACAATGCGGAGCAAAATATAGAAAAGAATTTGCCTTACAAATACAGCATACCTGTGACTGATAAATCTAAAATGCCGAACAAAAGAGATCCTCTTGTTCAGCATTAAATATTTCGATGATGCGAATGGGTTATTGTAGGACAATAGCATCTGGTTTTAAACCCTGAAACGTCCTTAAATTATATTCGCCCGCTTTACGCAAAGTGGGTTTATTCTATATAATATGTAGCATTACAATTTGAAAATAAGGCAACATAATATACGATACTATGTGTAAATACTAAAACAAATAGCATATTTTGATACATCAGAAATCACGAGATATAATAATAGAAAAAATACAGCAAAATTGTTTCGAGTGGGATTAGTCGTGCTTCTCTTCCTCGTGCAAGCCAAGGCTGCGGCTGGCCACAAAGTTTGCGCCGGTGTCCAGCAGGTTTTGCAAGATGACATCACCGAGGATAATAGGAGCTTGTACGACTATATTATCAAGAAGACTCATCGCATCGAGCAACAATGCTTTGGGAATTTCCCGGTCCGTCTTGACGGGCAACCGGGGGATTTCCGCCCCGCGGATGCACACCGTAGAGGTGAGGGTACGCGTGGGATTTTGCAGCTCTTTTTTCCCATAGGTGGCACCCACCTTGCAGCCGTTTCCCGTCACAGCATGATCATTTTCTTCGTCCACATGTAAAAGACAACCTTTGGGGCAGCCGATGCAAATCAGTTCCGTCATGGAGAAATCCCCTCTTTTACAGACAATATTGCCTTATTTAATTCGATTTTTTCGACTATTTTTCTGGGGAGAGTAATCTTCTCCATTTCCCCGGGTGCAAGCCGTTCTCGACGGTATTGCGCCAATAAAGTGTCGCCTGAGGAAAGTCCGATTGTGGCATTTTTATAGACTTTTTTTACCCGGAAGAAAACCTCGACATTATTTTCGATATTTTCGGGTCGAATTCTCTGGGGCACCGTATACCCGATGCCCTCGCCATTTTGCAGGTGCAGGCAGCGGCGCGGGTTTTTTTCCGGCACAAACAGGGCGGCGCTGCGCCCGGCCAGCTGGCTCTCCGAGGTGACAAAATCTACGATATCGTGCACATGTGCCACATTACCCGCCGCAAAAATGCCCGGCAGGGAGCACTCCCGGTTTTCGTATAAAACAGGCCCGCCGGTACGTGGGTCTATCTCCAGCCCCACGGCCCGCGACAGTTCATTCTCGGGGATGAGCCCCACCGAGAGCAGCACGGTGTCGCAGGGTACGGCGCGCCGGGTTGCCTCTATCGGCTGAAAATCTGCGTCCACCTGCGCCACCTCCACTTCCTCCACGCGCTTGTCGCCGCGAATGTCGGTGAGGGTGTGCGAGAGGTGGAGCGGGATCTCAAAATCGTGGAGGCATTGCACGATGTTACGAACAAGACCGCCCGAATAGGGCATGAGCTCATAGACGCCCTCTACGCTGGCACTTTCGAGCGTCAGGCGGCGGGCCATGATGAGTCCGATGTCTCCCGAGCCGAGGATGACCGCCCGGCGGCCGACCTGGTAGCCCTCGATATTCATATAGAGCTGGGCCGCGCCCGCGGTGAAGATGCCGGCCGGGCGGGTGCCCGGAATGCCGATGGCCCCACGGGTGCGCTCGCGGCAGCCCATGGCCAGCACGACGGCCCCGGCACGCAGTTGCAGATACCCACGTTGCGGGTGGATGGCGCAGAGGCTGCGGTCGGGGCGTACTTCGAGAACCATCGCGCCACACAAAACTTCGACGCCGCTGCCCGAAAGCTGCCGGATGAAGCGCTCGGCGTACTCAGGGCCCGTGAGTTCCTCCTGGAAGTGGTGCAGCCCGAAACCGCTGTGGATGCACTGGTTGAGGATACCGCCGAGCGAGGCGTTGCGCTCGAGCAGAAGCACCCGCGCGGCGCCGTGTTCCCGCGCCGAGAGCGCCGCGGCGAGACCCGCGGGCCCACCGCCGACGACAATGACATCATAATAGGCCCTATTCATTTGGCGCGTCCCCTTTCCGGCAGCACCCGTCTTTGGTTTTTCCTGCCAGAATGTACATGTCTGCGCGGTCCAGAGGCACCTCTTCCTGGGCAAGCCCCAGCTCCCGCGCGATGATGGCCTGCACACGAGGCCCGCAAAACCCCCCTTGGCAGCGCCCCATACCGGCCGTACACCGTCTTTTTACGGCGTCCAGAGAACGCGGCGGCAGGGGGCGGCGCAGTGCGTCCAGAATCTCCCCCTCGGTGACGGTTTCACAGCGGCAGACGATGGTGCCATAGGCGGGGTTTCTGCGAATGGCCTCTTCGCGCGCCTCGGCGCTGAGATGTGTGAAGCGCAGGATGCGGCGCTCGGCCCGGAAGTCCGGCTTTTCGTGCAGGGGCAGCCCTGCCTTGCCCATGCGCTGCACAAGGTCTTCGGCGATGGCGGGGGCCGAGGAGAGCCCCGGGGATTTAATGCCCCCAAGCTCGTAGAAACCAGGGTTTTCTGTGGACTCGCGCACGACAAAATCGGTGAGGTTGCTGCGGGCGCGCAGGCCGGCAAAATTGCGGATAGAAGTCTTAAAATCGATATCCGGCACCGATTTTAGGGCCTTTTGCCTCACGTAGGAGAGCCCCTCCGTCGTGGTGGCGAGGTCATGTGCCTCGGCGGGGTCACTGTCGGGGCCGACGATCAGGTTGCCGTGCACCGTGGGCGCCACCAGCACCCCCTTACCTTTCTTGGTGGGGCACTGAAAGACCACATGGCGCACGAGCCCCCCCTGGGTGGTGTCGAGCAGGAAATACTGCCCGCGGTTCGGGTGGATGGTGTAGGAGGGGGGCTCGAGCAGGGCGGTCACCCGGTCGCTGGCCACGCCCGTCGCGTTGATGACGAAGCGGGCTTTAAGCATGTCATCGGACGTTTCCAGCAGAAAGACGTCGTTTTCCCGCCGTATACCGAGAACGGCGGAGGAGAGCCGCACCTCAGCCCCGTTTTGCAGGGCGACCTCGGCCTGGGCCTGCGCCAGTTCCCAGGGGTTGACCACACCGGCCGTGGGCGCATACAGCGCACAGAGAACATCGGGGTTTAAAGAGGGTTCTTTCGCCAAAACCTCCGAACGTTCGAGAATTTCGAGGCCTGGAATACCGTTGGCGAGCCCTTTTTGATAGAGTTTTTGTATCTGGGCACGGTCCGCCTCGTCGAAGGCGAGCACCAGAGAACCCGTCTGTTTGTAGAGCACGTCCAGCTCCGAGCACAACTCGCGGATGCGCGGGTTTCCGGCGGCGTTGTATTTTGCCATCAGGGTGCCGGGCATCGGGTCGTAGCCCGCGTGTACGATGGCGCTGTTGGCTTTGGTTGCGCCCACGCCCACGTCGTTTTCTTTTTCAAGCAAAACGCAGCGCAGCGTGTACCGGCTGAGGGCATAGAGCAGAGAACACCCGCAGATTCCGCCGCCTAAAATCGCTACATCGTACATTAAATGCCTCCACCTCCCGACAGAAAAAAGGGAGAAAAAAAGAGTTATAAATCGTTCAAAGAATATACACGATTATACCATAGAATGAAGTGTAAAATGAGAACAAAAATGAGGGGCAGATACGGTTTTTACGCCGGATTTATGCTATAGTAATAAAAAGAACCGGGCAAACACCGGCGGCAAGAGGGAAACAAGGGGAACCATACGGGGAACAAGGCGGATTTTGTATTCGATCCCCACGAGTGGGAAATAAACCGAAAAAATAGAGAATAAATAAAATTAAAATAAAAAAGAATTGCCGAGTATTGAGGAGAAAAAAGTTGGGATACGATTTTGAGACCTGGAGGCCACGGGAGGGCATGGCCTCCATCAAATATGAACTGGCCAAAAAAGAGGGGGCACCCAAGGGAACCCTGCCCTTGACCATTGCGGACATGGAATTTAAAAGCCCGCCGGAAGTGATTGAAGCTGTGACTAAAATTGCCGAAAGCGGAATGTATGGCTACGGGGCGGCCGACGAGGAATTTAAAAAAGCCGTGGTGGGCTGGATGCATCGGAGGCATGGCTGGCAGCCAAAAACCGAAGAAATGGTGATGTCCCCGGGTATTGTGGGGGCGCTGCACAGTGCCGTGCGGGCCTTTACGCGGCGGGGGGAGCGGGTGCTTGTCCATATGCCGAATTATCCCGCTATTTTCTCGGTACCGAGAAAAATGGGCCGAATTGTTTTAGAAAACAGGCTTTTAAACCGGGGCGGCCGGTATGAGCTGGACCTGGAGGATTTAAGGGCGAAAGCAAGGCTGGCCAAAATGATGATTTTGTGCAGCCCGCATAATCCCTGCGGGCGGGTGTGGACACGAGAAGAGCTTTTGCAGATGGCGGAGATCTGCTATGAGAACAAAGTGGTGTTGTTCGTGGATGAGATACACGCGGATATCATCTTGCCCGGTTTTCGGCAGGTGGCCTACGGTACCCTGCCGGCCAAATACCAGACGAATGCGCTGATTGCCACCTCGGCCAGCAAGACGTTTTCACTGGGCGGGCTTTCCACTTCCTGTATTTTCCTACCTGATACCGGGCTTCGGCAGCGGTTTGCCCAGCAGATGGACCTGGACGGGCAGTACTTTGTCTCTGTGATGGGGGCCGTGGCCACGAGAGCCGGGTATGAGAATGGGGACGCCTGGCTGGATGAGATGTTGCTTGTGCTCCAAAAAAATTACGACATATTGAAAAATTATTTCCTATCCAGCTTCCCCGGCGTAGTGCTGACGCCTCTGGAGGGCACCTATCTCGCCTGGGCGGATTTTGGCCCTTTGGGTTATGGACGGCAAGAACTGGATGCACGGTTGCGGGAAAAAGCACAGTTTTACGCCGCCCACGGTGAAGGATATGGCGCGGAAAGGGAGGGTTATCTTCGCATCAATCTGGCCTGCCCCACAGCACAGCTTGAAAAAATGCTGAAAAAGATAGAAGAAACAGGCGTGGAAAGCTAGGAAATAAAAGAAATATGGGTGGTTTTTATAACAATTGTATGCTATCCGAAGTGCTCGACCTGCAAAAAGGCGGTGGCCTGGCTTTCGCAGAGGGGAATAGAACCCGTGTACCGGGACATCCAAAAAGAGAACCCGACGGTGGAGGAACTCAAAAAATGGAGGCGGGAAAGTGGCCTGCCTCTCAAACGATTTTTTAACACGAGCGGACAGATCTACCGGCGGGAAAAACTGGCCGAGCGGTTGCCGGGCATGAGCGAAGAGGAACAATACGAACGGCTGGCCAAGGATGGGCTGCTTGTGAAGCGACCGATTTTGCTTTTAGACGATGGCGTACTCGTGGGGTTTAAGGAAAAAGAATGGGCCGAAAAAATAGGGACGTAAAAGTGAGATAAATAAAAATTAAAATAGCAGAAAAGAAAATTAAATCAAAATAAAAAGCAGAGGATGAGGGTTAAAAAATGAGTGAAAAAAGGAAATATCTGGTTTGCCGGCACTGCGGGAATGTGGTGGAGATACTACACGACTCGGGCGTGCCGGTGGTTTGCTGTGGGGAGGCCATGCAGGAACTTGTGCCAAATACAGTTGATGCAGCGCAAGAAAAGCATGTTCCTGTAGCAAACAAACAGGGGGACAAGGTGGAGGTGCAGGTGGGCAGCGTGCCGCACCCCATGCTGCCCGAGCATTATATCGGCTGGATTTGGCTGCAGACAAAGCAGGGCGGGCAACGAAAAATACTGGCTGCGGGAGAGGAGCCAAAGGCGGAATTTGTCTTGGCTTCGGGAGATAGTGCCACAGCCGTATATGCCTGGTGTAACCTGCACGGGCTATGGAAAAAGGAGATCATTTAAATGCGAATAAATAGGGTAAAAAAGAGCATAAAAAAAGCGGTGGCGTCTCTCTTTGCGCTGTGTTTTTTGGCCGTTTTCACCTTACCCGTGGCGGCCTCGGACGGCAGCGTACCCCAGGTGGTGCTGGATGCCCGCCAGGGCGTGGTGCGGATAGTAAACGAAGGTGCGGACTTTATTGCCACAGGTACGGGTTTTGCCGTGGGCAGTGAGAGGCAACCTTATATCGTTACCAACTATCATGTGGTAGAGGACAGCGAGGAACTGTTTATTTTTTATGACACGGGCCGGTATGTGGAAGGCCGGGTGTACAAAGAGTATCCAGGCAAAGACCTGGCTGTTATCAAACCCAGCGAGCCTATCCCTGACGTGCAGCCCTTGCCCCTGGCCACAGGGGTTGTGGACAGCGGCCAGGCCGTGTATGCCCTAGGGTTCCCGGGAGCGTCGGATATGCTGGCACAGGGCTTTGACGAGCAAGAATATGACAGTCTGGAGGACTATCTGCAGGACGTGGTGGCTGACAAGCAGTCCATGACCGTCACCAACGGGATCATCAGTGCCATTCGCACCTCGAACCTCATCAGCTACAACGGCGAGGAAGAAGTGAAGATGGTGCAGACCAACGCCGCAATCAACAACGGAAATTCAGGGGGCCCTTTGCTGAACGCCGCGGGACACGTGGTGGGCGTGAATGCCATTGGGCTGTCTGGTTTTGATACCATCGAGGCAATGAACGGCAGCATACATGTGGATGAACTGGCCCGGGTGCTGAAAAAAGACGGCGTGCCGTATACGCTTTCGGACGGGACGGGCACTGCCGAAGGGCAGGGGCTGACACCCACACCCGAGCCGTCCATGGACCCGACGACCATCGCCGTGGTGGCCATTGGGCTGGTTGTGGCGGTGGCGGCCATCGCCGTGGTTGTTGTGGTGCTTGTGCGGAACCGGAAACCCTCAGTGAAACGTGAAATGACCCTGCTTCAGTTTGAACGCGGCAACTTCAGGATGAACGAGCTGGAGCTTTTAGACAAAACCATGCGCTTTTTACAGGAGCTCACCGGCCTGGAAAAAGGCACCGATGTCTACACGCTGCTGACGCCCGAAAATATCCTCGTAGGGCCCAAGGGCATCAGCCTGCGAAAGAAAAAGAACAAGGAAGAGGACGCCGGCGCCATCAAAATCTACCCCGGTTACTCCGCGCCGGAAAGTTACGACAACCGTTCCAGCGAGGCCTCCAGTGTCTATTTTGTGGGTGCGATGATGAGCCTGTTGTTGACGGGAAACCGGCCTGAAAATGCGCTGAGACGTAAGGAAAATGGGAGCGTCGCCTTCCCGAACGCGCCCGACACCTTGCAGCAGATCATCAACGAGGCCATGGACACGGCCGAAGCGACCCGCCTGCCCGACCTGTACAGCCTGCAATATCGGCTTGGAAATGCCGTGGTAAACATTCAGTACGAAAATGGATACATGCAGGCGCAATATACCGGATATTAATTTAAAGAGATTTATTCTGGGTTTTAAGACGAAAACATCCGCTTTAAAAAGAGTTTTTAAAGCGGATGTTTAGTCTAATAAAATGCGTGTTGTAGATAAATAGTATCACAATAAATGCCCTTAATAAATATAAAAAAATTCAAATTAAATGGTACATGACAAAAGGAAAGAGCGGCCGCTCTTTCCGAAGAGGGGGTCAAGGGGATGAGTCCCCTTGCGGGAGTAGGAGGGCAGAGCCCTCCTGGCCCTTAGTTACAACTCGGCAGGCATGCTTTAAATGGTGCCTGTTTTTTTAATAAGGATATATAGTAATAAAAGCAGAAAATTAAATGTAATATATTATGAAAATAATACAGAACGTAATCTCTCTGTCGATGTTGTGATTTATTTACAGCTTTGTGTATGAGAGAAAATAGGATGACCCATTTCGGGCGGGGGGATTTTGTGGTATACTGGGAAAAAATGTGTGGCAAAGAGGAGTAGGCTTTCCATGGATCCGGCAAATGTATATCGTCTCACCAAAACGTTTATTGTTGACCTGCTTTCGATGGGGGAGGAGATTGACCCCTGCTCGGTGTTGCGGCCGGAAAATGTGCTGATCAACGAGGAAAAAATATCGCTGAAAAACCCGATGCCCACCGAAGCCTTTGTGCCGGTGGCGGGTTTTGCCGCGCCCGAGCAGTACACCCATGGAGACTGCGAACGGGCGCCCGTTTATTTTATCGGGGCGTTGATGATGACTTTGCTGAGTGGCTCCCCTCCGCCTGACGCGCGCGTTCGCAGCACGGAGGGTACCGTCTATAAAGGCAGGGAGGACCCCGCCCTCACGGAGGTGATCAACCGCTGTTTGGAATATGACCCCAAAAAAAGATATGCCAGCCTGTCGTTTGTTTTGGAGGCGCTGCAAAAGGCCGACGGCAGCGACGAGAGCGAACAGCTGGCCGAGGGATTGGAAAGCGGAGCCTACAGCGGCAGCCTGAAACAAAAAAAGAATAGGGGCCGCCGGGTGCTTGTGGCCGTATTGATCGTGCTGATTTTGGCCGGCGGGGTGCTGGGGTATACCCTGGTGCAGGGGATGCGCGCAGACACGGCGTTTGAGAAGGCGGATTATGATGCCGTGACGCGCATTTTGGACCGTACGCCCTGGCTGAAAAGCAGCCGTCAAAACACCTATGACTACGCCACGGCCGTGCAGTTTTGGCAGGCGGGAAACTATGACGGCGCACTGGAGATCCTTGGGGGCCTGGGCAGCTATGCCGACAGCGAGGCGCTGGCAAAGCAGGTAAAATATGACAAAGGAATGGCACTTTTGCAAGTGCGCAGGGTGGATGAGGGGCGCATTGTATTCGAGGAACTGGGCACGTATGAAGACAGCGCCGCGCAGGCCGAAAGGGCGGCGGCGTATCTGCGGGCCGAGGTCATGACGGATCCCCTCGAGCGGTATGAGGCCTTTTCGGCATTTGGGGAGTACCTGGACGCACGTTCGCTGGCGCAGACCGCCGCGCAAGAGGTGTACGACGTCGCCATGCGGGCCTATGAGGCGGGGGATATTTCGGGGTCGAACAGCCTGTTTACGGCCCTTGGGAATTTCCAGGACGCTCCCATCTACAAGCAAGTGTGCGACCTGTGGCTGGGTGCATCTGAGGAAGCGGGGGAGAACCGCGCGCTTTTGCCCCAGATCATGGCCTATGGCGAGGTGGCGAACCTAGAGCCTGTTTTGATGAGCGACCGTTTTTTTATGGTATTTCTGGAGGGGGACTGGAGCTCGGCCGACGGAGGCGGGGAGATGCAGATCGGTGAGGACGAGTTTAGCGCGCCTTTGCTTCCTACGGCAGGCCGGCGCTGGGCTTTCCGCAACCAGTCGATCGGCAATGAAAGCGGTACGGTGGCCACCTTTGGGTATCTATCGCCGAATGAAGTGAGCATGACCGTGGCAGAAACGGGCGCCAGTTTCACCTACCAGCGTGCAGAAGCACCCACCAACGTGGAGCCGGACGGAGAGGAACCCGCCCGGGCAAGAGGATGAAGCATAGGCGCAGCGGGGGTTTGGCTTTGGCCATTGGTGTTATACTTCTTACCAACGCATGCAGAAATGAAGCGCACTTCCCACAGAAAGTTACGGGGTATCGGCGCACGGATCGGCAAGTCCGCCCCAAGGGACGGGGTATTATTCCCCACTAGTGGGAAATAAAGAACACAACATAGTGGTTTTGCCAGGGGTAAAACAAATGAGTGTAAAATAGAATGAAAATGTGAATAATTGGCGCAAATATTATCACGAGCGAAGATGCTGTATTTTAAATACCGGTATTCATATCTTAAGTCATATGACAATTTACAGAAAATGAACCAAAAATCGGTGCCTGCTTTGTGCGACAAAATAATTATAAATCGTCAAATATCAACTGGTTATGTTTTATAGAGGCAATACCTGTCGATACCATAATTGGCGGTGGTTTTCAAGTAAATGACTGTTGCCTACCATTTCGAAGCGTTAATAAAGGTGGCTTTTGTTTGTTTTTATATCTGCGGCGACAATCCCGGGGAATAAAAAAGTTAGAAAATAGTATCGACGTAACGATATTATTTCCCAACGAACAAACTATTACTGAGCGGGACCGACGAAAAAAGCCCCAAATTAAAAAATCAATATTTAGTGTAAAAAGAAAAAATAATCTGAAATAAATACCAGATATTGTTAGTAAAAATAAATCGGAGAGTAGAAAGAGGACAAAGCAGAAGCTTTGGGGCAGGCAATAAGCGTGATGCGAAACGTCGGCTTATGCGCCTGGTGGAGGCGGCAACGGCGAGAAAATAGATCAAAAGAACGACAGTTGTTGGTTTTCATATCCCTCGCGATAGGCCGCGATGATCTCGGGCATTTGATAGAGAAGGCCGTGCCGCTGGCAGCGGAGGGTGAGAGCTTCCCACAGGATTTTGGCTTTGGGGCTGGCACAGTAATATTTTGTGCCATATTTTTTTCCATATTTTTCTCCCCATTTTTGTTCGGGGTAGGCCTTGTCCAGACCGCATAAAAAATACTGCCTCTGCCCGGCGCGCATCGTGACGCCAAAGGAGGGGTAGATGAAGCGGGCGCCCGCCTCTGCCACCGCATCCACAAGGGCGAGGATTTCGCCTTCGTCATCCGTGAGCCAGGGCAGCACGGGCATGAGCAACACGCCCGTGAACAGCCCCGCAGAAGAAAGCCGGTGCAGCGCGGCCAGCCGCCGGGAGGAAGAGGGGGCAAAAGGCTCGATGACAGAGGATTTATCGTCCCTCACCGTGGTGATGGTGAGCTTGCAAAGCACGGGGCTTTGGGCGGAGATTTCCTTTAAAATATCGATGTCCCGGCAGATAAGGTCGCTTTTTGTGGCCAGGGCAATACCGAAGCCATAGGCGCTGACGAGCTCGAGCGAGTGGCGGGTGAGCAGGGTATCGGCCTCGAAGGGATTATAGGGGTCGCTCATGGCGCCGCTTGCGATCACGCCGGTTTTCACCTTGCGCGCAAGCTCCTTTTGCAATAGAGAGAGTGCGTTTTCCTTGGCGACCACCTCGTCGAAGCAGTCGATGTGGTAGCAGTCGCTGCGGCTGTCGCAGTAGAGGCAGCCGTGGGTGCAGCCGCGGTAAAGGTTCATGTTATAATCGCAGCCAAACCATCCCTTGTGCTGGTTGCGGCTGAGCAGGGTTTTCGCGGGCACTGTTTTCATGGGGTAAGCCTCGTGGAAAGGTTGTTGTTTTCAATCAATTTCCTAAACTTGTTTACGCTCAGGATTTCATTTGTCAGGAAAGAGCCGTTGAAAAATAGAGCAAACGTAGGAAACGGATTGGGAACATTTTGCGCATCATCGGCACATTCCAATTTTACCGCCTGGAAGGGTATGTTCAGCGCCTCGGCCTCCGCCTGCAGCAGGGGAACATACTTTGAGGTGTAGGGGCAGTGGCAGGAGTAGTAGAGGAGGAAGCCAGAAGAAGAATCGGTTCCCGCCTTGGCGCAGGGCAGAAACGAGGGGGACGGGATTTCGTCCCGCAGGGGAAGCGCCAAAAGCTCGTAGTAGGGGGGCGCGGTGTCGGCCAGGACGAAACCGGCTTTCTTATAGAAGCCGCCCTCGGAGAGAAAAGCGCGCTTTTTGTCGCCCGCAAGTGCCACAAGGCCGAGAAAACCCTGTTGCTGCGCATA
Organism: Ruminococcaceae bacterium OttesenSCG-928-I18; assembly: GCA_030266325.1. Lineage (GTDB taxonomy): Bacteria > Bacillota > Clostridia > Oscillospirales > Ruminococcaceae > JAAYCI01. The sequence goes on from JAJDHT010000010.1 coordinate 30,918, forward strand.
TTGTATGGCATGGTCGAGCAGCTGCAGGCCATATCCCCGGCCCTTGCCGCTGCCACTGACCCAAAAACAGTCCAGAAAGAGCCAGCCGGGGGCCTGTATGGGGCACCAGGCGGCTTCGGCGGGAATGGCTTCCAGAAAGGCTTTGCCTTTGACCGGGAGCTTCCAGAAGCGATAACCCTGGGGATAGACGGATTTAACCCAGTCCTTCTTTGTCAGGGTGCAGGCCTTTGAATCTTTGTCTGTGCCCATGGCGCAGCAGAGGTGTTCGCCGTCGAGGTTTTGGGGGCCCACTTCGAGTATTTCTAAGGGCTGTACCTTATTATCGGGCATGATTTTTCACCTATTTATTCCCAATTTAATTGTCTCTTTTTACGGGGTGGCGAAGGATGGTTTTTAGACGTTCAGGCTTTGTTTTTCTTGGATCGCCGAGATAGATTTCGTGGTGGTGGCGGGTGGGAGAAAAATCCTGAATAAATCCGTTTTTTTCGGCAAAATTACGAAGCAGGGCCAAGCTGCGATCCTCCTGCGCATAGGGGCCGATGTGTAAAAGCTGTATGCAAAGGCCCTCTTCATAGGTTTCGAAACGCACTTTCTCGAAGGGCAGATCGGGTTTTTTACGACTTGCGGTCTCTTTGGCCCAGTCAAAGACCTCGGCGGTGACGAAATCCGGCTGGCGGATCAGGCTGGTCCAGCGCCATTGCTCCCGGTTTGGGTTGCCCGAGAAAAGCTCGCCGCCCTGCCAGAGCCCCTCGAGCGGCGGGACCACATAATCGAAGTAACCCTTGGGTTGTGTGGTGCCCATTTTGCTCATCTTAACGGTAAAAGTGAGAGAGTAGAGCAGATTGAGCGCCTGCTGGTATTCCCGCCCTTCGGGGGCACCGACGCCGTCCACCATAAAAAAGGGCATGGGGGGTACTTCGACGAGCGAGGGGTTGGTTTTGGGACGGTAGAGGTCGGGAAATTCCTTTTTAAAGTCGAATTTAGGGGATTTATCCATAGAGTATCTATTCCCTTCGCATGTATAATATTTAATGTTAGATCGAGTCTAAAACTCACTTGCATACAGGATAACACACAAAAGATGACAGCGTATGTCAACAATAAATAAATTGTGTTTTCGCAGGATTTATTTACTATTATTTTTATAATTTTTTAGCATTTTTTCGATCTCCGTTTGCAGGGATGCTTGCAGCGTGGGCGGGCCCAGCACCGTCAGGCCGGAACCAAAGGAAAGCAGATAGCCGAGCAACCAGGTGCCGCTGGGAAAAGAGGCCTCGACCAGCAGGGCGCCGTCCGGATCGGGTTTTATCGCAGACGGAGAAAATTCGTCGTATACACGAAAGGAAAGGGAAGGGTCAAAACGCAGGCGGACCGGGAGGAGCGCGCCTGCAGGAGGGGTCTCACTCACCGGAGTCTCTGGAATTTCCCGCTCGAATGTGTTTGCTTCGATATGGAGCTCCTGGATGCGGGTGAGCTTAAAATAGCGGAAATCGCTGCGCTCTTGGGAGTAGCCATACAGGTACCAGCCCTGCCCGCGAAAGAGGACGCGCAGGGGCTCTACGCGGCGTTGATCCTCCTTGCCCCGGGCGTTGAGATAGCGAAAGGTGACGATGTTTCGACTCAAAATAGCCTGGCGCAAGGAGCGAAAACGCCGGCGCATCTCCTCGCCGCCGTCCCAGGGGGCGAAGTCTACCTCGAGCCAGGTGTCTGCACGGCCGAAGAACCCGGCCAGTTTTTCGAAGGCGGCCTCGCTGTCGGGGGTGCCGAGGGAGGCGAGGCCCTGCAACTGGGAGACAAGCTGCCTGCGCTCCTCCGCCGAAAAGAGGGCCTTGTCGAGCACATAACCTGGCAGCAGGCGGATGCCGCCGCCGCGCCCGCGCTCGGTATATACGGGGATACCCGCCGAAGAGAGTGCGTCTATATCTCGATAAATCGTGCGTTTAGAGACGCCAAAGCGCTCTGAAAGCTCGGCGGCGCTGGCGCGGCCGCTCTGGGTGAGCAGCAAGGTGATTTCATACAGGCGCTGTTGCATAAGGTGCCCCCTGACATGGCGTAGTGAAGACGAAATATGAGACCCCACGGGTGGGGAATGAAGCGCACTGCCCGCAGCTGGGGAATACGTAAAAAAGGATGGCAAAAATGAAAAAAAACCAGTATGAGGCGGCGGAGCAGTTCCTGCATGAGCACAGGGAGCCGGGCTTTCCCGACTGCCTGCACAGCTACCGGGTGCTGCACATCGCCCTTTGCATTGCGGCAGAAGAACAAGAGGTGGACTATGACGTGCTGATTTTGGCCTGCCTGCTGCACGACGTGGGGCGGGCGGCGCTGGGCGCCGCAGCGGGGCACGCGGTGGTGGGCGCGGAGATGGCCTACAGCTTCTTGAAAGAGGAAAATTGGAGTGAAAATGTTGCCAATCATGTGAAAAACTGTATAAAAACACACAGCCGTAAGTCGCTGGAGGAGCCGGAGAGCCTGGAGGCAAAGATTTTGTATGACGCGGACAAACTGGATATGTCGGGCGCGGTGGGCTGCGCGAGAATGGTGACTCTCTGCACACTGGAACAACTGCCGATGTATGAGGTGGACGAAAGAGGCATGCCCCTGCCCGGGGAGAAAGAAGAAGCGCCCTCGCTCTTCCGGGAAGTGAGCAAGAGGAGGAAGAGGGGCGTCTCGTACTATACCAAGGAGGGAAAACGGCTGGGCGAGAAAAGACAGGATTACTGGGAGGGGTATTTCGCCAGGGTAAAAAAAGAGGTAAAAAATATGGCAAAAAAGGGAACAAAAATACTGGATAAAAACATAAATGATGCGAAATGAACTCCTCTGAAAAGCGGGGAGGCAGACCCCGAAAAGAGGAATTAAGTGAGATTTAATGGAAATTATTGATGAATATATAAAGGCGATGGTAGGTGCTAAATCATAGAATTTTATCGAGCGCCTCGAGGCCTTTTTGGTGACCGATTTCGTAGGCGTTAATGAGCTTTTCCCGGTCCTGGCCGAAACGCCCGACACCGAGCGGAGCGTCGGGCGCGACAAGGATGGCCCGGCCCTCGGCCTCGAGGCGAAACAGGCGCTGCAGGGTGTGGTTGTAGACGAGGTGCCGCAGGCGGATGGCCTGCAAAAGCTTTGGATAGGCACGATAACGTGCATAGTAGAGAGGCAGCATACCCATGGGTTTTTTGCGGTAACCCCGCTCGCGCGTGAGCACGACGACGAGGCGGTCGCAGCCCTCGGCGAGGGCCTTGTCGATCGGGATGGGCTGGCCGATGCCGCCGTCGAGCAGCTTGTGGCCACCGTACTCGGCGACCTGGGAGAGCAGGGGCATGGAGCAGGAGGCGCGCACCGCGTGAAAGCCGGGCTGAATGTCCTTTTTGCCGAAGAAAACGGTCTCGCCGGTTTCGATATCGAGCGCGCCCGCGTAAAAATCGCAGGGGGACGCGTGAAAGGCCTCGGCGTCGAAGGGGTCGAGGTGGTTTGGAATCTCGTCGAAGATGAAGTCGAACCCGAAGAGGGAGCCGGTTTCACAGAGGTTTTGAAAGCTGAGGTAGCGCTTGTCTCCGGCATAATCTACGTTGGTGCGATACCCGCGCCCGAGCTGGTGGGAGACATAAGAGACGCCGTTGGACGCGCCCGCCGAGACCCCGACGAGCAGGTCGGCGAGGAAGCCGCCCTCCATGAATGCCTGCAGCACGCCCGAAGTATAGACGCCGCGCATGGCGCCCCCCTCACATACAATGCCTGTTTTCAAACCGAATTTCTCCTTCACTTTTTAAGAGTCTACATCTATGGGCTTATTCTATATAGAAGTATACCAGAGGCCAGAAAAAAGGGAAAGAAGGGGGCGATTGGGGGGAGTGTCCCGCCACGTTGTTTATCGAAGTATTTTTATTCCCCACTAGTGGGGGTTTAATACCCCGCCCCTTGGGGCGGACTTGTCGGTCCGTGGCGCCGATACCCTGTAGCTTGCTGCGGGGAGTGCGCTTCATTTGTCCTTCCCCCGCCTCCGGGGGGGGAAGGACGCCAGAACTTTTTGGGCAGTCTATTCAAAACGCTTTTGGGACACGCCCGCGATCGGGGATTTTTGCCCGCGGCGCAGCCGGTGAGAGGTATTACAAAAACGAAGGAGAGTATTTTTATGGAGAAAAATGAGATTTTGATTGAGTATGGCAGGGACCCGAGGAAGATGGCGTATGCGCTGGCGAGTGAGGCGGGGCTGCGGGATTTGATAGGGGACAGGGGCAAAAAAGTGGGGCTGAAGCCGAACCTCGTGGTGGCGACGGCGGCGTCTGAGGGGGCGACCACGCACCCGGAAATTTGCGAAGGGGTGCTGGAATACCTGCGGGAAAACGGATTTGAGAGGCTGGTGATTTTGGAGGGCAGCTCTGTGAAGGACAGCACGGAGGAGGCCTTCGAAGCCTGCGGGTACCTGCCGCTGGCGAAGCGCTACGGCGCCGAACTGATTGACACCAAAAAGGACGGCAGCCGCAGCGTGGACTGCAAAGGGCAGCGCATTGAAATCTGTGAAAGCGCGCTGGAGCTAGATTTTCTGATCAACCTGCCGGTGCTGAAAGGGCACTGCCAGACGCACATCACCTGCGCGCTGAAAAACAACAAGGGGCTGATCCCCGACGACGAAAAACGGCGTTTTCACACCTTGGACCTGCACGCCCAGATAGCCCACCTGGCCACGGGGTTGCCGATTGGTTTCGTGCTGGTGGACGCGATTTGCGGCGACCTGGATTTCGAGGAGGGGGGCAACCCCGTGCCGACCAACATGATGTTTGCGGCGCGGGACGCCGTGTTGTGCGACGCGTGGGCGGCCCGGTTTATGGGGTATGCCGTGGAGGAGATCGAGTATATCGGCCTGGCCGCCGAGCTGGGCGTGGGGGAAGCGGACCCCGCCAAAGCACGGGTGCGGCAGCTGCACGAGGGAGAGGCCGCCGGAGCGCCTTTGGCAAAGGCGGGCGGCAAGGTGCGCAAACTGCGGCCCTACCTGGCCGCCGACGCCGCGTGCAGCGCCTGTGAGGCGGCGCTGGTGCGGGGGCTCTCGCGCCTTGGGCCAGAGCAGCTGGCGCGTATGCCGGCCCCCGTGTGCGTGGGCCAGGGATTTGCGGGGAAAAAGGGCGCGGTGGGGGTTGGAAAATGTACGGCGGGGTTTGAAAAAACCCTTCCGGGCTGCCCGCCCCGGGCCGACAAAGTGAGGGGTTTTTTGCAGGAACTGGCGGAGAAACCCTGAGCGGAGATAAACGGCGCATCGCGGCGTCAGCTGCAAACCTACGCGGCGGTTACGTACTATTTGTACGCGCCCTTGTGTAGCTTTTTGTTTCCTTGCGCTGCAGTCGTTTCTCTTGGCCTGTTATTGGACGGACTTTGTCTACAGTCTCCAGTTTCGTACCGCCCCCGCCTTTGGCGGGGGCGGTACGAAACTCTTTTGTATTTTTTAGTAAAAATGCACGCGGGGCACTCCCATTTTGGGGGAAAGGGTGGCTTTTGACCCTGGTTTATGGTATTTTATACATGGACGCCCGCAGGGAGAAATGGCGAAAAAGGGCCCTTGTGCGGCAGGACAGGCGGCGGCGCGTAAAACGCCATGGAGACAAAGGGCGCATAGAAAAGGAGTGGGGGATTGGACAAGAAGATCATCCTGAGCGCGGACAGCGCCTGTGATATAGGACCGGATTTGAAGGAACGCTATCAAGTGAATTTTTTCCCTTTTCATATCCTCTTGGACGGCAAGAGCTATGAGGACGGGGTGGACATTTCGGCCGAGGACATCTACGCGGCCTACCGGGAGAAGGGCATCCTGCCCAAGACCGCCGGCATCACCCCGGCGGAGTATGCGGACTATTTCCGCCGCTGGGTGCAGGACGGGCATGAGGTGATCCACATCAATCTCGGCTCGGCGCTCTCATCCACACACCAGAACTGCAAAATGGCCGCCGAGGAGCTGGGCCATGTGCATGTGGTGGATTCGGCCAGCCTGTCGACGGGGTTTGGGCTTTTGGTGGTGAAGGGCGGAGAGATGATTGCGAGGGGGCGGCCGGCCGGGGAAATAGCCGCGGCCCTGGCCGAGGGCAGCGCGCGCACCAACGCGAGCTTTGTGCTGGATACCCTGGAGTTCATGAAGGCGGGCGGCCGCTGCAGCGCCGTGGCAGCCTTTGGCGCGAACCTGCTGCAGCTGAAACCGTCGATCCGCGTGAACAACCACAGCGGGGGCAGCATGGGCGTGAGCAAAAAGTACCGCGGAAGCATCGAGCGGGTGCTGCCGGAGTATGTGCGCGACCAGCTGGCCGACCGCGACGACCTCGACCTCGACCGCATTTTCATCACGCACTCGGGCTCGCCCGCCTCGGACGTGGAGCTGGTGCGCGGGGAGATTGCGAAATATGCCGATTTTAAAGAGGTGATTGAGACGAGGGCCAGCGCGACGATCTCGAGCCACTGCGGGCCGCGGACCTTAGGCGTGTTGTTCATGAATACCTAACGGAAAATCTACAAAATACGCCTTGCGCTGACCCCGCGCCGGGCGTATTCTTTTTGGGCGAGGGAAAAACGTTTACTGTGAAGCGGACGGATGTGGACATGGGGAACTGGGGGCATCCGCGCTTTGCCAAGAGAAAAGGATGAAAAATGGACAACCAATGTATTATACAGTTTTTTGAGTGGAACCTGCCGCCCGACGCCCTGCTGTGGCAGCGGGCCGAGGCCCAGGCGAGGAACCTGCGCAACCTGGGCTTTGATATCATCTGGCTGCCGCCCGCCTACAAGGGCGCGCGGGGCGTGCGGGACGCGGGGTATGGCGTGTATGACCTGTACGACCTGGGGGAATTTGACCAGAAGGGCGGCGTGCCGACCAAATACGGCACGAGGGAGGAGTACCTCAAGGCGATAAAGAGCCTGCAGAAAGCGGGGCTTTCGGTGCTGGTGGATATCGTGCTGAACCACCGCATGGGCGCCGACGAGACCGAAAAGGTGCAGGCCGTGAAGGACAACCCCGAAAACCGCGAGCAGGAGGTGGGCGGCGAGCGGCAGATTGAGGCCTGGACGAAGTACACCTTCCCGGGCAGGAAAGGGAAATACTCGGACTTCGTGTGGGACTGGACCTGCTTTACGGGCATCGACTGGGACGAGAAAAAGGAAGAGGGGGGCGTATTCCAGTTTGAGGGCAAGGACTGGAGCGAGGAGGTGGCCGAAGAAAAGGGCAACTTCGACTACCTGATGGGCGCGGACGTGGACATGAACAACGAGAAGGTTGTGAAAGAGCTGGTGCGCTGGGGCAAGTGGTACCTGGACACGACGGGGGCCGACGGTTTCCGCCTCGACGCGCTCAAGCACATCGAGTACTCGTTCTATGAAAAATGGCTGGACGCCGCGCGCAAAAAGGCCGATGAAGACCTGTTTGCGATGGGCGAGTACTGGAGCGGGGACGTGGAGGAGCTGCTGGGGTACCTTGACAACTGCGGGAGAAGGATGAGCCTTTTCGACGTGGCGCTGCACATGCATTTCCGCGATGCCTCCCAAAGCGGGGGCGGGTATGGCATGCAGGGCCTGTTTGCGGACACGCTGGTGGAGAGGGATACCCTGCACGCCGTGACCTTTGTAGACAACCACGACACGCAGCCGGGCCAGGCGCTGGAGAGCTGGGTGGAGGAGTGGTTTAAACCCCTGGCCTATGCGGCGATTTTACTGCGGCGGGACGGGCTGCCCTGTGTTTTCTACGCCGACCTGTACGGCCTGCGCAGCGACGGGGTGCCCCCGGTGCCCGGCCTGCGCCGGATGCTGGCCGCGCGCAAGCTTTGCGCCTATGGCGAACAGCACGACTACTTTGACCACGAGCACGTGGTGGGCTGGACGCGCGAGGGGGACAAGGACCACGAGCACTCGGGCTGCGCGGTGCTGATGACCGACAAAGACGCCGGGGAAAAGACGATGTATGTAGGCAAACAGCAGGCGGGGCAGGCCTTCCGGGACATCACCCGACGCGAGTGGGACCCGGTGGTGATTGGCGAGGACGGCAATGGGACCTTTAAAGTGCCGGGCGGCGGGGTGAGCGTGTATGTGCGGCCCGAGATGTACAGGGAGATTGGCGTGAACTGGGAGTAGAAAGGGGCCCTCTGCTTTATGACAATTTGGAGACTTTCTTCCGGCAGTGCTTTACTACACTAGAGAAGTGTTGTATAATACAAGCCGCGGCCACAAAGCGGGACGGAGAACTCCCAGGTCTTTGAAACTGGCTGTTCGGACCCGGGAAGCGGCCCGGCGGCGTGGCGCGAAAATAAGAGATTTTTATGGAGGAAAAAAGGATGAAAAAAGTTTTGATTGCCCTTTTGGCCCTGTGTGTGCTGGCCCTGCCCCTGGTGGGCTGCGCGGGCGGCGGCGAGAGCGAAGCCGCCCCGGCAGACGCCGCCAGCACCCCGGCCGCGGCGCCCGCGGGCAGCGAGGCGACGGTGGGCGCGGACGACGCCTATGCGACCAGCCTTGCGGATATCGAGGCGAAGGGCGAGCTGGTGATTGGCCTGGACGACACCTTTGCGCCGATGGGCTTCCGCGACGAGGCCGGCGAGCTGGTGGGCTTTGACATCGACCTGGCGAACGCCGTGTGCGAAGTGCTGGGCGTGACGGCCACCTTCCAGCCCATCGACTGGAACGCCAAGGAGATGGAGCTGGAGACCGGCAACATCGACTGCATCTGGAACGGCATGAGCGCTACGCCCGAGCGGCAGGAGAGCATGAGCCTTTCGCAGACCTACCTGAACAACCGCATCATCGTGATGACCAACGAGGGTGTGCAGATTGCGACCAAGGAAGACCTGGCGAACTATAAGGTGGGCGTGCAGGCCGCTTCGGCCGCGCTGGAGGCCATTCAGGCCGACCCCGCCTACGACAGCTTTTCCGCCAACGTGACCGAGTACCCCACCTATGACGAGATCATCCTGGCGATGCAGAGCGGCCGCGAGGACTGCATGGTGATTGACGAGGTGTTCGGCAACTATAAAAACAGCCAGATGGACACCCCGCTGCAGGTGGCGGACATCGACTTTGGCGACGACCTTTACGCCATCGGGTTCCGCAAGGGTGACACCGAGCTGACCGACGCCGTGAACGACGCGCTGAACCAGCTGATTGAAAACGGCCGCGCCGGCGAAATCAGCACCGAGTGGTTTGGCGAGGACATCGTGATGCGCCCGGCGGGTATGGCGTCTGCGGAGGAAGAGAGCCCGGCCTCGCTGGAGGGGGAGAGCTCTTCCGCGAGCGAGAGCGCTGTGAGCGAAGCGGCGAGCGCCGCGTAGAAAAGCAATAGCGGTTTGTTGCTCCCCCGCCGAGGGCGGGGGAGCAACCCGTCTGTAAGCGGACAGGACAGACCCTGGGGACGCCGTGCCCCGAGGCCTTTTCGGTTTTCTGCCCGCTTACAGAGGGGATATTTTCATCTGGGAAGAGGAGAGCAGCAAGATGGAACTGGATTATATCATGGGCATCATGCCGGCGCTGATAGACGGCACAAAGGAGACGCTGAAGATCTTCTGCTTTACGCTGCTGTTTGCGCTGCCGCTGGCGCTGCCCATCTCGATGAGTGCCATCAGCCGGTTTTGGCCGCTGAAGGCCCTCGCCAAAATTTATATCTGGGTGTTCCGCGGCACGCCGCTGATGTTGCAGATCTTCTTTTTCTTCTACTGCCTGCCCATGCTTACGCCCATCAAGCTAGACCGGCTTTCGACGGCCATTTTTACCTTTGTGCTGAACTATGCGGCCTACTTTGCCGAAATCTACCGCGGGGGGATAGAGTCGATTGACCGCGGGCAGCGGGAGGCGGCCAAGAGCCTGGGGTTTTCGCGCTGGCAGACGATGTACCTGATCATCATCCCGCAGGCTGTGCGCCGGGTGATTCCCCCGGTGAGCAACGAGGTGATCACGCTGATCAAGGACACGGCGCTGGTGTATGTGATCGGGGTGCCGGAGCTGATGAAGGCCGCGAAAGACGCCAACAACCGGGACGTGGATCCGACGGCCTATTTCATTGCGGCGCTGATCTATTTGGCGCTGACCTTTATATTGACGATGATCTCGCGGCAGCTGGAGAGACGGTATTCACGGCACGAGAGGAAAGACGCGGTGTAGTATGGCGATTTTAGAGATTAAACAGGTAAAAAAACGCTTTGGGCACGATGTGGATGCGCTGGACGACGTCTCGCTTTCGGTGGCGGAAGGCGAGGCCGTGGCGATCATCGGCTCTTCGGGCAGCGGCAAGAGCACGCTGCTGCGCAGCGTGAACAACCTGGAACGGGTGAGCGGGGGCGAGATTGTCATCGACGGGGACGTGCTGGTGCACACCGACGAGAGCGGAAACGTCCAGTACCCACCGGACCGGGAGATCCGGCGGATCTGCACCAAGACGAGCATGGTGTTTCAGCATTTTAACCTGTTTCCCCACCTGAGCTGCCTTGAAAACGTGACGCTGGCGCCCGTGAAGATTTTGAAAAAGAGCAAAGAGGAGAGCGCCGCGAAAGCGCGGGAGCTGCTGGAGATTGTGGGGTTGTCGCAAAAGGCGGACAGCTACCCCGACCAGCTCTCGGGCGGGCAGAAGCAGCGTATTGCGATTGCGCGGGCGCTGGCCATGGACCCGCAGATCATGCTGTTTGACGAGCCGACGAGCGCGCTGGACCCCGAGATTACGAACGAGGTGACGCGGGTGATTGAGGACCTGGTGCGCCGGCGCATGACCATGCTGATTGTGACGCACGACATGCGCTTTGCGCGCGACGCGGCCTCCCGGGTGGTGTTTATGGACAGCGGCAGGATTGTGGAACAGGGGCCGCCGAAACAGCTGTTTGAACACCCGGAAAGCGAGCGGTTGCAGGAGTTTATCCGCAGCTATCAGGGATAGGGCGGGAAAGACGAAATTTAACATGGATATTTTACTTTGAAAACATAGATGGCTTGAACCTCAAACCACTAGATTTAGTGGTTTTTGTGTTGACAATTATGGTATAATACAAAAAGTAGTAATTTCGATGATCGCCAATGTAAAAAGGACGCGATTTAATTGTATCAGTTTCGTGACCCTATTCACGGATTTATTGATGTTTCGCCCGAGGAGCGGACGATTATTGACTCACGTCCCTTTCAAAGGTTAAGGAATATTCGCCAATTGGCAACCACTTATTTGGTTTATCATGGAGCGGAACACACACGATTTGGACATTCTTTGGGAGTAATGCATTTAGTAACTCGAGTGTTTGAATCCATTGTGACTAAAAATCCGAATCTTTTTGATGAAAAACAAAAGAACTGGTATCGTCAGGTGCTTCGCCTGATAGGTTTGTTACATGACATTGGGCATGCGCCCTTTTCACATGCTTCAGAAGAATTGTTTCCTGATGACAAGACTCATGAAGATTATACATGCGAAATAATTCATCATACAGAAGTTGCCGATTTAATTTGTTCTATCGGGGAAACATACAAAAAAAAGTATGGTGAGGAATATGATATTTCACCAGAATTGTTATGGATGATTTATGAGGGGAAAGATGTTTTAAACGAAAAATATGTTTTACCTGATTTTCAATTTCTAAAAAGTTTTATGGATGGTGAGTTAGACTGCGATAAAATGGATTATTTGTTAAGAGATTCATATTTTTGCGGTGTCAAATATGGCAACTATGATTTAGATAGGCTCGTTTCTTCGTTTACCATATTTAGAAAAGAAGATGAAAACATTTTGCTCTTATCAATTGAACGTGGAGGGATTCATGCGCTTGAAGAGTTTGTCCTTGCACG
>JAJDHT010000100.1 GCA_030266325.1 Ruminococcaceae bacterium OttesenSCG-928-I18
AGATTTTAGGGGACTAAAGACGAAGACAAACTCCTCCACGCGCCTGGAGGAGTTTGTTTTCGTCTATCTAAAATCATGTGCCTCGCAAATCAGGAATTGACCTGGCCCGAAGGGGTGCCCGAGGGGTTGACACAGCCATCCGTAAACTCGGGGGAGCAGGCGGCGTTGTTCTGCTCAAAATCCACACCCAGGTCCAGCTGGGGGTTCGGTGCTTTCCAAAGCCCGTGCAGGTTGCAATATTCATACACCTCTTCCACCTCGTCGGCCTTGATGCTGAAGAGCGCCTCGGGCGGGTCGCCCGCCTCAAGGTTGCAGTAGATCCCGCCAAAGGTGGTCTTCACATAAATCCACTCGATATGGTGCTCCTCTATCATGGGGTGCGGCACCGAGCCGACCTGCACTTTGACCTGCCCGTTCTCCTTGCTGACAACAGGCACATGCTTTTCGCCTGCGCCGTCGCTGCTGTTTGGCTCCAGCAGCTCCTTGTTTTTGTTGGGGCAGGCTGTCTGTGGGGCGCTCATCTCAAGCACGATCTCTCCACAGTCGTCACATTTATAAAAGTTTGCCATCTTTTTGTCCTTTCCGGATTTAATGAAAATCCTCCCGTTTTTCCAGGGCCGCATGCCCGCCTACTGGTATAGACGAATCAGCCGGCCGGGTTTCACACACATTTCTGGCCGTAAAGACCTGTCTTTCCATCAAGAGACAGTATACCCTAAGCCTGTTTTTTTTGCAAAGGAAACAGCGTTTCACAGATGTAAAATTTTCATGAATCCCTTTTTCGCGCCATTCTTTTGGCCATTTTACCACTTCCGCTTCTTTTTTTTATCTATTTTTGCTATACTACAGTTGCCGTGTAAAATTGGCACCAGCGTGTCTTCCAGGCTACCGGGGGCATCTTGCAAAACCAAAATATTGGGATCGTATACAGGGGGTTACTATGGATTTTACCGAACAGAGCTGCCAAGACTTTATCCGTGTGCTGGCCAGTAAAGAACCTGTCCCGGGCGGCGGGGGCGCCTCTGCCTTGGTAGGTGCCGTCGGAATGGCACTCGGAAACATGGTGGGCAGCCTGACGCTCGGCAAAAAAAAGTATGCCGACGTGCAGGCCGATATCGCCATCTTAAAGGGGCAGGCGGATTCTCTGCAGGAGGAGCTGCTGGACCTGGTGCGTCGGGACGCGGAGGTATTCGAGCCGCTCTCCAAAGCCTATGGCATGCCCAGGGAAACCGAGGAGGAGAAACAGGAAAAGGCCAAGGTGATGGAGGCGGCCCTGAAGGAGGCCTGCGAGGTCCCCTTGCAGATCATGGACAAATGCTGCAAGGCCATCCGCCTGCATGAGGATTTTGAAAAGAAGGGCACGGCCATCGCCATCAGCGACGTGGGGGTGGGGGTCGCCTTCTGCCGTGCGGCGCTGCACGGCGCAAGCCTGAATGTGTTCATCAACACGAAGGCCATGCAGGACCGCGGCTATGCCGAAGAGGCGAACCGGAAGGCCCACAACATGCTGGACACCTATACCCGGCTGGCGGACGAGATCTATGAGCGGGTCTGCCACCGGTTTGACTAGCACCAGGAAAGGGACAAAGAGGAGGAAAAAATGGCTGAACTGTTGAAGGGCGCGCCTGTTGTGGCCGCCATGAACGAAAAAGCGTCCGCCGATGTGCTGGCGCTGAAGGAAAAGGGCGTGCACGCCACGCTGGCGATTGTACGCGTGGGGGAGAAACCCGACGATATCGCCTATGAACAAGGGGCCACCAAGCGCTGTGAAAAGGTGGGGGTGGGCGTACGGCATGTCACCCTGCCCCAGGACGCCACCCAAGCAACACTGCAGGAGGCCCTGCGGAAACTCAACAGCGACAGCGGCGTGCACGGGGTATTGCTTTTGCGCCCGCTGCCTGCGCAGATGAACGACAACGAGGTCTGCAACACGCTGGCACCCGAAAAGGACATCGACGGCATTACCGACGCCTCTCTGGCGGGGGTGTTCGCAGGCATAGAAACCGGGTATCCCCCCTGCACCGCGCAGGCCTGTATGGAGATTTTGGAGTACTACGGCGTAGACCCAAAGGGCAAGCGTGCCACCGTGGTGGGCCGCAGCCTTGTGGTGGGCAAGCCGCTCTCGATGATGCTCCTGCAAAAACACGCCACGGTCACCATCTGTCACACCCGCACCGTGGACCTGCCCTCCGTCTGCCGTGAAGCCGAGATCCTCACCATCTCGGCGGGGCGCAAGGCGCGCGGGTTTACCGCCGAGTATTTTTCGCCGGGACAGGTGGTGCTGGACGTGGGTATCTATGTAGACGAAAACGGCAAAATGTGCGGTGACGTAGACTTTGAAGCCGCGGAGACGATGGTCGGTTCCGTCACTCCCGTGCCCGGCGGCGTGGGCACGGTCACCACCTCGGTGCTTGTGAAGCACGTGGTGGAAGCCGCCCAAAAACAAACGCAATGAGAAAAAATGAACTTCCCGGCCGAAATGGCCGGGAAGCTTTCGAGTAAGAGGAAGGTATGAACAGGGAAAACGCCATTGAATATATCTCCAACGTAAGCTGGCGCGAAAGCCGGCTGGGCCTGCAGCGTATCTCGGCCCTGTTGCAGGCCATGGAAGACCCACAAAAACAGCTTCACTTTATCCACGTGGCGGGCACCAACGGCAAGGGCAGCGTGTGCACCATGCTGGCCAGCGTGCTCACGGCCGCGGGCTACCGCACGGGCCTTTTCACCTCTCCCTTTGTGAATTGTTTCAACGAGCGCATGCAGGTGGATGGCCGGCAGATCGAGGACGGGGAACTGACACTCCTTACCAAGGAGGTGCAGCAATACGCCGACGCCATGGAAGACCATCCCACCGAGTTTGAACTCGTCACGGCGATTGGCCTGCTCTATTTCAAACGACGCGAGTGTGACCTCGTGGTGCTGGAAGTGGGGCTCGGCGGGCGCCTGGATGCCACCAACGTCATCCCCCCGCCCCTGCTTGCCGTGATTACGAGCATCGGCCTGGACCACACGGCCGAACTCGGCGACTCTCTTTGGGACATCGCGGCTGAAAAAGGGGGTATCATCAAACCGGGCAGCGAAGTGGTTTTGGCTCCCCAGCAGCCTTTGGTAGAAAAAGCGATGGATGAAATATGCAGGCAGAACGAAGTGCCGTTGCACAGAACGGACTTTGGCCTGCTGGAAGCCGAGGACACCGCGCTGGAGGGCCAGTATTTCTCCTGGGGCGAGTATCGGCGGCTGCACCTGCCACTCTTTGGCGCTTTTCAGCTTCCGAACGCCGCCACGGTGCTGACCGCCCTGGAAGTGCTGGCCCACAAGGGGTTCCCTGTCGACGAAACCGCCCTTCGGAAGGGCCTTGGCTCCGTGCGTTGGCCCGCAAGGCTGGAGCTTTTGGCAAGAGAACCCGTATTCCTGCTGGACGGCGGCCACAATGAACAAGCCGTAAACGCCTTGGCCGAGAGCCTCGAGAGCTACTATCCGGGGGCAAAGTGGCATTTCCTTGTGGGGGTGATGGCCGACAAAGCCTGGAAAAACATGTTGGAGACGGTATACCCCTTGGCACAGGGTTTCCTCTGTGTGACGCCCGACACCCCGCGCGCGCTCTCTGCCGAGGTGTTGGCAACATGGCTGCGGTCTCAGGGTACGGTCCCTGTCGAAACATGCCCCAGCGTCCGAAAAGGGGTGGAAGCCCTGCTGGAAGAGGCCGGAGCCGAAGGACTTGCCTGTGCGTTCGGCTCGTTGTATATGGCCGGCGAAATACGTGCTTACTTCGGCCTTGGAACCGGCGGCGAAAAAGATGTCTTCGTGTGAAAAAGGAGCTTTGCCTGTATGCGGCCTGCGACGGGAATGGCCCCCATGGTTGACAGGCCTGCCTTACCAGTGCGGCCCGGCTGCGCCGGCGAGGGAAACCGGACGGGGGCATGCTCAGAACCTCGTCAGATCCATGGAATCATCTGTTTTACAGAGTCAAAGACGAGCGTCGGCTGCACCTCTGAGGCGGCCAGTTCCTCTGTTCCGCTCTCGCCCGAGAGGACCAGCACGGACAGAAGGCCATGGCGCACACCCATGGCGATGTCGGTGTACAAGCGGTCCCCCACCATCACGGTCTGTGCCGAGGGTATGCCTGTTTTGCGCAGCAGATAGTCCACAACGCCACGCTCGGGCTTGCCGATGATCACATCGGGACGCCTGCCTGTAGAGGCTTCAATCAAGGCGTGAATGGAGCCCACATCGGGTATGGGGCCGTCCTCGGTGGGGCAGTTTAGGTCGGGGTGGGTAGCGACAAAAGGCAGCCCCGCACGCAGGTGCCGGCACACAAGGCTCAGCCGCTTGTAGGTCAAAGAGGTGTCGAATGCCGTCACAACAAGATCGGGCCGGTCTTCTTCGATCTTCAGCCCCGCCTCGGAAAACTCTTCCTGTAGCTCGTCCGTTCCCAGCAGAAAAACGCTTTTGCTAGGATGGTTTTTGTGCAGATAGGCAATCGTCGCCCTGCCCGAAGTGAGGATATCCTCTTGGGAAACGGGCAGGCCGCGCCGCTGCAGTTTCTCCCTGTAGGCACTGCGGCTGTGGGAGGAATTGTTCGTAAGCACCACCACACGCCTGCCTTCTGCCCTGAGTTTTTTCACGAAGGCGAGCGCACCATCGATCCACCTGTTGCCAAGATACAGGGTTCCGTCCAGATCCAACACAAAACACCGCATTTCCCGAAGGCGCCCCAGCGGGTCGCTATTGTATTCCACCATACGCATCACCATTTCCCTTTCTCTCTCATTCTACAAGGGCTTTAGCATGGACGCAAGGTGATTTTAGCGCTGGCAGTGTATCTATCGCGTTGTGTACCGAACACATGAAATGTGCCCTCCCTCCGCCTTCGGCGGGTGGATGGCACGAGATGACACGCTGTGGCATTTTTTGCCACAGCATTCGATGGGAAGGTGATCGACCTTTCCATCGAATATTAGTATTAAAAACGCACTTGGAGCATCCATTTAGCGTTTGTACAAGGACGAAGAAATTTCTCTTTTCAAGCTGATGGTTATTTGCTATAATAGAGCTTGCATTGTTTCGGGCCTTTAGCTCAGCTGGTTAGAGCATCCGGCTCATAACCGGACGGTCCCGGGTTCAAGTCCCTGAAGGCCCACCACTGCATATTGAAGAATTGCCACTTTATCGAAAGGTAAAGTGGCAATTCTCATTTTGTTGTATGCACAAAAATGAAGGGAATGTCCCCGGTTTAGTGTCAGCTCCACTCCCTTCAATCTGTATGATTCTTTTGTCTAACCTCTTAGGGACAGTTCGATGTATCCTATGGCTTTATTATAACATAAAAGCGCCCTGCGAAAGGCAGGGGCGCTTTTTGGATACGGCTTATTTTATAGTGTAACACAAAACAAAAAAACAGTCTACTTTTTCGTTTCCGGTGCTGCTAAAATTTGGGAGGGAGAAAAAATTGACACTGGAGGACAGACCTTATGGAAGTACACGCAGAACCCAATGCGAAGCGCGAGGTAAAACACAACATCCTGGCATCCGACTTTTCCTTTACGGGCCTTTTGCGCTTCGCCCTGCCCACCATGGGTATGATGCTGTTCATGGGTATGTACACGATCGTGGACACCATTTTTGTGGCCCGGTTTGTACATACCTTTGCCCTTTCGGCAATCAACATCTGCACCCCGGTGCTGTACACGATCGTCGGGCTTACCGGCATGCTGGCCACCGGCGCCAGTGCCATCATCGGCAAGAAGATGGGCAGGGGCGAAAACGAGGGCGCACGGCAGACCTTCTCCTTCATTGTGCTATGCGGCTGCGCACTGGCCGCCATATTTATGACGGTGGGGCTTTGCTTCCTGAATCCCTTGCTGCGCGGTCTTGGTGCCAGCGACGCACTGATGCCCTACTGCCGAAGCTATCTATCTCTTCAGCTTTGGTTTTTGCCCGCCAATGTGCTCTCCGTGTTGTTCCAAAACTTGTTTGTCACGGCAGGCCGGCCAGGCCTTGGGCTGCGCTTGTCTCTCCTAGCGGGCGTGCTGAACATCCTTTTGGACTACCTCTTCATCGTGCCGCTGGGCATGGGTATTGCCGGGGCGGCCCTGGGCACGGTGCTGGCCTTTTTGCCCTCCGCCGCGGGCGGCATGCTCTTTTTCGCTTCTAAACGCGGCAACCTGTATTTTGTCAGGCCTCTGTTTGATCTGCGGGAGCTGGCACAGAGTTGCTCGAACGGCGTTTCCGAGATGGTGACCCAACTCTCTACCGCCATCACCACCCTTTGTTTCAACCTCACCATGATGGGCCTTGCCGGGGAGGCGGGCGTGGCGGCCATCACCATCATCATCTATACCCAGTTCCTTCTGACCACCCTATTTATCGGTTTTTCCATGGGCGTGGCGCCGGTGTTCAGCTACAATTACGGCAGCGAAAGCTGGCAGCGGATGAAACGCATCTTCAAAAGCTGTGTCCTCTTTTTGGCCGCTGCCTCCGTCCTTCTGTTCACCGCCGCCTTTTGGGGAGGGGATGCTCTGGCCGGCATTTTCGTCGAAAAACACTCCGCCGTGTATGCCATGGCATCTGAGGGTTTTCACATTTTCTCTTTCAGCTTTCTGCTGTGCGGCTTCAACATCTTCTCTTCCGCCCTGTTTACGGCGCTGTCAAACGGCAGGGTGTCGGCCGTCATCTCTTTTTTGCGCACCCTGGGGCTGATTTCGGCCGGCTTGCTGCTGCTGCCCCGGGTGCTGGGTCT
>JAJDHT010000101.1 GCA_030266325.1 Ruminococcaceae bacterium OttesenSCG-928-I18
AGACACGATATGAACTTCTGCTGGAAGCGAATCATAAAAACTTTGTTCATCCGGAGTTAGCGGTGTTCCCTGTCGTATCTTTGACAATATCCCCTGTATTCTTTGCATGACTTCTTGGCTCACTCCACCATTTACTTCTTCCAGCTCCTGTTCTTCAACTTTCTTGTTCTCTTTATCAGCCATGAGCTTACCTCCTGTAAAAAGTATTGTTGGGGTGAGGGACGGGGAGTGGGCGATGCAGTAGGACTATGAGTTTTTCCACGGTTTTGGCGGCCAAGAATCTGCGCCTCCACGGGGGTCTTCTGGATAAGGCAGTATCAATCCGCCGAAGCCACCGTCAACATCTTCCAAGTTTTCTTCGTTGATCTCTTCCTTCGTTTCAGCCTGCTTTGCGTTTTCAAGCTTTTTCTTGTCATCTGCGTTCATGGTTTTCCCTCCTACAAACATGTGGTGTTGGGCATGTTGATAGTTTATACACGGCAATGCGGGGGGCGTTACAACAAATATACCACAAAAGGAGTGCATATGGACTATACAAATAACCGCCGCCCACTCGGCGGGAGGGAGGCGTGAATGATGAAGAAGAAATACATGGCCGCGCTAAAGATATTTGAGGACAGTCGGAAACTGTTCGAGGAACTTGATTTGGCGGAGCTTAGGCAAGCTGAAATCCAACTCCATAAGGGCTTATACGCTATACAGCTCAAAGAGGATTATGGCATTGAAGCCGTTAATGCCAACATGGTTAAGAGTGGCCCGCCTAATGTGTACGTGGATATGCGAACCGCAATGTATGTGGACATGTGCATTTGCAGCATGGGCGAAAAGTACAACCGCACTATATCGTGGCCAGAGGGTGGCGGGCAACCAGATGACGAAGTTTTGTTTATGCTGGGATTCCCTACCGGGCCATTGATGTTCAGCGATAGTTACCCGCAAGAGTTCTTTGATGAGTTTTGGTGTGAAATCAAATCTTACGAGTACAAATACATTGATGAGCATAACCGTTGCATTTATTTCGAATTGAAAAAAGCTGCACCAATCGCCAACGCTTTCCCCGCAATGCTGAAAAAGTACTACGAGCGGTACAGGGACGAGGCAGATACCAGGCGAATCGCTGAACTGAAACAGGAGTTGGAGCGGTTAGAGGCTAATGCCTAACCCACCCAACCCAAAAGGAGAAGGATGATGTGTGATAAAGGATGCTGCCACTGTAACGAAGTGACGCCGTTGCAACAGGGTATTGGATGTGCTCCGTATGCATCCAGCGTGAGAATATCGAAAGATGGCATTATGTGGGTTGACAATGTGGCAATACGTATTAACTTCTGCCCAATGTGCGGCCAACCCCTGCGAGGTGAGGAATGATGAGGGAGATATGGCGAGATGTAGCGGATTATGAGGGGTTATATCGGGTTAGTAATTTGGGTAACGTGATACGGCTTAAGTCACAGTGGAACCCAGGGACTGGAAAGTATTCTCGACCAGAGCGGGTTGTCACACAAAGGAAAAATAACAAAGGGTATTTCATGGTCGATTTATGGAAGAATAATTGCAGACAACAATGCCTTGTACATCGATTGGTGGCCCAAGCGTTTGTTGATAATCCGGAGCACTGCAATATTGTAAACCATATTGACGAAAATAAGACTAATAACTGCGCTTCAAATCTAGAGTGGTGCACGCAAAAACATAATATGAACCACGGAACATGCCCTGTAAGAATAGGCCGAGCCAATGGAAAACCGGTCGCCAAGCTGGATAAAAGCACAGGTACAATATTAGCCATTTATCAATCTGCGATGGCCGCAGAACGAGATACTGGAATAGGCAATTCGCGAATCAGTGAGTGTTGTTTGAATAGAAGAAAAACAGCGGGCGGATATTGCTGGTCACGGGAGGGTATTGCATGAATCGAACTATTCTTTTTAGAGGCAAGCGGCTGGATAATGGCGAGTGGGTGGAGGGTTATTACATGACTGACCCTCTCGGTGTAGTTATTCGAACACATGAGATTATAAAAAACAAAAGGGGTGGCGACACCCACATAGAACAAAGTCATCGTGTAGACCCTGACAGCATCGGCCAATTCACCGGACTGCTGGATAAGAATGGGAAGCGCATCTGGGAGGGTGACATCATCGATATTAGAAACGGCTATCACGGCATTGTTATTTGGGATGGATTTGCATGGGGGCTACAAATTCAGGAAGTGAATCATACGCTGTATTCATGGTCTGCCGCCGTGAGACTGATAGAAGCTATTGGCAACATCCACGAACCGCGAGGTGAAAATGATGGAGAATAAGCTGTTGCCATGTGCGCACTGTGGTGGCGAGGCCAAATGGAGTAAGACGCCGCAACTTGGATTTGATTTCATTATCTGCACCAAATGCCACTGTTCTACACCCGTTTGGATTGATGCTGACAAAGCGCGTGAAGCCTGGAACACCCGCTACACCCCAACCCCCGAGGCGTTGAGCCTTAGCCATTCCGAAGCCAAGATTGCGCGAAACTGGTTTTTGGCTATGTCTGAGCAACTTGGTGGGCATTATCATGAGGACGTAGAACTGTATTACAAGATGGCTGATTTTGTGGCCACCAAACCCGCAAAGGAGGGGGAAGGGTGAAGCTGCGGATAAAATGCCTGTATCTGCACCACAACAAGTTTGATAATACGTTGTCGTGCAATGGCGCAAATGGTCATAGGTGTTACAACAAGCGGTGTCCACTGAGCGAAATTAACAACTATGCTCACTTGTGTAAGGACTGTTGGAAGCTGAAAGGCGTTAACTGTCCCAATTCTGGCTTGTGCTTGGCGTTAAAGGAGCGGCCTCACTTTGAAAGCATTAAGCACGCTATTGAAACTGGAAAAATACACGCGTGACTAACCCCCATCGCGTGGAAGGAGAGTGTGGAGAGATGAAGTTGATATCGAGATGGCACGAAAAGTATCTTGTATGCCATATATGTGGCGAAACCCGCAGCGTAAAATACCTCATTTGTGGCAAACCGACCTGCAACAGGTGTGCTCTACGTGATGCTCTCAGCGAGGATATCCGGTCAGAATTGAGGAAGGCCCACAATGAACAGGATTAGAGAGGCTTTACAGGCCGGTGAGGCTATACACTGCGAAAATGAGGACGAGGCGAGGCGGTTGTTTGCAGCGATGGGGTGGAACCCGTACCTTAACAGCCGAGATGGGATATCACGATTTTGCTACCCGCATTACTTTTGGACTGAAAGCAATGAAAAGGAATGGAATGGTAGTGATGTGAAATGTCTTTGCCACGAAATCGTCCCCTTCTCCACCCTCACCCGTTCCCGTTTGGCTGAGTGCCTGGGTGTGGAGGATGGGGAAGCATTCTATTGGCGCGGGACAAAATACCGCGTTGAAGATAATGAGGTGATGTCGGGAGCTTTTGTAGAGCAGAAGGCCGTGGTTGTTTACAACATGATTGCCCATCCCGAAAAAATTGTCACCTTCCCT
The DNA here is from genome assembly GCA_030266325.1 of Ruminococcaceae bacterium OttesenSCG-928-I18. Classification (GTDB taxonomy): domain Bacteria; phylum Bacillota; class Clostridia; order Oscillospirales; family Ruminococcaceae; genus JAAYCI01. The sequence continues at coordinate 3,491 of JAJDHT010000101.1, forward strand.
GTGTGGAGTGAGGACGAGAAGGGCTGGGCAAGAGGGGCCGAAATGCTTGGATTGAAGTACGTGGCAAAAGATGGAAGCGATAGAAGAGTGTTTCTTTATGGGGATAAGCCCGTTTTTGATGAAACACGTTCTGGTTGGGTTCCCTGTCCCGACAATGAGGACATAAGAGCGCTGTATATGCCAGAAGATTGGCCCAACATACAACCCGGCCAAACCATTGCATTGTCGGAAATAAAATAACCCCGCATGAAGCGGGGCGCACATTATCCTCGTTGCGACAGATTAAACATCCGAACGGCGTCATAATACGCATTGCTCTTTATTCCAAACTGCTTTTGTAAATTGTACGGAAGTCTGTCGCCCATAGAATCGCGTAAGGAATTAGCCGTATCAAAACACGGTCTTATGTCACTGATATATTTGCGGATTTCACTTGGAAGGCGCTCGCGTTCTTCAAAGGCCATTAGGTTATTAAGTTGGTTGGTTTTTGTTGTTATCAGTACAGTAGTTTTATCAATAAGATCGATACAAAGCTGGAATACTTCGAGATTGCGCTTGTCGTTAGATATCATTGTTTCACCTCAAAATAATTATACCACGGGAGGCAAAAATGAACCAACCGATTGACCTTGAAGGGCTGCGGGCGAGAGCGGATGCCGCTGCATCAGGTGAGTGGTACTCTGCCAAAGATGGTGAAACAGTGTGGTGCCGCGTTCCCAATTTTGGGGATTTGCGTGTGGCCGAGGGTATGGACAGAGAGGAGGCGGACTTCATCGCCCACGCCCGCCAAGACATCCCTGCCTTACTTGACGAAGTAGAGCGCTTGCGAGCCGAGAATGACCGCCTGCAGGGCTTGTTGGATATGGCGATGGTGGATATGGAAATCGCCTGCCAATCGGGAGATTATTGCCTTGTTTGCGGGCACAACGACCATTTGGATGGGTGTACCGCTTCTGGTGCAAAACATGGGATTTATAGAAATTGCAAAGAAGACCAAGCGTGGCAATGGCGCGGATTCGGAGAAAGCGAGGGTGGGGAGTGATAAATCCATGGGGCATGGCAGTATTGCTAGTAAACACAGTTAGCTTGATACTATCCATCTGCGCCCTTGCAGAAATAGATATCTTTTACCCAATCGGCTTAATTGTCGATAAAATCCGTAAATTGAGAGTTCGTTTCAGCGAAAGGAAGGGTGGGTAGAGTGGAAACAAAAAAGGGTGTACTGGAAGCCGAAGTAATCCAGGTAATCCGCACAAAAACAACAATCGGCTCAGGCACAGAGGAAGACCCGAACCGATATGAGTTTAAGTATTGGAGTTTGGACGGTCAATTATTGGCTGAATCTGACTGCTGACCGTTGCGTAAAGAATCTTTATCGGCCTTAATTTTGCTTATTTCGTCCAACAGTTGATTGTCTTCATGGTCACGAATATACCAATCAGAAATTAGCAGCTCTATCAACTTGATAAGTTTCGTGGCCTCACCAGGCTCAATGTCAACAATCAGGGAAGTGTCTATTTCAGGATGGGCCCCAATATTACCAAGAGATTTAAAATCCAATAAAGCCTTGAACAGCCTGTCAGGTATCTTTTCCTTAATGGCGCGGATTTCTTTTTCAAGGGTTGGTTTCTCTTCTATTCTCACATTCCAGAAATCGCGAATCATCCCTTGCAGGCAACGACGTGAGAGCGTGGAAGATGCCTTTGGACTGTCTTCCAAAATGGAGCACGCTTCTATATAGTCATTCCGTATATGCTCTGGGATGTAGTCGGGTAGGGATATCCCTCGGTACCTCGGCACTAAAGTCCTTTCAAACCCAGTAAATTCAAGCGCACTGCCAAAAATTTGACACGTTGGCTTTTTGCATTTTGGATTTGGACAACGAACATAGAGTATCGTAAATAATTTTTGCTGATCAACATTCGAATAGTGGTGAGATGTAACGAGGTCTTTTTCAGCAAAGATGGGGATTTCCCTGCCATTTGCAGTAGTAACCGTTATCATGTGCCCGCAATGTGGACAACGCATCCCTTCCATTTTAAATCACCTCCACCACCCCATTATACACAAAGGAGCGAAGGATGGATAGATTAAGCGATGTGAACCATTATTATGCCGATTCCCCAGAAGGTGATGTCTGTACGATAAGCCGCCAATGGTATGAAGAGGCGAAAGACCGTCTCGCCGCATACGAAGATTTGGGCACCGTGGAAGGTCTGGCCGCAAGGGTTGAGGTGGTGCGGTGCAAGGATTGTAAGTATAGGAACGCCGTTGAATGCCCCACATCCGTTTACCAGGGTGTAGATGAAAACAATCGCACAAAATGGTTCACCGGGACAATAGATGATGGTTGGTGCTACAGGGGCCCCCGCGCCGAGGCAGAAGAAGCGAGGAAGAAACTGTGAGATATTATGGCAACGATCCGGTAATTCCGGGTACTTATGATAACCATAAACCCGTGCAGCATGGAACGGCGATACCCGCGTACATCAGACAGGGAAAGAAGGTACTGCGATCCACGCCCGGAGGAAAGGAAGTCCTCTATCCAAGCGTAACTGCCGCCGCACTGGCCGCAGGGGTTAAACAGTGCACCATGAGTGGGTGGATACGCGATGGGAAAAAGCACCGAAGGGCGTTTTGGAGGTTTGAGGAATGAACCTACATATGGACGCATATTATGATCGATTTTAGATATAGAAAGCCGCCCTGCTGCAACAGGACGGCTTGCCTTGAACCCTCACCCTTACCCACATTCTACACCACATTGTTTCTATTTGCAAGGGAGGGCGTATGATAACAAAAGAATACTTGCGGCAGGCCAGACGGTTGAAAGTGGCGATTAATGGAAAAACTGAGAGACTGGAACAATTGCGCTCAATCGCAGAAAGCACATCCGTTCCGATTGGCGATATGCCACGCGGCGGGGGCGATCCCCAGCGGATGGCTCATATTGTGGACACAATAGTGGATTTTAGCAGAGAGATAGCGGAAAGCACTGCCCCATTGGTAGAAATGCAGCGGGAGATACAGAAAATCATTAACAAAATCCCGCGATTGGAGTATAGGACAGTGTTAGAGCTATATTATCTAAATGGCTATGGGTGGCGAAAAACGGCGAGTTTGATGCATTATTCGGAGCGGCAAGTATTTAGGGTTCACGATGC
>JAJDHT010000102.1 GCA_030266325.1 Ruminococcaceae bacterium OttesenSCG-928-I18
CTGTCCATGACCATCAAACAGGTTGATGGCGCTGTCCTTTTCATGCATCATGTTTGCCATCATGCTTCCTCCAGGCATTTCGCCTCATCCATTTGTGCAGCAATACCCCGCAGAATGTATCCCACGCAGGGAACCGCGACGGAGTTGCCCAGCATCTGGTAGCGGCGGGTGTCGCTGATTTCCTTGCCGTCATGGCCCAAAGCCGTCCAGCCGTCAGGAAACCCCTGCAATCGTTCACATTCTATTGGGGTCAGGCGGCGCACGATGTAGCCGGTGCGCACAGGGTTTTGGTAGTTGAGAGAATACCCCGGTTTGTCCTTCGCCTGCAGGGTGCCAGACAGGTCGCCCACCTCATTGAAGTTGCGGCAATCCACGGCAGCCACCGCGTGGTGGTCGCCCGCCGTCATGGTGGGCGCAGGGTCGCCGGGCTTGCCAATCCCCAGGCCGTTTCCCGAACCGTCGCCGTTCCGGGTGGGGCCGCCGCCCTTGTGCCGCGTCGCACGGTCGTGTATGGGGATGGGCTCGTGCGCCGCGATGGCCGGGGTATCTCTGGTGGTGAGAGTAAACGACAGATTCTCGCTGACACCAATGCCCTCCGGCCCGTTGTGGTCCTCGCGCCCGATCATGTTGCCCTGCATGGCGTAGGCGACGCGCGAATCCAGCTCCTCCAGCACGGCGGGATAGCCCTGCCCGGCCTGGCCGCCGCCACAGGAAAGCGCGGCGTGGCGTTCAGGGGTGAGGTATACGTCCCCGTCGCCCTTCGTCACAAGGCCGGCCACCACATGGGGGTTGCCGCCTGCGCATAAGGTGGGCTGCACCTCTTTCAGGCTGGAGCGGTTCTCCTTGCTGGTGATTTGCTGTAAATCAAAACCACAGGCGACCAGCGGCGCGTTGCAGCTGCTGGCGTTGCCTGTGGTGGCGAGGGAGTAGGCCGCGTCCGATGTGGTTATATTCCCGTCCTGGTTCTGGTGAACGCCCACGGCGCAGGGGGTGAACAGGTACTGGTCGTTCCCTGTGGCAAGCGTCCCACTAATTTCTGTTTGAAGCAGCGGACCCTTGCCACCGCCTTCGCAGCCTTCCCGCAAGCGCATTGTAACAGCAGGGGTTTCCATCGCCACAATATTGGGGCCCCTGTCCGCACAGGGGCTTCCGTCGCCCCTGGCCGTCAGCGTCCGGGCTGTTTCTGGCTCACAAATAAAAGGCTGCTCGTGCTGGCAGGTCAGCGTCCCTGCCAGTTCCTCGGTGATTCCGGCATTCGTCTGGCTGGACGCTGCGCAGAACACGGTGGGCATCTGAAAGCCACCGCTTTTGAGGGTGGGCGCTGTTTCCTCCGTATAGCCGATGCCCTTCACTTGGTCGCTTGCTCCGGCGCAGAACCCGGCTGTGAACACCAGTCCCGCAGGGTTACGCCCGCCACCGCCGTCCGCCCCGGCCAGCGTGGGAGATGCACCATCGCCAGTAAATACCCGCGACTGCTGGGTGTCCCACGGGGTCAGGCAGCGGGGCGGCACTGCGCCATCAGCGCATCTTTGAGCATCGGCGGTAGTTCCTTGCCGCGTTTCGCCGCCCGGCGAAGGATACCCTCGCAGGCTTTCTTCGACAAAAAGTACCTCTCCGGCGCGTCCGCCTGTAAAATCACAGACAAGAAAGATTCTGCGCCGCCGCTGGGGGACTCCGAAATGCTGGGCGTTGAGCACTCGCCAAGCGATGTCAGTGCCTCCGCTTCGCACCATTCCGGCGTTGGCCCATCGTCCAGATCGAGGTATTGGAACTTCGGTTTTTGCGAACGCCTCAAGGACGGCTTTAAAGTCACCGCCGCCCGCGCTGGATAGCGCGCCGGGCACATTCTCCCACAGCGCGAATCTTGGGTATTGTCCATTGGTCGCTTCCCTCATTTCATCGATAATCCTGATTGCGTCCGTAAACAGGGCGCTCCGCTCATCCGCAAGACCCAGCCTGCGTCCGGCAGTGGAAAGCCCCTGGCAGGGTGAGCCGAAGGTGATGATGTCCACTGGCGGCAGCTTTGCGCCGTCAAGCGTGGTGATATCGCCAACGTGCTGCATCCACGGCAGATGCCGTGTGGTCACCGATACCGCCTGCGGCAATATCTCGCTTGCCCATAGTGGCCGGATACCATAAAAAAGACCGGCATAGGGAAAGCCCCCTATGCCGTCGAATAACGATCCTAGCGTTATTTGGTTGTTATTGTGCATATTTTGTTGTTACCTCCTTTCAGGGCAGGGTCAATGTTCTGGCCCGTGGTCCTTTTGTTGCTGCGGTTTGCGCGGGGCACTGCTCTTCTTGGCATCGCGCAGTTTTTTCACCACGGAATCCTTTTCGCCCGCTTTTGCCCTGTCCTGGGCGCGGGCCGGGGGCTGTATGGCAAAGACACTGACGTATCCGCTCACCGCCCCGGCCAGTTCCTGCATATCCTTGTCAGTGGGGCGGTAGCCGTACCAGTCATGCTTGCCGCTGCTTGTCCAGATGTGTGGAACACCACCATTGAAGGACGAATCCATCTTTTTGCCCCATACATCGGCGAAGCGGAACAGCAGCGCGTCCACCTCGCCGTCCGCACGGTTCAAAACCGTTGCTTTTAGCGCCTCGTAGTGGTCGGCGAACCCAAGCGTGACAAACTGGAGTTTTACCCGGTTATCGCCGCCCAAATCCGCAAAGCAGGCGCGCCCGGCAAATACCGGGTTCGATATCCCGCCGCAGGCAGACACCACGCGGCGCAGTTCCTGTTCATAGAAATTCATGTTGTGCCTCCGTCAATGCTCAGGCCCGTGGTCTTTTTTCGTATGGTCGTCCTGCGGCGCAGGCCGCGGCTGCGGGTTTTCCCGCGCCTGGCGGATCTGCTCCAGCACGGACGGTTTTTTGCCCGGCTGGTCGCTTTGTGCCGCTGTGATGGGGGCATCTGCTTTGAGGTAGCTTGCGTGCGCGTCACGCTCGTCCAGAATATCCTGCACCACGCCGCTCATGTCCACCAGGCCGTCCAGAGTGCCCGGCCATTGGTTTGCCACCAGCGCCAGGGGATGCTTGAAACCGAGCAGGTACTCCACATCGCCCTCGCGGAAATCGTAGCCATTTTTCAGGTAATCCCGCGCGGCGTACCGGGCGGCAATCTCTTCCGCCATGCCAATCAACTCGCGTTTGTCCACATCCATCAGGCCCTCGCAGTATTCGGAAAGATTGTGGTCCAGCCTGCGGAACAGTTCCTGTTTGAGCGCGGCATCATCGGCAGTGTCGGGCATCCGCTCATAACCGCCCTGAAGCGCGTCTTGCCGGTCGAAGATATCCCACATGATGTCGGAATAGTCGTCCATGCCGGCTGCTTGGAACTTGTCCGCCACCACCGCCAGCGGGTCACGGAACTGCAACAGGTACTCCAGCTCCGAAGCGTGGAAGTTGTGGATTTCGCAGAGGTAGTAGTGGGCGCCGGTCACCGCCGCAATCTCTGGCGACATATCGGGAATGTGGTTCCTTGTGTCGCGGTGAAGATCATCAAAATATGCCAACAGATTCGTGTCCAGCCGCTGTATGAGTTGGCCACGCAGGGCAGCGGTTGCATCATCGTCGTAAATATCCGGCTCGTGAAGGGCGGCCTGGGCAGGGGTTTCCACCTGTGTGGAAACGCTGGCCAAATACACATCGAATTCATGCTGGGTGTAAATGCGGAAATCGTCACCAGGGGTCCAGCGTTCGATATACAACTCACCACCAGGCACCTTTATCTCTCGTTGCTCCAGGCCCTCACCCCAGCCGTCAGACAACTGCCCCGTCCACCACTGTGTCAGTTCGCCCAATTCGCCGGGCGTAATGGGGCGGGACAGCGTCATATCGGCCACACACCACAGGCTGTCGCCATGCAGCTCAATCGCAGGCCGTAGGGATACCACAAGATCACCCAACGACTCCGGCACATATTCTGCCAGACCACGATGGGGGTCAATGCCATCAATGTCGCGCAGAATGGCGAGATCGATGGCATCCTTGTAGCCAAACGCCTCCTCCTGCGTGATGGGGTCGCGCCAGTCGATATTGTCATATCGCCCCTCGGCAGCGGCATTGTCATCCCGCAGATAAAAATTGACCGGGCTGTACAGTTTTTCAGTTTCCATGCCCGCCACCCCCTACAGTTCAGGGTCGGACTTCTTCGGCGCGGCCTTCTCCGCCTTCATCGCGGGCTGGGCTTTGGAATCCTTCGCTCCCTCACGCAGCTTTTCGGCGGTGGACTCCTTCGCAGGGGGCGCCTTTTCTTTCTCCGCGGCATACGCCCCCAAAATGGCCTCGTTTAGCTGCTTACGCAGCTCCGCCGTCACAGGGAAGCAGATATCCCGGTACTGGCCCTCCTTGTCCTTTGTCTGCGGCATTGCCACAAAAAGGCCCTTCTCGCTGTTCACCACGCGGATGTTGTTCACTGCGAACATATCCTCAATCGTCACGCTGGCAAAGGCCATCACGCTACCCTTCGGTTCCGCGATGGGGTATGCCCGCACATCCAGTTTCACACCGTTTTCCGTATTGCTCATAACAAAATCCTCCATATATATGTTGTAGATGATTGGTCAGTGGGCAGAGAACACACTCTTCGCCAGGCTCCCTGTCTTAAAGAGCGTGAAGCACAAAAGCACGGTGTATCCCGCCGTGCCCCAAATAGCCCCGTGCGCGTTGTCCGCCGCGGGGATGTTCTGTACCAGAACGGCATAAATCGCCACGCAGACCATGATGAGGAAACCCTGAAATGCCAGAGCAAACAGGCTTTTCAAATAGTTGTTGCCAATTTGCCCCCATTCACGGTTGGCCATCGTCGCCAACGGGATGGGCGCGACGGATACCGTGAGGTAAATCTCGATCATGCGCCCGTAGATAATGATGAAGATGCAGATGGTAAGCGCGGTTAGGCAGATGGACAGGATATTGGCCTCAAGCCACAGTCCCATCAGCTCCCAAATGCCCATGCCCTCAAGCAGAGTCTGTAACTGCGCCAGCGCCGCCTCGCCGTTGATTTCAAGACTGCCGGAAATGATGCCGGCGCTGCCGTTTACCACGTTTTGTGCCAACCCAAACACACCCATGACGATATCGAAGGTATGGGTCAGGATGTAGACCGCCACGAATGTCTTGAAAATCCACTTGTAGATATTGAAGGTGTCGAACTCGTGCATATTGTTTTTTTCGATGATGAGCTGAATGAGCTCATAACAGAGTACAAAGGTTAAAATCATCCCCGCAATGGGGAGTACCGCTGTATCAGACAGGGTTCGGATCATGGAAAAGACGCCGGAGTTCCATCCCTCCGGCGTCTGGCCTACATTCGAAGCAATATCCATCACCTGTGAGTTGATGGAATCGTATATCCCCGAAAATTGCCCCATGATCCCGTCAATCAGCCCCTGTTTGATCCAGTCTTCCAGCCAGCCAAACAGGAAATCCATAGGCTAATCCTTTCCCGGCTTAACCGAACAGCCCTGAGAGCAGCGGGACAAGGTTCAGCCCGATGAGCACGATGCCGCCGCCCGCCATGAGTTGCTTGATTCCCTGGCTCTTAGGCCAGTGACCTAAAGGGAGCAAGCAAACTCATGGCGGGCGGCGGCATCTATAAGATGGCGTCAAAGCCCAATATTCTGTTGTGTGCCGGGGCTACGCAGCCCCGGTCTTTTCATCTGTAAGCACGATTGCAGTAGCTGCGGCGGTATCAGAGGATTCAGCATCCCCAGCGGTGAGGGCGGCGGCGCAGTCGATTGCCCCCACATTGGCATAGAGGATTTCCACCTTTTGGGTGCGGTTCTTGCGCCCACCCTCGGCCTCATGCACCACTATCTTTTCGATGAACTCATGCACGATGGCAGGGGTCAATTCCCCAATGGTGGTGTATTTGCGCACCAGTGTGAGGAACCTGTCCACGTTCACGGCCTTGCGCTCATCCTCGGCCACCGCTGTTTCCAGCACCGCCGCCTGTTCGCGCAACTCGGCCTGCTCATCCTCAAACTTCGCCGCCATCTTCATGTACCGTTCATCGGGAACCTTGCCACTCACATTGTCCTCGTAAAGCCGTTCAATCAACGTGTCGATTTCCCCGATGCGCCGCTGGCAAGCCGCCAACTTCTTCTTTTGGGCCGCCAGTGTCTTGTTCTGCTCCCGCTGGCTTTGTGCCATCACCATGCGCACAAATTGTTTTTCGTATTTGCCAACGAACTGCAAGACCTCTCGCAAATCCTCAAGCACCAATTGCGTGAGCAGTTTTTCGTTGATATAATGGCAGGTACAACGGGCGCTGCCCTCAAGGTACTGAACGCCTTTGCGGTATTCTGCGCAGGAGTAGGAACCATCAAGATGGGATTCCGTTTTCGCCTTGTTCCACACCTTGCGGGAATGGAAATACAGCTTGCCGCCGCAGTCGGCGCAGAATACCACCCCGGAAAACAAACCCGGCTCCCCATAGCGAGGAACCCGCCGCTTGTTCTGCCGCATCCTGCGCACGATTTCCCACGTTTCCACGTCAATGATAGCCGGGTGGGTGTTCTCGA
>JAJDHT010000103.1 GCA_030266325.1 Ruminococcaceae bacterium OttesenSCG-928-I18
TTTTTACCCCGCGCGGTACGCAACGCGCCAGTATTCCAGCTATTTTCCTATGTTGCATTGCGTATCAGTCGGTGGACCGAATGAACTGTAATCCGGAACTACGAAGCAAAATAGGTTTTGCGATTTTGGGCGGGGATTTCGCGCTTTGCTTTTGTATCGCGCGCCCTCCCAGCTGAGCTACGCGCCCATCTCCTGTTTCTCTGTAAGATACGGTGAGCTGTGTAATTATAGCCTTCATTGATCTGTTGAAACGCCGAATCCTTCCTGGAAGAATGAAAGCCCTCTTTCACGCCCACCACTATAATTTAACGGATGCGGCAATAATTGTCAAGAACAAAAGCTTGGAGGGCCCGCCACTGCAGACCCTCCATCGATTGTTTGTTTTATTTTTTAGCGAGCAGCGCCTTTACATTTTCTGTGATTACCTCCGCGGTGAGCCCATAGTGTTCCTGTAAATAGTCCTGCGGCCCCACCGAGCCGAACCGGTCGTAAACACCATGCTTTTTGAACGGGATGCAGCTTCCGGATTCGAGCAAAACCGAGGCCACCGCGTCGCCCAGACCACCGATGACGTTGTGATTTTCGCTTGTCAATATCGCTTTCGTCTCTTTAGCGCACCGCAGAACAAGCTCTGTGTCCAGAGGTTTTACCGTAAACATATCCACCACCCGCAGGGAGATGCCTTCCTGTTCCAGCATCTGCGCGGCTTTCATCGCCTCCCCCACCATCAGCCCTATCGCGATCACCGTAATGTCACTGCCTTCGCGCAACACTTCCCCCTTCCCGATGGTAAAGGAATGGTCTTTGCTGTACACCGTGGGGTAGTTCTTTCTGCCGCAACGCAGGTAGGTCAGGCCCTCGCGGTCCTTGATGGCGTGTAAAACGGCTTCAAACATGGCCCCGTCGCTGATCTCCATCACCGTGGCCTCCGGGACGGCACGCATGAGGGCCAGATCTTCAAAAGGCATGTGGGTACCGCCGTTAAAGGCTGCCGTCACGCCGGGGTCCGACCCAAAGATGCGCACGCTGTTGCCCGCATAGGCGATGGAAAGGAAGCTCTGGTCAAAACTGCGGCGGGTGGCAAAGGGGCCAAAAGTATGTACATAGGGCTTTTTCCCGCCTGCAGAGAGCCCGGCCGCAATGCCCATCATGTTCGCTTCGGCAATACCCACGTCAATTGCCTGTTTTGGGTTCCTCTTATGGAAGGCAAGCGTGCCGATCGAGTTCATGATATCCGCATCGAGATAGACGACATCGGGGTCTTCCGCGCAGATTTCTTCCATCACCCGGCCGAAGAGCGTTTTATAGGCTTCACTGTCCTTGGTCCCGTCGTAGATAATCATACCGTTTGCCCCCCTTCCAATTTCTGAAGCACACTTTTGGTACACTCCAGCGCCTTTTCTAAGATATCTCCCTCCAGAACGATGTGGTGGTTCAGATCAATTTCCTCGATGCAGGGGATCCCCGCCCCCTTCTTCGTGTTCATCACAATACAGGAGGGTTTTTCCTCTTCTCGGTGGGCCGCGTCGATGGCCTCGTGAATTTCGATGACATCATTGCCGTCGATGGTTTGCACATGCCAGCCGAAGGCCTCAAACTTGGCGCCGATGTCAAGCTGAGGCAGGATGTTGTCGGTGTCCCCGTCCAGCTGTTTTCTATTATAATCCACAAACCAAGTCAGGTTGGGCAGGTCATGGTGGGGTGCGAACATCGCCGCCTCCCAGCATTGGCCTTCGTCCAGTTCCCCATCGCCTGTGATCAGGTAGGTCCTCGCCCCATTTCCGTCCATCCGCTGTGCCAGCGCCAAACCAATGGCCGCACTCGTGCCCTGGCCGAGCGAGCCTGTCGTCATATCGATCCCGGGCGTCAGCTTCATATCACAGTGGCTGGGAAGATGTGTACCCGGCTGGTTGAGGGTCTTGAGCCAATCCATGGGGAAATATCCCTTGAGCCCCAGCGTGGCATATACCGAGGGGCCGGCATGCCCCTTACTCACCACCAGTTTGTCCCGCTGCAGCCAGCCGGGGTTTTTGGGATCAATCCTCATCACGGCCCCGTAGAGCACCGCCAGCAAATCAACAATGCTGAGCGCCCCGCCAATGTGTCCGAACCCACGAATTCCCACCTCTTTCACCGTCTCCAGGCGGATACGTGCGGCAAACGTTTGCAGTTCTGTCGCCTGTTGCTGGGTCATCACTACACACTCCCTTTAAGATATTGTTAAAAACCACTATATACGAGCTACGCCACTTTCGCGCGCCGCCCGGGAAACGGCCCCTGCCACGGCAGACCGGATGCGGGGGTCGAATGCCTGCGGCAAAATATACTCCGGACCCAGCTTCTCCTGCTCGATTAAGCCCGCAAGGGCATAGGCGGCGGCAATTTTCATCTCGTCGTTGATATCGCAGGCGCGGACATCCAGCGCCCCGCGGAAAATGCCGGGAAACGCAAGCACATTGTTGATCTGGTTCGCAAAATCGCTGCGGCCGGTACCCACAACGGCCGCACCCGCCTCTTTGGCAAGGTCGGGCATGATTTCGGGCGTCGGGTTTGCCATGGGGAAAAGCACCGGCTTTGCCGCCATGCTGCGCACCATGTCCTGCGTCACCGTGCCCGGCGCGGAAACGCCGATAAACACGTCCGCCCCACGCATCACATCGGCAAGGCTGCCCTTTTTTTTCTGCCGGTTGCTGATGGCCGCCATCTGCCGTTTTTCCTCGTTGAGGCCTTCCCGCCCCTCGTAGATGGCACCCTTGCTGTCACACATGACCACCTCTTTCAGCCCCATGGCCATCAGCAGCTTGATCACCGCAACCCCTGCCGCGCCCGCGCCACTGGTGACCACGCGGATGTCCCCGATCTCCTTACCCACAATTTTCAGCGCATTGAGCAGCGCCGCCAGCGTGACAACCGCCGTGCCATGCTGGTCGTCATGGAAGATGGGTATGTCACAGCGTTCTTTTAGCCTGCGCTCTATTTCAAAACACCGGGGGGAGGAAATGTCCTCCAGATTAATGCCCCCAAAACTCCCGGCGATCATCGCAACGGTCTCCACGATCACATCCACCTCTTTTGACCGTACACAGAGCGGGAACGCATCGACATCGCCAAACGCTTTGAACAGGACACATTTTCCCTCCATCACCGGCATGCCCGCCTCGGGGCCGATGTCTCCAAGGCCCAGCACCGCGGTGCCGTCGGTTACGACGGCAACCGTATTCCAGCGCCCCGTCAAATCATAGCTTTTGAAAGGGTCCTTTTGGATTTCGAGGCAGGGCTGGGCCACGCCCGGTGTATAGGCGATAGAGAGGTCTTCCTTGCTGTTTACGGACATCTTCGGCACGATAGAAAGCTTGCCATGCCATTCATAATGTTTTTCGAGCGATACCTTCGCGTAGTCCATGTTTCCTCCCGTAGCGAAATCGTTCAGCCAACCTTTCTTATCCTAAAATTCGTCAAAAATGTCTCTTTATTCTTGACAGAATTTTTGCATGAGACGCGCTGTGGCGTTTTTTTGCCACAGCATTCGATGGAAAGGTGATCGACCTTTCCATCGAATATTAGTATTAGGTTACCATAAAACGCGCGTTTTTGTAAACTGGGTGTTTCCTCTGTTGGCCCACGACCTGTTTCCATCATGCACATTTTATCCTTTCCTGCCCTTTTGTGTGATATCCATGAATTGGCATTGCGTTTGAGGGGGCTTTGTTGTACAATTTTCACAAGAGCAACCGAACGTCTCTATCTCAATACGGTCTGTGGCTTACACAAGGCTGTACGGGTTTTTGAGCAGAACCCCGGCGAAGCTACGGGTTTCATTAGAGAGCCATGTCATCGTCAAATAACTGTAAAGGGCCCTCGACAACCGGGCCCTATTGTCAATGGAGAAAAGGCAGGTAATGATATGATCCTCAGAAAAACTTCCCTGGATCCACTGGAACTGGCCGTAGAGGAAACCCTATTCCATTTGGGAAACGGTTATCTTGGCATAAGGGGCAACTTTGAAGAGGGTTATCCCGACATTGTACCCACGATACGCGGCAGCTATATCAACGGTTTTCACGATACGGTCCAGGTGCACTATGAGGAAAAACTGTATGGTTTCCCCGAGGTGGCGCAGCGGATGGTGAACCTGCCTGATGCACAGACCCTAAAACTTCGCATCAACGGAGAAGTTTTCTCGATGTTCGAGGGGGAAGTGCTGGAGTATGAACGTTACCTGGACACAGAGCTTGGGCACAGCGTGCGGCAAATACGCTGGAAAAGCCCTCAGGGCAAGGTCAGTAAAATCATCTTCCTGCGCATGGTCTCCTTTTTACGAAAGGAACTGTTCTTTACCATCTGTGAGGTCATCCCCGAGGAAGGCGGCCTTGTGGAGATGGAGAGCGGCATAAACTGTGCCGTGACCAACTACACCAACCCCAGCGACCCACGCGTCGCCTCAACACCGATAAAACATATCTGGTACGACAACGCCGAACTGCTGCATGACGGGGGGCTCGTTCGCTGCCATACCGGCTCCTCGGGCCTTCATCTGGCCATCTGCCAGCGGCACGTTCACTCCCCCGTGGGAAAAGTGCGCTCCAAACAGACCGAAAACGGGTTTGTGACCAAGACAAAAGTGGAGCTGCCGCCCGGTGGCGTGGCTCGTTTAGAAAAATACACCGTTTTCGCCGACTCCCGCCGTGTGGCGGACCCCGGGCTCGAAGTGCTGCTGGCCATCGAACCCTGCCTGCAGGCGGGCAGTGAAGACCTGCTGCACGAACAGGCGGGGTACCTCAAAAACTTCTGGAAAGCGTCCAGAGTACAGATCGAGGGCAGTGAAGAGGCAAACGAGGGCATGGCTTTTAACCTGTTCGGCCTCTTACAAAGTGCCGGGCGGGACGCCATCAGTAATGTGGCGGCCAAGGGCCTCTCGGGAGAGGGCTATGAGGGGCATTACTTTTGGGACACCGAGGTGTACATATTTCCCTTTTTTCTATATACGCAGCCAAACATGGCCCGGCGCCTTTTGGACTATCGCTATGGTATTTTAGATGGTGCACGGCAGCATGCACATAATATGGGGCACAACAAGGGGGCCTTATACCCCTGGCGCACGATCACAGGCAGCGAGTGCTCCACCTACTTTCCCGCCGGCTCCGCACAGTATCACATCACCGGGGACGTGGCAAACGCCTGCATGCAATACTATATCATGACAGGCGACCTGCCCTACATGGCGGAAAAGGGTGCCGAGATTTTGCTGGAAACAGCAAGGCTTTGGTTGGACGCCGGCCATTATGACAGACAGGGACGGTTCTGTATAGACAGTGTCACCGGCCCCGACGAGTACACCTGTATCGTGAACAACAACTACTATACCAATATTGTGGCCGCCCATAACCTACGCAATGCTGTCGAAATATATGATGCCTTAAAAGAAAAGGAATGGCATCTGCCTGTGGCCGACCGCATTGATTTTGAGGAAGACGAGCTGGCCGAATTCACCCGCGCTGCCGAGGCAATCCACCTCCCCTATGACGAAAAGCTAGGGATCCATTGTCAGGACGACAGTTTTCTTGACAAGCCGATGTGGGATTTCGAGAAGACCTCAAAAAGCAAGTACCCGTTGCTTCTCCATTACCACCCCCTCTACCTTTACCGGCACCAGGTCTGCAAACAGGCAGACACCGTACTGGCGCACATGTTGTATGGTGAGGATGTGGAAAAAGAGATTGTCCGGCGCAGTTTTGAATACTATGAGAAAATCACCACACACGACTCGTCCCTCTCCAAATGCGTCTTCAGCATCATGGCGGCAAGGCTTGGCATGAAAGAAAAGGCCTTCCACTATTACCACAGCACACTGCGCACCGACCTCGACAACACCCATGGAAACACCATGCAGGGTATCCATACCGCCAACATGGGCGGCGCCTACCTGGCACTGGTGTTGGGGTTTGCGGGCATGCGGGTGCAAGATGACCACCTCCGTTTCGATTTCACCCTTCCCGATGACTGGCAGGGCTTCCAGTTTAACCTGTGGTTCAAAGGCAGTCTGCTGCGCATCACTGCCGAGCACAAGGATGCTCATATACAGCTCGTCATGGGTTCCGCCGTGAGCGTACAGGTAGAGGGGAAAGTTTACTCCATAGACGGTATCCACAGTTTTCAGGGGGTGGTGAAGTGAGCTATCGGGGCGTTATTTTCGACCTGGACGGCGTACTCTGCTCCACGGACAAGTTCCATTATGAGGCGTGGAAGAGTGTTGCCGACCGGCTTCACATCCCCTTTGACGAGCATATCAACGACCGTCTGCGCGGTGTCTCCCGTATGGAAAGCCTTGCCATCATTCTCGAGCAGTACCAGGGCCCGGCCCTTTCCGCAGAGGAGAAAAAGAACTTGGCGGAAGAAAAAAATGCAATCTATAAAGAGCTGCTGCTGCAGATGACCCCCGCAGACCTCTCTGCGGAGGTGAAAAAGGCGCTCGAAGAACTTCGGGGGATGGGGTACCGACTCG
>JAJDHT010000104.1 GCA_030266325.1 Ruminococcaceae bacterium OttesenSCG-928-I18
TTAGGTAATAATACTTGTCTCTCTATTGTCAATCGCCAGTTTTCTTTCGGCTTTATGGGCTCTTTTGAATTCATACATGCGCTCATCGGCAATGCTCAACAGATCTCCCGCCGTAAATGTGTTGCTGCTGTCCGCCTCGACAATGCCATAGCTTATGCTGCGGATGTACTTCAGGTTTTCTTGGTTTTTTATTTTGGCCCGGATTTTCGCAATCTTTTTCTCAGTGGTCTCATACGAACACTCCTCGGCCAAGATCATGAACTCGTCCCCGCCCAGCCTGCATACAAGTGCGGCCTCAGAAAATTTTTGCATAAACTGGGCAATCTGGATGATATATCGGTCCCCCTCGGGGTGACCGTAAGTATCATTGACAAACTTGAGGTTATCGATATCGATGAAGCAGAGGCAAAAGTGTTTTTTGGCATCCACCCAGTCCTGTAAGCGCCGAAACCCATAGAGCCTGTTGTGCAGGCCGGTCAACCCGTCCCGGTACGCATAATTCTCCAGCCGCTGCACTTGTTCCTTCTCTTCACTGATGGTGGCAAGCAAGGCTTTTTGACGCTCGTCCAGTTGTTTTGTCATCACATTGAAGGCCTCGGAGAACTCACCCATGAAATCCACTTTTTGCTGGTAATCCCCTTTTGCCACCTGCTGGGTTTGCCATGTGAGGTGAACGAGCGACGCGTGAAGCGCTTTCAATGGGGCGGCCAGCTCATTGGCACGGCTGGGGATATCGCAGCTTAAATTCCCCTTCGACAGGGAGGTCGCAAACTCCTGCATCTCTGCGATAGACTCGCCAAAATAGACGAGCCCTTTCGCAAATTCTTGCAGGTCCTCGTCTAATTTCTCGATATCGAGATGTGCATCCCTGGGAGTATAGAGCACGTCTCGCAGGTAATCGAACATCATCTGCACAGAGTCGCTCAAGCTACTCCCCCCTTCACTCAACAGGAGCCATTTTATCTTTACTCAGACACGCTGCCCTTGAACCGACAGACACGATCCCCACTGGCCCAGCAATCCACTTCCCGCACATGGTAAGGTTTGCCGGTATACGCTTCTAAAATACCCGCGATGAAGCCTTCGTCATAGACACAGACATTTTCCTCTGTCACAGGCAAACCGCTGCAATCCAGATCTTCTCCTACGGTCAGCGTGATGTCCCCATTGTCGGCATCAAATTTTTCCATGCGAAGGATGCCCACTTTCAGGTCCTTCAGGGCCTTTTGCAACGAGGTGACAAAGCTGTCGAAATCCTGCTCCAGATCCAAAGCGTTGCGGGCAAACTCAGTGCCGGCCAGAAGGCCCGCCTTTCTGAAATAGCTATTGGCTTTCTCTTCGCCCATGTCTTTGCTCATCACGTCCAGCATCGTGTACTGCATCAGGCGGTACACAAGCACGGGCATCTCTTCCCCCAGTTCCCCTCTTCCCGTTTTGATGTCTCCAAGATTGTTCCAGGAAAACTGGCTATGTGAATGTTTAGGTGCGAATACATTTTCCATACCTTTTCCTCCCATTTTGCCTGTGATAGACCATCGCTACCATTCAGATAAAAGTTGACATGACATAATACTGCCAAATATTTCTCTACATCTACATAGTTTAACACTTTCCACTAAAAAAGACAATGCCTGTTTACTACGTATCCATGTTCGATTATCCTTTTCGGGCCTTTCGGGGTGACTTTTGGAGGTATAATAGAATAATTTGCGTTGTTTTGAAAAAAAAACGAGAATATTTATTGACTTTTCGCACCTGTCTTTGTACAATAGAGGGGATTTAGGGAGAACCCCACATCATACGTTGTAGCGAAAGTCCCAAAAGCGAGAAAAGATTTCTAATTCCTGATTCGAGGTTACCCGAGGGGATGAGAGAACCTGTTGCCGGCGCCGACATCGAGGCGGCCAGAAAGGGCAATGAAGTAGCCCTTGCCGCCATCATCACACAGTCCATGCCCCTGATTCGCCGGCTTGCCCGGCGTGCGGTACGGCCCGGGCTGGATTTTGAAGACGCTGTGCAAGAAGGGCTTATCGGCTTGTTTGCCGCCATCGAAAAGTTTACCCCTGAAAACGGGGCCTCCTTCCACACGTACTCCGCGGTGTGTGTAAATAATGCCATCCTCAGCGCCTATAAGGCCGCGGGACGGAAAAAACACGCTCCGCTCAACCATAGCGTACCGCTTACCGATCTTCAAAGCACACCTGGTCCCGAGGAACAGACCATCGCAAACGAACAGGTGAAGCAAACCCTGGAGAAAGCGCGTCTGACCCTGTCCCCGCTGGAAAAAAAGGTGATGCAGCTGCGGCTGCAGGGCCGCTCAGGCGCCGAAATTGCAAAATTGACCGACCGCCCATTAAAGAGCGTAGAAAACGCCTTACGCCGGGCGAGGGAAAAACTGCGTCGTTAAAGCAGCATATGGGCCCCTGCGCCCTCATGCCATAGATGCCCCAGTAGCTTAATGCAAGAGCGTTGGTTCCACACCAAAGGTGACGGTTTAAATCCTTCCGCGGGCAAAAAACAATCCATGAGGAGAATCATCATGTACGAGGACAAAAATCTAGTTTGCAAAGATTGCGGCCAGGAATTTGTGTTCACTGCCGGAGAGCAGGAATTCTATGCCACCCGAGGTTTTGAAAACGAGCCCCAGCGCTGCAAACCCTGCCGTGATTCACGCAAGGCCGCTGTGCGCGCCAACCGGGAGATGCACAGTGCGGTCTGCGCACAGTGTGGCAAGGAGGCGAAAGTCCCCTTCAAACCCAGAGAAGACCGGCCGGTCTATTGCAGCGAATGTTTTGCCGCCATGAAGGAAGAAACCGAAGCCGCCGTGGATATGTAACCGCAGCCAGCCATAAAAATGAAGCGTACTCCCCGCAGCAAGCTACGGGGTATCGGCGCCACGGACCGACAAGTCCGCCCCAAGGGGCGGGGTATTAGACCCCCACTAGTGGGGAATAAATACCAATGTTTTGTTGATTGATTTGCCGTAAAACACCCTTCTGTTCCCGGTGTAACCTGGGAGCCTATTATAGTGAACACAAAAACAGTGCCTGTCACTCTCAAGGCACTGTTTATTTTTAACCGTTTTATGTCCTTTTCACCACATATAATCTACTCGAAAAGTCGCTGATGATCCGCATATATTCACTGTACCCAGCCCCCGAAAAAGCCTGCATTCTCTGCACACCCGCTTTACACAGCAGCTCACCCGTCGCTTTATAGGCCTCCTTCTCTGTGGGCAGGCGGTACACCTTGCTCGCCGTGTTGATTACAAACCCCCCGGGGTTCATGTGGACAGGTAATATGTAATTAATGATGCCGCCGAACGTTTTAATATTGACCTTTTGGGGCCGCACGGCCACCGTGTACAGCGTCTTGGCATCCAGCCCCCTAAGGCGCATGGGAGGCACCGCCGAATTGGGCTGCAAGAGGTCCATATAATCTCCTACGATCGCCTCACTTTTATCCTTCGAAACCACAATCCAACGGCAGCCATCTTCTTCAAAAGGATTCACAAGACGGTAAAAATCCCCAAATTGAAGAAGCCCTCTGTGGTTTTTATAAAATTCAATCTGTGCCGCCACATCCTCTTTTTCCTCCCTGGTGAGATGGCGCACGTCCAATTCGTACCCCAAAAGGCCAAACGCCGCCGTGTTGAAACGCGTGTCGAGCGGGGTGGAGCGCAGGGTCTGGTGGTTGGGCACGGCGGAAACATGGCAGCCCATGGTGCATGGCGGGTAGCCGTAGCTGGCGCCTGTCTGTATTTTCTGCCGGATATGCGCGTCTGTGTCGTCACTCGTCCATATCTGGGGCATGTAGCAGAGGACGCCCAGGTCAAACCGGTTTCCGCCCGAGGAACACCCCTCGAAAAGAATGTCCGGCCGAAGTGTGCAAATACGTTCAAACAGGTCGTACAGACCCATTGTAAAACGGTGAAAAAAAGTTCCTTGATCCTGAAGCGCCGGCGAAAACGCGTCGGAAATATAACGGTTCATGTCCCACTTCACATAGGCGATCGGCGCCGAATCCAGCACTTCACCCATCGAGGCAACGATATAATCGCGCACCTCCCTGCGGCAAAGATCCAGCACGTATTGGTTGCGCCCTTGGCCCGGTTCGTATCCCGGCGTCTGCACAATCCAGTCCGGATGCGTTTCAAAGAGGCGGGAATCCCTGTTCACCATCTCCGGTTCAAACCAAAGGCCAAAATCCAGCCCGAGTGTCTTCAGCTTTCGGGCAAGCCCCGCGAGGCCCGAGGGTAGTTTCTTGCGGTCGACGTCATAGTCCCCCAGGCCCGCACGGTCGTTATCCCTGCGCCCAAACCACCCGTCGTCCAGCACAAAGAGTTCCACCCCCAGCTTCGCCGCCACTTTGGCTATGCTCAACAGCTTTTGCTCGTTGAAATTAAAATACGTGCCCTCCCAATTGTTCAGCAGCACGGGGCGCGGCCGGTCCCGCCATGGTTTTGGCAGGATATGGTCCTTGATAAACCGGTGCATGTTGTGGCTCATTCCCGTCTTTCCCTCTTCCGAGAAAGTCAGGACCGCCTCGGGCGTAAGGAAACTCTCCCCCGGGGCCAGCGGCCAGGAAAACCCATCCGAATGAATGCCCTGAAGCACGCGGGTTTTGCCCTGCGCGTCCACCTCAACGCTTGCCTCGTGGTTCCCCGAGTAGACAAGGTTAAAACCGTACACCCCGCCACTTTGTTCGGTAGCGCCCCTCTCCGCCAGGAAGAAAAAGGGGTTGCACTGGTTTCCCGAAGAACCCGTGTTGTTGCCAAACATCTGGATCCCCTGGGACAGGCTTTTTTTCTTCAGATGGCACTCCCTTGCCCAGGCACCGCTGAGGGTATAAAGAGAGTAATCACTGCGCGGCAGATCCAGCTGACTGCTGAGCGCACGCAGCAGCAGTACGGGTTTTTGCCCATGGTTCGTAATACGCACCCTCTTGGTGATCACATCCGCTTTCTCAAACAAGGTATAAAAGAGCTCCACGCTCACGCCCGAAGGCTCGCTGAAAGAGACGGTGACGGTTTCGTCGCCGTCTTTCGCATGGGGCATGCCGCCTGCCGGAGCCGCTGAAAAACCCATTTTTGCCTTTTCGAAAGCATAGTCGCTGGCAAGACCTCCGTGCGGCATCCTGGCAAGCAGGGCCCCACGCCGGTAGTCCCCGCGTTGCTGTGGGGAAAGCTCGAGGCAAAGGCCCGAGAGCGCGGCCATGCCCTCATGGCGCACCACGTCCATACCATAACCCGCATCCACTTTGGCCCGCAGGGGGGAGACATCATCCACCTCGATTCTCCCCCCGTAATAGAGGTTTTCCAGCGTGCCGTCCCTGCGCGCTTCCAGAATATAACTGGTTTTGTCGGTGTGCATCATAATCACACCGTCTTTCATCTCTACCATGCGCTCCGCCTCCCATGTGTCTTATTATCATAATTATCCACTGCCACGTCAAGCGAAGCATTTACACAATTCTGTCACAATATACAATAATAGTACATTAATCATTCACAATTTATGCACCTTGCGCATTTATTGGGGCCAATTCCATGCAGTTTGCCAATGGATTTTACCCTATATCTATGCTATCATATATGCACAGTAAAGAGAAAGGGGTGAGTCCAATGTTCCAGCTTGAAGAACCCATTCAGTTGGGGCAGAACGGATAGACCCGTAAGAAGCTTAACTTGAATTCCAGTAGAGAATAGAGTATCCGGCAGGAAGAAAATTCCCGCGCGGGCCACATGAAAAGGGTTTGGATGATTGATGCGTCAGTCATGAGTCTCCCCTGTTACGCAAAGTGGGGTCAAAAAAGCGCAACAACGGAATGTGAGCCGGTCAATCAAACGGAAGCGGACACGGGTAGACGTTCTGCCAGCTGAATCGGGAAGCCGGTAAATAAGCCGGCAGCCTATATGGGCCATTCAGATAGATTGTTCTTTGGAACCGGAACACGGGAAATAGACGCAGTAACAGCGTGCAAGTCCATGAGTTTACGGTTCGGTGAAAGAAAATTTGTTTGAAGAACCGATTTCAGAGGAACGGCAGCCACGGCATAGGCCAAAAGGTTGTTACCAGCACTACAGAAGCCTTATTGGAACTTGGGACGGCATCTAAGCCCGACGCATTGTAAAGAAAGTGCAATGGGTAGTCGTTTTTCCACAGCCCACGGCGATAACCGTGAGGGCGGGCAGATCCCCTGACCCCAGGGCACCAGACAGAACAACCACGGAAAGCAACAGCCTCCGTGAAAAGGTGAATCGACCTGCTTGGTTTCAAAAACGGCAAAGGTACAATTGGTTCTATCTTGTTTTTGTATCTATGTACTTGTGTGGTAAAGATCGAGATGCTTACGCAATTTGAACATTTTCGAAAAGGAGACATCTATTGTAACATGTCGTCCTGAGAATGAACAAATGGCCTCCCGCGAAGGTAGCGGAAAATGCCGATGAGCTTTCCGATG
>JAJDHT010000105.1 GCA_030266325.1 Ruminococcaceae bacterium OttesenSCG-928-I18
GTGAAGGAGTTTGATTCTGGCGTGGGGTGGTTTACTAAAGGATTTTTACCACCAATAAACTTCCCAGAAGACGATGTCTGTTGTGACCGTTGCCGACTGTTCAAAAAATATGAAGGGCGGTGTAGTTGGACATATGAAGTTGTGCCAAGGCCCAAAACAAACCCGGGAGACGAATGCCCAATCAGAAAATGGTACATCCCCGCCGAAGGGCAGAAGGATGCCACCGATTGAGCCGGGAAGTGAGTATGATCCGTTTGCGGAGGTGAAGCAGAATGAGCACCCTTGATTTGTGGAACAAAGTAAAGACCGTACCGCCTGAGGCGCAAAAAACTATTGGCGGTGGAAGGTTGCGTGGCATGACCGATATCAACCCCATGTGGCGCATTATGAAGCTGACAGAATTGTTTGGCATGGTGGGGTTCGGCTGGAAATATGACATTGTTCGGCAGTGGATGGAAGAGGGCGCTAAAGGCGAAAAGTGTGCGTTTTGCAACATAAATCTATATGTCAAACATGAGGAAAAATGGAGCGAAGGCATTCCGGGCGTGGGCGGTTCTATGTTAGTGGAAAATGAGAAGGCCGGGCCGCACACATCGGACGAATGCTACAAAATGGCACTCACGGACGCAATCAGCGTGGCTTGCAAGGCTTTAGGTGTTGGCGCGGATGTCTATTGGAGTCAAGGGAGCAAATACACAGAACAACCCGTTATCTGCCCCGTTTGCAATAAACCGACAAGACCCATTAAGAAGTCCGACGGTAGTGTGGTCGCGCCTGAAAAGGTACTGGAGGGCTGGGGACGCTGTCTGGAATGTCACAACAAAGAAAAAGAAGCCGCAGATGCGGGCTAACGCGAGGAGGTGAACCATATGCAAAAGACTTTTCTTGGGAAAAACTTGGCCCAGGCAGTGCAGTGGTTCACCTATATTTTTTCTACGCTTGACCCTGAAAAGGAATATGACATTGAGGTAAAGGAACATAAAAATAGGCGGAGCTTGGATGCCAACGCTTACGCATGGGTTCTGATTAACGCCCTGGCCGTAAACATGTCTTTGCCGCCGGAGGAAGTATACCGCAATGCAATAAGGAATATTGGTGGTAACAGTGACCTACTTTTGATCCCGAACATGGCAATTGACCGCCACACACGCAGCTGGGCGCACAAGGGAATTGGCTGGCAAACAGAACTGGTTGGCCCGTCCAAAGAACACGAAGGGTATTCATGGATTAAATGTATCTACGGTTCTTCCGTCTATGACACCAAGCAAATGTCACTTTTGATTGACAGCCTTGTTCAGGACGCTCAGGCCATCGGAATTGAAACAAAAACGCCGGATGAACTGGCAAAAATGAAAAGTGCATGGGATGAAAAGTATATTGCAAAATCGGCGTGAATGCTGGGCCTGGCGGCATTATGCGGACACAGAAACTATTGGCACCCTACATGAACACCACATATTCAAAGGCCCACTTCGAAGGGTGAGCGAAGACAACGGGTTTAAGGTTTGGCTTACGCCCGAAAATCATACAGGGAATAACCCACACACCAACCCGTTAGGCATGCGCGGAGTCCATTTTAACCCTGATATGGACATGGCATTAAAACGGATTTGCCAAAAGGAATATGAAAAAGCCCATAGCCGCGCCGAATGGATGGGATTGATTGGAAGAAATTATTTGGAGGAATGATATGAACAGTGTAAATTTGCTTGGCCGTACCACAAAAGATATCGAAGTGAATACAACCAACAGCGGGAAAAGCGTGTGTTCATTTTCGTTGGCCGTTTCAGGATATAACGACAAGACAGATTTTATAGACTGCCAGGCGTGGGAAAAGAAGGCGGAAGCGCTTGCGAAATATGTGTCCAAAGGCCAGCGCATTGGTGTTTCTGGCCGCATATCAACCAGAACCTACGAAGATAAAAGCGGCAACAAACGAAAAGCGGTTGAAGTGGTTGTGAATGATTTTTACTTTGCGGATGGGAAGAAAGATGCCGGGCAAGCTGTTCAGCAGCCCATGTCAGACAATGACAAGTTTGAGGAAGTTGCCGATGAGGGGGATTTGCCGTTTTGATATACCAAGTGATGCCGGATTTGTCGCCGGAAGAGTATGAGGAGCTGAAGGCTGATATTGCTGCCCGTGGCGTTATGGTACCCATAGAGTTTGACGAACAGGGCAATGTACTTGATGGACATCACCGTCTCAAAATCTGCGCAGATCTCGGATTGAAGGATTACCCGAAGGTTATTAGGGCCGGAATGACAGAAGACGATAAACGGCTTCATGCCAGGAAACTGAACTGTGCGAGACGGCATCTCAATGCAGAGCAGAAGCGGGAACTGATACGGCAACAGCTTTCTGAGACGCCGGAAAAGTCTGATAGACAGATAGCGGCGGGGTTGGGGGTTAGTCATCCTACTGTTGGTGCTGTTAGAAATGAAATGGTGGAGGCAGGGAACGTGGAAAAATTTACCACGTCTATAGACACCATGGGCCGCGAACAGCCGAGACAGCGCAAACCCGTATCCGTGTTTAACCCAACCCGCCGTGAAGAAAAGGCAATACAAGACCCGGATGTTGTGGACAGGTTGGCAACAGGCCAGACCAGTTCTGTGCTATCCGCGAGCAAGCAGGTGAACAGAGAAGCAAAAGCAGAACGTAAGGCGTATGAAGCGCCAACACAAATGCCTGATAATTGCCAGGTTTTTGTTGGCGACATCCGTGATGGCCTACCAAGCATTCCCGATGAAAGTGTAGATTTCATTATTACTGACCCGCCATATCCTAGAGAATATGTGCCATTATATGGAGATTTATCAAGGCTTGCAGAAAGGGTGTTAAACCCGGGCGGCTCGCTTATTGTTATGACTGGACAATCATATCTTCCAGATGTGATGACTGAACTTGGGCGGGAAATGACATATCACTGGTGTATGGCATACATGACACCTGGAGGGCAGTCGCCACAGCTGTGGCACAAGAGAACAAACACATTTTGGAAGCCCGTTTTGTGGTTTACGAAAGGTGAATATGGCGGCGATATGGTCGGGGATGTACTAAAGAGTCCACCGAACAACAACGACAAGCTATTCCATGAATGGGGGCAGTCTCTTGGCGGTATGCAGGATATTGTTGAGAGATTTACATATCCCGGGGACTTGATTTTAGACCCATTCTTGGGCGGAGGCACAACAGGTGTGGCCGCTGTATTAAAAGCACGAGAGTTCATTGGAGCTGACGCTAACGAAGAGTGCGTTGCAACAAGTAAGGCGAGGATATTGGAGGCAATAGCCGATGCCGGATGTGCGTCTTGAGAGAAGTAATTGGAGAGACGAAGCGCTTTCAAAGAGGCACCGCCTTTGGGGGTGGGATTGTCCAGCGGTAGACCTTGACTTTGTCATGCTTGAATATGACAAATCGCTCCCGGTCGCTGTTATTGAATACAAAAACGAGAATGCTAAACCTGTAGACAAAGCACATCCATCCATGAGGGCAATGGCGGAACTGGCCAACCGAGCACAAATTCCTTTCTTTGTGTGCAAATACCAATCTAGATTCCAGTGGTTCGAGGTTACGGCTATGAACATTATCGCAATTCCAAAGATTTCAATATCTAAGAAAAACAGTAAATTATTACTCACGGAAGAGCAATATGTGCGTTTTCTATATTTCCTGCGCGGGCGAGCAGTCCCGCCAGAGGTAATGCAAGACATCAGAAAGGCGGTGTAATATGCCGCGCAAGCGTATGATAGACCCAAGTTTCTGGCGGGACGAGAAAATAGCTGAGTGTTCGCATGTTGAACGGCTGATGTATATAGGAATGTGGAACTTTGCGGAAGACCACGGAGTGGGCCGCGCCAATCCGAAACTCATAAAGGCTGATATATTTCCTTATGACACCCTTAGAGATTCCGATATGGAAAAGGCATTGAACCATCTTGCCGAGCTTGCCCTAATCGTGCTTTTCGAAGCAGACAGCCAAAATTACTATTACATCCCGAACTTCAAAAAACATCAGACTATCAACAAACCCACGCCACCAACCCTACCGCTACCGGATGAGTGTAGTAGTGCTACGGTAGTGCTACCGACTGAAGAGAAAAGAAAAGAAGAGAATAGAAAAGAATATGTCGATTTTTTTGAATCCGTCTGGAAATTGTACCCAAAAAAGGAAGGCAAGGGCCAAGTATCAAATACTCAAAAGGCCAAGCTGCAGAAAATTGGGTATGAGCATTTGGAACGGTGCATAGAACGATATGTGGCGGCTAAGAAGGATACGGACAAGAAATATTGGCAAAACGGTAGCACGTTCTTCAACAGCGGCTATGTAGACTACCTGGACGAAAACTTTGACATTGCAGGCACGGAACCAACGAATGGCACCAGACGTGAAGACGGCAAGGTTTACTTTGACGGAAAGTGGGTGGCGGTATGACGCCTTTAGAATTCGCCGACAGTTTTTTGAAGCCGTATCAGGTCAAGGGAAGTGAAATTGTCCCTCAAAAATGCCCTTTTTGTCATGGTGGACAACACCGCGATAAGAACACGTTTGCCCTGAATATCGACAATAAGACATATAACTGCAAGCGTGGCTCATGCGGAAAACAAGGGCACTTTACCCAGTTGTGCAGGGAATTTAGTGTCGAACCGGAAGATAGGCCAATGCGGGAATATGTGCGCCCGAAGCTAAAGCCAAAACCGGTGACAAGTGTAGCGGAACAATACATTTCCCTGCGGAAAATCAGCAAAGAAACCGCCGCCGCATATCATATCGGAACGGACGCAGAAGGAAATATCATGTTCCCATATTTCGACGAAAACGGCGAGCATGTGTTTAACAAGTTCCGATTCCCGCGCAAATTGGCACCTGGTGAAAGGAAGGCGTGGCGCGAAACAGACACAAAGCCTGTTCTGTTCGGCATGGACAAGTGCGACACCTCGTTTCCTTTGACGATCTGCGAAGGTGAATTCGACGCCATGAGCCTGCATGAGGCGGGAATACCCAACGCCGTGAGTGTGCCGTCTGGCGCCGAAGATTATACTTGGCTGGATACTTGCTGGGATTTTCTGCAAACGTTCGACAAAATATATCTGTTTGGCGACAATGACGAGGCCGGGCGGAAAATGTTGCGAACGTTAACCGTAAAGTTATCGGACAAAGGCGTCTACGTGGTGGAACACCTTTGCAAGGACGCGAACGCACTATTGTACAAACACGGGCCTCAGGCAGTGAAAGACGCATGGGAAGCGGCAAAGCCTGTCCCTATAGCTGGGTTGCTGAACCTGGCCGAAATAACGCCACTGGACATGAAGAACGCTGAAAAGGTGTCTACCAGTATCAGCGAGCTAAACCGGGTGTTCGGTGGGTTCCTTATGGGCGACGTGACGGTTTGGACAGGAAAGCGCGGCGAAGGAAAAAGTACCGTACTGTCTCAAATTCTACTGGACGCGATAGAAGACGGCAAAAGGGTGTGTGCTTATTCCGGCGAACTCAGGGCAGACAGGTTTCAGTATTGGGTGGATTTGCAGGCCGCCGGCCCGGAACACGTGAAGTGTTATGACGACGAAAAGTCTGGTCGTACCGTATACTTCGTCGAAAAAGAAAACCGGAAAATGATACATAACTGGTATGACGGGTATTTTTGGCTTTATGACAACGCCATCACACTGACGGACGAAGAGTCTACCGTGCTAAAGGTCTTTGAACGGGCGGCGAAGAGACACGATTGCAAAGTGTTTCTTATCGATAACCTCATGACGGTGGATTTCGGGAAAATGAACGAAAAGGACTATTTGTTGCGGCAGACGCAGTTCATAAACCAGGTGGCCGCATTTGCCAACCTTTACAACGTGCATGTTCACTTGGTGGCACACCCAAGAAAGACGGAAAAGATTACGGACGCCGACGACGTGAGCGGCAGCGGGAATGTGACGAACCGCGTGTCCAATGTGATCAGTGTAAAAAGGGCAAACGATAATGTTGGGTTTGGCGTGGCGCTGGAGGTAATGAAAAATCGCTGGGAAGGTGAATATGGCACCATAGGGTTAAATTATGACGGGAAATGCAGGCGGGTATACCAACCAACAGACGGAAACAACCTAATGTACGGCTGGGAAAAGAATAACTTTATCCCAGTGGAAGAAACCGAGGATTTGCCGTGGTAACGTTTACTATCCCACTGGCGCCAGTGACAAAGAAAAACAGCCAACAGTTGATTATCCGTGGCGGGAAGCCGAAGGTCATACCAAGCAAAAGGTTTTCTGAATACCAAGAAAAAGCCGGGTGGTACATACCCTGCAAGCATATGCGCATCGACTACCCGGTGAACATAAAGGCGGTCTACTACATGCCCACTGCAAGGAAGGTGGATATCACGAACCTGCACAGCGCCCTGCATGACATTCTTGTGTATTACGACGTGTTAGAGGACGA
>JAJDHT010000106.1 GCA_030266325.1 Ruminococcaceae bacterium OttesenSCG-928-I18
AGAGATGGACACGCGCGCGCGCGCCGAATTTGAAGGCGTTTTCCCCGGGGACACCGGCAAAATTGACTACATGGCACTCATTGGCGAAGGGCAGATTCGCATGGCGAACATCTGCTGCTACGCCACCCATTCCATCAACGGCGTCTCCCAGCTGCACAGTGAAATCATCAAGGAGACGGTCTTCCACGACTACTACCTGTTCAGCCCCGAGAAGTTCACCAACGTGACGAACGGCATCGCCTACCGCCGCTGGCTCTTGCAGGCGAACCCCGGTTTGACCGGGTTCCTCACCGACGTCATCGGCCCCGGCTTCAAGAAAAACGCCGCCGAGCTGGCAAAGCTTGCCGCCAGCAAAAAGGACAAGGACGTCCTGGCCCGCCTCGACGAGGTCAAGCGTCAAAACAAGGCCATCTTTGCCGACAACCTCAAGCGCCGCACCGGTGTGAGCTTGGACCCCGACACCATGTTCGACTGCCAGGTCAAACGGATGCACGAGTACAAGCGCCAGCATATGAATGCGCTCAATATCGCGGCGGAGTACCTCTACCTGAAAAACAACCCGAATGCCGATTACGTGCCGAAGACCTATATTTTTGCCGCCAAAGCGGCCAGCGGGTACTATATGGCCAAGCAGATGATCCGCCTGATCTGGAAGCTTGGCGAGCTCATTGACGAAGACAAAGCCGTGCGCGAAAAACTGCGTGTCGCCTATCTTGTGGACTACAACGTGACCACGAGCGAGCGGCTGATGCCCGCGAGCGAGGTTTCGGAGCAGATCAGCCTGGCCGGCACCGAGGCCTCAGGCACCGGCAACATGAAATTTATGCTGAACGGCGCGGTGACCCTGGGCACGCTGGACGGCGCTAATGTGGAAATTGCCGAGGCCGCGGGCAGCGAGAACTTTATCCAGTTCGGCCTGCTGCGTGAAGAAGTGGACAACCTGAAACAGGAGGGCTATCACCCGGCCCACTATATTTCGAGGGACCCCGTGGCCGAGGAGGTACTGCAGTTTTTAGAGCACGGCTGGAGCGGCGAAAACTTCCACGAAATCGTGGCGAACCTGCGCACCATCGACCCCTATATGGTCATGGCCGACTTTGCCGATTACCGCCGCGCGCAGGCCCATGTCTCTGGCCTCTACCGGGACCGCAACACCTTCACCCGTATGAGCCTGATGAACATTGCCGGCAGCGGTGTCTTTTCGGCCGACCGTTCCGTGCTCGAATACGCGCAAAATATCTGGGGCACCCAGCCCGTCAAATGGTAACGCCTGCCCGTCACCTCAGGCATCTGCAAAAAAGCGCGTACAATGGGACTTTTGCACCACTCTGGAGGCATCATGACTTCGATCTACAACAGCCAGGACGAAGCCTATAAAACTCCATTCGGAGCCGTAGCGGCGGGTATCCCTTTGCATTTTACCCTGCGTGTTCCGGCTGATTTCCACTGCAAGACACCCTATCTTTTCCTGCGGCCCGACAAAGGTACCCCACGGCAGCTTCCCCTGGAAGCCGCCGGGCAGCAAGAGGGGCGGGATGTATTTTGCCTCACCTGGCCCGCAGAAGAACCCGGGCTCTATTTCTATTGGTTCGACCTGTACACGGACTACCGAAAACTCTATGCCGGCCCCCTGGGGGAAGCGTATCTGACCACGGAGACCGGCACACCCTACCAGCTGACGATCTATGACGCGAGCTATGCGGTGCCCAAAGAGGCTCCCGGCAGCGTGATGTACCAGATTTTTCCCGACCGCTTCCTCGAGGGCAACCCCGGAAAACCTCTGGGTTTCAACGAGCGCATCTATCGCGCCGACAAACGCAAAGAACCCTATTTTTGGCCCACCGACCTGCCCGACGGGCGCCTGACGCTGGATTATTTCGGCGGGGACCTTCTCGGCATCCAAAAACGCCTTCCCTACCTGCGTTCCCTCGGGGTGGGTTGGATTTATTTAAACCCCATTTTTGAGGCGCATTCGAACCATCGCTACAATACGGCAGATTACATGCAAGTGGACCCTTACCTCGGCACCAACGAGGATTTTGTGCAGCTTTGTGCAAAAGCCGGGGAACTGGGCATTCGCATCCTTCTGGACGGGGTGTTCAGCCACACAGGGTCCGACTCCCTCTATTTTAACAAAGAGGGGCGCTACCCCACGCACGGCGCCTGGCAGGGCCCGGGCAGCCCCTACCGCGACTGGTATTGCTTTAACCCCGACGGCAGCTACGAGAGCTGGTGGGGGTTTTTGACCCTTCCCACCTGCAACAAGCGCAGCGCCTCTTTCCGCCAGTTCATCTGCGGCGAGGGCGGCGTCATCGACCATTGGCTTTCGCTGGGCGCGTCGGGCTTCCGGCTGGACGTGGCGGACGAACTGCCCGACGACTTCATTGCAGAGATACGCGGGGCCGTCAAGCGCCATGGCGAGGACAAACTTTTGATTGGGGAAGTATGGGAAGACGCCTCTCATAAAGAGGCATATGGGGTGCGCCGGAAGTACTTTTTGGGTGAGGAGCTCGACGGGGTGATGAACTATCCGTTCCGCACCGCCATTCTCTTCTTTCTCTCAAGCGGGGACGCGGCGGGCTTTGCCGACGCCGTCATGTCCATCTGTGAAAACTACCCCGCCCCCGCCCTCTCTGCATGCACCACCCATCTCTCTACCCACGATACCGAGCGCATCCTCACCGCCCTTGCCGACGAGCCCCTGAATGGACGGGACCGAGACTGGCAGAGCGGACGGCGCCTCTCGCAAAGCCGGTATGAGGAGGGCCTGCAGAAAGTAAAACTCGCCTTCGTGCTACAGTTCACCCTGCCGGGCATCCCCTGCATATATTATGGGGATGAAATCGGGATGCAGGGGTATAAGGATCCGTTCAACCGCGCCTATTACGACTGGACCAGCGGAGAAACCCGCCTTATCGAGCTGATCATCGAGCTCTCCAAGCTGCGGCGAAACTGCTCTGCCTTCCGCAATGGCCGTCTTCATTTTTCTTACCACGAGCCCGGCTTGATCGTCTACGAGCGTCGGGATGAGCAGTCGGCGGCCGCCGTAAGCATCAATTTCTCGGGACGGGACCGTACCGTGGA
This sequence comes from Ruminococcaceae bacterium OttesenSCG-928-I18, assembly GCA_030266325.1. Lineage (GTDB taxonomy): Bacteria > Bacillota > Clostridia > Oscillospirales > Ruminococcaceae > JAAYCI01. Next base: position 3,085 of record JAJDHT010000106.1, read on the forward strand.
GCTGCTTGGAAAGCGCGTCGCCGTCTCTCAGATGGGTTATGCCTGGCACTGGGAAAATTGGGAACAGACATAGTGAAACCGTTTTGCGGCAAAACCCGTCTGTGGTAGCGAGACATCGCTTCCAAAATCACCTTTTCCACAAAAGAGGAGGGCGCCTGCGGCGCCCTCCTCTTTTTCAATTCCCATGGGTTCTCACATACGGTCGTAAAGATAGGATCCGCCGATATCGTTCGGCATGGTCAGCTCATCTTCATCGAGGATGAGCCCCGTAAGCTCTCCAAGGTCCTCAAACTGGTACAGGATGACCGCTCTGTGCAGGGTGTAGGTTCCCTCGTGTTCCACACCGCCCGAATCACGGTACATGACCGTTCCATCCTCCTGGAAGGTGAGCTCTCCATTCAGCACAAGGTCCGTCATGCTGGTCCATTCCCCTGTGACGTCCGGCACTTGCTGGCCCTCCTGGTCATACCACAGCGGCGGGTTCAGGTGGTCAAGCTCGGCGGGGTCGATGATGGGGTATCCCTGGTTAAAGGGATAGAGCCTGTCGTCGGCAGAGTTGTAAATCAAGATGGCATTGCCGTCGGTGGCCTCGGCGTTTTTGAAGAAGTAGTGGATGTATACTTCGCATCCATTTTCCACAAACCGCGCCGCTGCAAAAGAGACATCGGTCACCGTATCGCCCTCATACAGGCCTTCCCAGTTCTCCACCCGCTGGCGCAGCTCTTCTTCGTCAATGCCATTCTGTTCCATGACGTCCGCAGGGCTCAACACCGCATCATTTTTTATGTCGTACAGGAAACTGGCAATTTCGCCCTGGGTACCATAGTTCGGGTAGGCGACACGGGTCATCACGATCTGCGCATAATCGTCGCCCGTCTGCGGATAGGCTTTGAGCTGTAAGCTTTGGAAAAAATCGTCAGAGGCGCTGCTTGCATCCTCTTTCAGTTCATAGTCTCCGGCAAACTCTAAAATGGCGGCGTTGATCTCCTCAATGGCCGGGGAAGAACCGGTCATCTGGGGTACCTCGATGGCATAATCGATGCTGGTCTCTTCCGAAGTGCCATATTCCTGATACAGCATTTCCACGCCAAGCGCCCCTGTGTCGGCCACATTCACTTCACTCTCTGCCGACTGCGCCGCGGCACTTTGGGGTTCTGACTTGGCAGACGACGAGGTCGTGCCACCGGCACAGGCCGTCAGGGCCATGGCGGCTGCCAATAACAATGCGATTGTCAATATTCCTTTTTTCATGATACACTCCTTCTTTAGAAAGTATTTTTTTCTCTTAAAATTGTTACGCCTATTCTACCATCGGCTATCAACCTATACAAGTAACGATTCTATGACAAATGTGAGGAGAATTTCATGCCTTTACTCTTGGCTTCCCAAAGCCCCCGCCGGCGTGCTTTATTGTCCATGCTCACAGAAGATTTCACCGTACGTGCCGCTGACATCAAGGAGTCGGGCTATCATGCCGCTTCGCCCAAAGAGTTGACCCTGGTTTTGGCGAAGGCCAAGGCCGAGGGGGTTTTCCGGGAATGCCCCGGCGAAACGGTGATCGGCTGTGACACCATCGTTGAGCTGGAAGGACGCGTTCTGGGCAAACCGGCCGACGAGGCCGACGCCATCGACATGCTGTCTCGTCTCAGTGGGCATCGCCACCAGGTGCACACCGGCGTATCCATCTTGTATCCGGGCGGCTGCGAACAGTTCACCGAGACGACGACCGTATTTTTTTCTACCATTCCGAAAAATGAGATCCTATCTGTGTGTAAAACACCCGAACCCTATGATAAAGCCGGCGCCTATGGTATCCAGGGCTGGGCCGCCCGGTTTGTGCCCCGCATTGAAGGCTGCTACTACAACGCCATGGGGCTTCCTGTTTCCGCGCTGTATAGGGCACTCAGCTGTGCAGGCCTGCTTTAGGTCGGTCCGCCTTGGTGTTTCTGTATACACTTGCCGCGACACTTTATTACAGTTTTTGGTGAACAACCACAAAATACGCTTGTACACAGCCCCTAATTCTGCTATAATCAACAAGAGAAATGCGAGAAAAGGGTTCCAGCCATCACTCTTTTTGGTGCCGTCGTTTCCCCGGCGGCTTTCCCGTATGTAAACTTTCCGGAGGTACGTACATGGACGCTGTCATCATCGCCTTCGTCTCCGGCAAGGGTGGCACCGGTACCTCCACAGCCGCTGTGCTCACCGGGGAGGCCCTGGCCGCCTTAGAAAAAAAAGTCCTCTATATTGAGTTAAAACCCGCCCTTCGCAGTGCCGATGTCATCGGGGGAATCAGCGGGAAGACGGTCTTTGACCTCTCGGATGTAATGGAAGGCCGCTGCACTGTGGAAAAGGCCGCCGTACCCAGTATCCGGCAGGAGGGATTTTGGCTCCTGTGTGCCCCCTATGAAGACGGCACCCTGGCCAAGCGTCCGCTGGATGCGCTTCTCAAAGAGCAGTCCTCCCGCTATGACTACATCCTGCTGGACGCATCGGGAGGTCTTGACGAGGCTTTTGCGCTGGCCACCGAGGCCGCACAGCGGGTCGTTCTGGTCCTGACACCCGACCCCGCTGCGCTTCGCATCGGCCAGCTTTTAGTGGGACAGCCGGAGCTTGCGGACAAACCCGTACGTCTGCTGCTCAACCGCGTGATCCCGCAGCGGGCGCTGGCAAACGGGGTTCTGCAAGACCTCGACGAAGCCATCGACACCGTGGGGGCACAGTTGCTCGGCGTGATCCCTGATTCGGCCGGTATACAGGTAGCCACCACGGGGGGCGCCGCGCTCCCTGGTTTTGGCACCGAGCGCTCGGTGTTTAAGGCCATCGCAAAGCGTCTGCTCGGGGAAGAGGTCCCCCTCGTCTACCGGGGCTAAGGTGAATTGAGGCCTATCGTCCCGAAAAAAACGGAAATGGGGTTAGTGCATGAATATCGCGTTGATTGCCCACGATTCAAAAAAAGAGCTGATGGTACAGTTTTGCACTGCGTACATCCATACCTTGGGCAAGCACACCCTTGTCGCCACAGGCACAACGGGCAAACTGGTAAGCGAAGCCACGGGTTTGCAAGTGCAGCGGTTCCTCTCGGGTACCCATGGGGGCGATCAGCAGATTGCCGCGCGCATCGCCTGCAACGAAATCGACCTGCTGCTTTTTTTCCGCGATCCCATCAGCGCAAAGCCGGGCGAGCCAAACGAGATGAATCTTCTGCGCCTGTGCGACATGCACAGCATCCCGCTGGCCACCAACATCGCCACCGCCGAAGTGCTCATCCATGGTCTCGAGCGCGGCGACCTCGACT
>JAJDHT010000107.1 GCA_030266325.1 Ruminococcaceae bacterium OttesenSCG-928-I18
TTTTTACTGAACGGAAACTGCAGGGGTGTACACCCTGACGGTGAGCTACCGCGAGGAGAACTGGGACAGTGGCGCCCGGCGGCATCTGGCCGCCCAGAGACGGCAAGCACACCCCCTTCGGCACTTGTATGGCCGCAGGGGGTGTGCTTTGTGTGTATATTTTGTTTGACCCTCCCCCCAGTTTTACCGGAAGGAGGAAAAAAGAACAGCCACTAGTAAACTGGGGTTTTGATCCCCACCAGTGGGGTTTCAAACTGGCCCTGCTGCAGGGAGCGCGTTTCATTGCTCCCCTGCATGCGGGGGCATTGTTTCCAAAATAACCCGTACGAGCGTCAACTATTTCAGCCGCAACGGGTTTGTTTTGTGCCCTGTCGATGCAGCGAATTTGACGATATCGGGCCCGCTGATGAAGACGGTGGCGGTGTTGTCGTTGGGGTGGATACCAACTTTGTCCTCTTTCAGCAGGGTATCGTCCAAATAAAACTCCACCTTGCCCTCTGGGTCGTTGAGGAGCCCAAAAGGGCTGACCGCTCCCTTGGTCAGCCCCAGGTACTTGCCAAGGCGCTCATCCGAAGCAAAGGACAGTTTGGTGCTGCCAAGTTTGCCTTCCATCTCTTTCAGGTTGATGGCCTGTTCGGAGCCCACCACCACGAGAAAATGCCGCTTTCCTTTCGCGTCCCGAAGGAACAGATTTTTTGCAATCACGGCGCCTTGCGGGAAATCCAGTTTCTGCATCTCCTCAATGGTATAGACCGCGGGGTGCTCTACGCACTCATAGGGAATCTGCATTTCCCCCAGCGCATCCAGTACTTTCTGTTTTTGCTCCATGTATGTTTTCCTCTCCCTAATGGTCCGCTTCCGGAACGTAAATCCAATACACTGTGCACGCACCTTCGCCCACCTTTTTATACTGGTGCACTTCGTGCGCCTTGATATAGATAAAATCACCCGGCAAAAGCACGTAGTTGTCTTCGCCGATCGTGATGACCAAAGACCCCTCGGCCACAATACCCAGCTCGTCGTCGTGGTGTCCCCAGGACATTTCTTCTTTATAGTTGTCTTCCTGTATCGTCATGCTGATGATCTTCACTTTTGTAGAACGGTCAAACAGCAGTTTATAGAGGATTCCCGACCCCGTTTTGAAAAGCTCAGGCCGCTCCGACTTTTTCAGCACGCGGGGCGGGTCTTCCTGGTCGTCAATCAAAAATTCCGCCATCGTGATTTGCAGCGCTTCGCAAATCTTCTGCAGGTTGGCAAGCGTTGGGCTCGTCAGGTTGTTTTCCAGTTTGCTGAGGTATGCAGCAGATAAATCGGCGGTCTCCGCCAATTGTTTTAAGGTCAATTGCTTTTTTTTGCGGATTTCCTTTAGCGAATCGCCAATATACATCATGTTGCATTTCCTCTTCTTTACATTCGATGATTTATCCAGTAGCTGTTTTTTGTACTTGCACTCATTCAAGACTTTGCGCGATATTGCCAAATCATGAGACGCTGCCCCCTTTTCTCTCGACGGGGCAGACGGCTTTCCATATTCACTGCTTTCTTCTAAAGCAAAACGCATCATATTCATCATCCGTTATCCTATATCATAATCGCAAGCGCGGTTCAAGTCAAAGAAAAATTTGGCAAAAACAGTAGTACGAAGGAGCTTATGCTCGAAAAAAGGCAAGGGGGGACCTAAACGCCGCCGGTTCTGGCCAGGTTTTTCCGGCGATGGGTGTTCCCGCCCCACAACCGCCGCACCCACCATACGGCCCTGTTCTTATATAGTCAATCCAAGTGAAAACCGGAACGGTTTTCACTGCGGCAGGCAAAGACTGCCGGCACACCTTGCAGGTGTGCGTTTGACTATGAACGGCGAACCAATCGCCCTCTGGGCGATTCCCGCGCATTGTTTTGCGCGGCTTCAAAACCGTATCGGTTTTGAAGTGGTTCTAGTATAATGTAAAGAAACAGGTGGGGTGATGCCACCCTACCCGTTTCCGAGGTAGAACTGTGGGACTCTATGCGTTATGGAGGGAGATTAGTTTCGATAAGTGGTGACTTCCTTGATGATTTCATCCACATCAAGCACCATTTCCATCATGCTGATCTGCTCCTCATAGACCTCTTTGTCAACCTCGTCTTTCAGCTCAAACATGTGGTACGCCTTGAGTCCCAACGGGACTCCGGCCAATGGACCTGCAAACGTAGGGTCTCCGGCAGAGACAGTCTCTGCGGCCAGGCCCGAAGCTTCCGCTTCGGCGCCTCCCAGTACGACAATCAAATCTTCATTGCCCCACTTCTCTGCCAGTTCCTTAATTCTCGCCTGGTTTTCCAGGTCCATTGCGCCTGCCGAGGTTCAGACAAAGCATTCGGTTGTGGAGAAAACCACTTCCGCGCCTGCCGATTTTACGCACTCTTCAATCGCAGGCCCGGGAATGCCGTCGCGGTCGCCAAGAATCGCGACTTTCTTGCCGTTCAGCAATGCCATTTTAGCCCACCTTTCTTTTGAAATATTGTACATCACAAAACCACTTGTGATGGTCGAACCGCTACTAGGAGAAAATAGTCTGCTCTTCAATGGGGGTTTGCAGGGCGTCCAGTGCCTTTAACACCATGCTTTTCCGCAGCTTGAACTCGTTCTCCTCCGACAATTTCGGGTTTCCCAGCGGGTGTGGTATGCCCACGCCCGGGACAATCCGGTTCGCGCCAATCGTCAGCGAGATAGGCGTGACGGTGGCAATATGCACCACGGGGATGCCGGCGCGCTCAATTTCTTTCACCATCGTTGCACCGCAACGAGTACAGGTGCCTCAGGTGGAGGTGAGGATGACGGCCCCCACACTGTCCTCCTTCAGTTTGTTGACGAAATCTTCACCAAAACGTTTGGCGTTGTCGGTGGAGGTGCCCGTGCCGGTGGTGGCGATGTAATAGTCCGCCAGCTCGCCGATCACCCCTTCTTTCTCCAGCTCACGCATGGCGTCCAGCGGCACGACAAGATTGGGGTTTTCCAGCACATACTGGCGGTCGTAGCCGCCGTGTATGCTGGTGAACAGATCTTTGCTCATCTGCTCCATGCCCTCTATGCTGTACACCCCATATTTGCTGGCCGAGGAGGACTCAATGTGGTCTGGGTTGTCTGTGGGCACAATGCCGCCCGAGGTGACAAGGGCCACCTTGGTGTGCGCCATATCTTTTACCGGAGGCACGGGGTCCACCCTGTCAATTTTTGGCAGGGGGTACTCGGTGACGGGGTCTTTTCCCGCCATCACCTGCAAAAGCATTTCCACGGCCCGCTCGCTGCCTCGTTTCTCGTGGAAATAATTGACGCGAATGCCCCGCTCAAAATACCCCTCTTCGTCCGGCCCGAGAATCTCTTCGCCATTCAAAATCTTTTTGGCAAACTTTGCCATCAAGGGAATCGCGGAGCGCATCCCGGCGGCGGAATCGGCAACTTTCAGGATATAGGCGTCCTTCCGAAAAGTGTCCACCCCGGGGTTTTCATCGTACATGGCCGTGAAAGCGGGAATCCCCAGCTCTTCCTGCACCTTTTTCACAAGGCTGCCGCAGGCATATCCGTAGCGGCCCGCATTAAACGCCGGCCCGGCAATCACTAAGTCCGGTTTTTCTTCTTTGATCCATGCAATCAGCTGGTCCAGTGCCTCGTCGGTCTTTTCCCCCATGTAGTTGTCGCCGCAAACCAGAGTCGAGACGATCTCCGCCTCGTCGCCCAGCGCGGGCTGCAGCGCCATACCCGGGCCCACAACGCCCTCTCTTTTTTCGGGCGGAATATGGGCCATATCCTCCCCGCCAACACCGGCGAAAAAGTTGTTAATATAGTGAACCACACGTTTCTTCATGATTGCTCCTCCTCTTTAATAACCGCGTGCCGCAAGATGGTTGAATCCGTTGGCGATGGTCGATGCGATGATGATCTGCAACTCGGCGTCGATGCTGCCGTCCGGTTTCAAACTCCCGTCGTACCCGCCAATCTGCATCTCCACATAGTCCAGCATGCCAATCACCTTCTCCATGGGCGGGAAATGCACAATCACATTTCCGTTGCCGCAGGACACGATGTGCTTGGCCTCGGGAACGCCGTCCGCAAGGGAGTAAGATTTTCCGTCGGCCCCGGGGAATTCGTCGGTGATCAATACCACTTTGGTGCCTGTCTGGCTCACTTTCTGGCAGTTCATCATCAGGTCCGCGTCGGGGTTGCCATACCCCTCCTCGCTGATCAAAACCCCATCCAGGCCAAACAGCTCCACCAGTTTTGCCACCATGTCCGAAGAGCGCACCTTGTCTGCCAGATAGACGTTTTCGTTGGTCAAAATCACGCCGATGAAGTTCAGGTCTTTGCCATGCCGTTTATATAAATCCTCGATCACGGGGTTGTGCAGGTGGTGGTAGGTGGTCACCTTGTCGCAGGGGGCAACGCAGTTTCCGCTGATGATGGCGCCGTCCATAATTTCCGTCGGATACATGAATGTGGGCAAGAGCTGCTTTGCGTCGGTGCCATAGTAGAAGGTGTCGTGCAAAAGGCCCTGGCTTTGCAGCATGTGAATGTAGCCCACCTTTGGAAGGTTCGGGTATGTTTCAACCTGCTTTGCGAAAGGTAAGGTCTCATACACCACGAGCTCGTCCGGTTCCAGCTCGCGCGCACACTCTCCAATTTTTGCGGCCACCTTCAGCCCCGCCAGGCGGCCGGCCTCTTCATACTCGTGTGTCTCCAGGCCCTCGGCGGGCTGTATGACGACACAGATGTTTTGGGTTTCCGAAAACGGTGTGTAACACGCGGTGGGGCCGCTCATGTCGATCAGGCCTTCCTGGAACCCCACAATTTTCCCCACCGTGACAACGCAGGCGCCCTCCAGCGCGTGTGTGCGTCCGCTTCCCACCTTGTCAATCTTGCCCACCACGCCCGGGAACATCTCGCCCCCGCTCACCTTCACGCGGGGCTCGATACAGTCTTTGACCGGGGTGATACGAACACTTTCCCCCGGACGCGCCAGCTCTATTTGCGCCCCAATAATCCGGTCATCCTCAAGCACCAGTTTTTCAAGTTCTTCTTTTGCCACGTAAAGCGTGCCTTTCTCCACATGGGTAGACTGCCCAAACTGGACATCTTTGATGAAAATTTTGCCAAGCTCCAATCGCATTTTCGAACCCTCCCGCTTTTATTTGTAGGTTTTGTCTCTATAAAACCGTTGCGCCCTTTCGGCCCATCACGCCTTGCATGATCGATAAATCTATGGTTCCAAAATCTTTTTTGATGTTTGGGCCCCATTTTGGTGTCGGCCGCTGTCTTTGAAATTTTTCGTAGACAGCGTAAGCTTTTTCTAAAACGGCGGCACCGTCAAAATCGTTTTCACTATAGATGCACGACGTTGCCAGCAATACAGATAAGTAAGGCGTTTGGTTTGGTTTTAGGCTGCCTGCCATCGGGTGGCTGACCAAAAAATAGCCCTCTTCCACTTTGCGCAGTGCGGCCTGCAACACCTGCCCATAGTTCCATGCCTCGTCGAAGATGCAGACACAATCATTTTCCAGCTTGGCAGAGCAGACCGGATTGTTGGTAATTAATACCATTTTACGTGCATTCATGCCGGGCATAGGTTTCCCCCTTCTATATAGAACCAAATTAAAACAACAGGATGCCGCAGTAACAATGGCGAATGGGAGATAACAATCATTAATTAAATTTAATTATAGTTAATTTTAGGCCAGTATATCATATGTTCATGTGAATTTCAATTTACAAATATTAAATTGTTCAAATTTGGTGACTTTTAATATGAATCATATTCATTTTTTGTGATAATTGTGGTTACACCGTTTTGCCATCGGAAAGGTCTTTTTCATTGCAGCCGGGCATTGCTGGCCATTGTCAACAAATCATAAAACAGTATTCTGGATAATATGCCAAAAAAACCAATAATCAACAATTTAAATTGAAAATTATAAATTGTGTGCTATAATTTTTACTAACATCAATTTTATTTTACATATATAAACGGTCGGTTATGCTGAGTTTTCTGCCAAAGGCCTCGTTTTTCCCGGGGATGCGTAACCACTCAAATAGTCAAAAGCATGGGAAGGGCCAAACAATTGCAATGCAACAGTTTGTATCACCGGGTGTTTTGACGCCCTTTCAAGAAAATGGGTGAAGAAAGGGGGACGAAAAGGGCGGCTGCCCAGGAAGTGTTCTTAGCGGGTTTTCAAAAGTGAATTTTCCAAACGTGAAGTTTGGGCCATAACAATTTTGAGTTTCTAAATATTTCAGTATATTTTTAAGGAGGAAAACAGATGTACAAATTGGAAGGGATGTATGCGGCAATACCGACACCTTTTTTTGAGGATGAAAGCGTGGAC
>JAJDHT010000108.1 GCA_030266325.1 Ruminococcaceae bacterium OttesenSCG-928-I18
TCTTCCACATCGCGTCCCTTGTGGCGCACGGCATCCACCAGCCGGCTGACGACCATGTAGACCGTGAACAACGCGAGGATGCCGATGAGACCGAGCACAAGCCAGATTACGACATCGCTAAAATAGTCCCGATAGTTAAAGATCACCAGGACTGAAAAAGCGAGAACCAAAAGAACAACGAGGCCGCTGGCAATGGTAATGACAATGTTTTTTAGCAACCAGCCACCCTCCTTATATCAAACATAGTGCGGGACATTGTGATAACTCCACTTCCTTATTGTGTACCGAAGATGCGGTCGCCTGCGTCGCCAAGGCCGGGCAGAATGAAACCGTTTGCATCAAGGCCCTCGTCCAGAGAGGCCAGGTAAATGGTCACATCCGGGTGTTCTTTGTGCAGGCGCTCCACGCCCTGGGGCGCACCGATAATCCCGATGAACTGGATGGTTTTTGCCCCGCGTTTCTTGATCAGAGTCACGGCGTCCACGGCGGAGCCCCCCGTCGCCAACATCGGGTCCAGCACGATGACATCCCGCTCGGCGATATCCCGCGGTAATTTATTGTAATATTCAACAGGGTTGAGTGTGTCCGGGTCACGATACATGCCAATATGCCCCACTTTCGCCGCCGGCACAAGATGGGCCACGCCTTCCAGCATGCCAAGGCCCGCGCGAAGAATAGGGACAAAAGCCAGTTTGCGGCCCGAGAGCACCCTGGCTTTAGAAAGGGCCATCGGTGTCTCCACCTCCACCTCTTCGGTGGGAAGATGGCGGGTCGCCTCATAACACATCAGGGTGGCGATTTCACTCACCATTTCTTTAAACTCTTTCGTACCGGTGTTTTTGTCGCGAAGAAGTGCCAGCTTATGCTGCACCAGAGGATGTTCGACCAAAACCAAAGATTCTTTCTGCAACCTTGACGCCTCCTCTCAAAGCATACGGCCGGAGCCCCGGCTATATGCGCCCCAGGCGTTCCCGCTCCGCCTGTGAAAGCCGAAGGTAGACGGGCGCTGCCTGCTCCGCTGTAGGCAGGGCTCCCCCCTTGAGCGCCGGCTTTGCCAGCAGGGCGGCCCCTCGTGCCAAAACGGGCTGAGACTGAAATAAGCTGACCTTGGGGCTATAATCATCATTAGTATAGCACAATTTGGCCCCATCACCAACCATAATTACAGGTTTGTCAAGTTTTTTCAGAAAGGCGGCCACTTCCTCTGCGGGGGTGACAACCTCTGCGTGCAGGCGTTTCATTTCCTCCCCACGGTGAAAGGCTGCCCAATACACTTCGTTTCTGCGTGCATTTATGGCAGAAATCAAATACCCCCGCTCCCCTGTGGCAAGGGCCATCGCCTCCAGGGTGGAGACTGGAATGACCGGGGTGGAAAAAGGGAAGGCAAGGCCTTTTACGAGGGACAGGCCAATACGCAAGCCCGTGAAGCTGCCCGGCCCGGCGGTGACAGCATAAGCAGAGACGTGCTCAGGCCGGATACGGCACCGGTCGAAGGCGCGTTCGGCCAGGCAGAGCAGGGTTTCGGAATGCGTCAGCCCCTCGTCGAGTAGTTCTTCATACAAACAGGTGTCATTTTGCTCCACACGCACGCTTGCAGTCATCCCGCTGGAATCAAGTGCAAAAATCAGGCTCAAACGCAGGCGCCCCCTCTATGATGATCTCTCGGCTTCCGTCAGGCAGAGGGGACAACGCCACCTGAATGGCCGGCTTTTCCGCAAACGCGGCCATCTTCTCGCTCCACTCTACGGCAATGACCGCTCCGGTGTTAAGATAGTCAAAAAAACCCGCTGTTTCCAGGTCCTCCACCCCGCTGATTCGCCAGGCATCAAAGTGTGCGAAAGGCGTGGGGCCGCGGTGATAGTGTGCGATTGCATACGTCGGGCTGGACACCTCGTCAAGCGTGCCAAGCCCTTTTGCAAGCCCTTTACAGAAGGTGGTTTTCCCACTGCCCATTTCCCCAAGAAAGAAAATGAGCTCTCCGCCGTGTAATGTGCGGCCCAGTTTTTCAGCCAGGGCAACGGTCTCATCTGCCGAACGGGTGATGTATCGGCCCATCCGGCATCCCTCCAGACACATATGGGGCGGCTCTCTCAAGTCTTCGGTTTGCTATTATACTATAGAAAACTTGAAAATAGCAAGTTTTGGGCCGATTTGGGCAGTTGTCCCAGGTGCGTTTTTTATAGAAGAATACAAGAGGGCCACGTGAAATGCACCCGATAAACGACGCGATAGGCACATTCCCAACGATTTCGGAAGAAATCTTCACATAAGGGGTATAGTGATTTTCTTTTCTATGCTATCATAGTATAAGGTGAATAAAAGATAGGGAAAAAATCGAAAATCCTGGTGTCTTCCCATGGCGAAAAACCGGCGCGGGGGAAGTGTTGCGGAAGTGGGCAATAAACCTTGACGGGCAGGGCATTTTTATGATATGATGACTCTACCTCGTCGCAGGTTTATTTTTTTTTGCGTCTTTTCAAAAGGAAGAGACGGGGCCTGTGCCCATGGCCGCAGGATGGCCGTGACGATGAGGGAGGTTGACGATACCGAACCAATGGAGGTGCAAAGAGCATGACAGTGAAGATCACCCTGGCCTGCACGGAGTGTAAGCAGCGTAACTATGACACGACCAAAAACAAAAAAAACACTCCCGACAGGCTTGAGCGAAAGAAGTACTGCCGTTTCTGCCGTAAGCAGACGCTCCACCGCGAGACAAAGTAGAAAAGGGGTATTTCTATGGCAGAGAAAACCGCCAAAAAAGAAAACAAGCTGAAGAAATTTGGGCGCTCTTTCGTACGATTTTTCAAAGATACGAAGGGCGAGATGAAAAAAGTTGTGTGGCCCACGCGCAAGCAGGTACTCAACAACTTTATCGTCGTCATCATATTTGTCATCATCGCCGCGCTGCTCATTTTTGCACTGGACGCAGTGTTTGGGTTTGTGTTGGAGAAGCTGATCGCTTTGGCAGATCTCGCATAGGGCCCGCACACAGCAGAATGTGAAGGAGTTAAGATGGAGCAGGCGTATTGGTACGTAGTACACACCTATTCTGGATATGAGAAAAAGGTGGCTCAAAACCTGACCACCATTGTGGAAAACAGGCGGCTGCAGGAGCTCATCCAGGAGGTAAAGGTTCCCACCGAGATGGTGGAGGACATCAAAGATGGCAAAAAGAGGGAAGTGGAGAGGAAACTCTTTCCCGGTTATGTGCTTGTGAAGATGGTGATGACCGACGAAAGCTGGTACATCGTGCGCAACACCCGTGGCGTGACGGGCTTCGTGGGTCCCAGTTCCAAGCCTGTGCCCCTCACCGAGGCCGAAGTGGAGGCTTTGGGCGTGGACGAGCAGGAAGCCAGCGTGGACTATAACGTTGGAGACAGTGTCGAGGTGTTGGCGGGCCCGCTGGAGGGTTTTGTCGGCCTGGTAGACGAAATTGACCGCGAGAACGGCAAGGTTCAGGTGAAGGTTTCGATGTTTGGGCGGGAGACCCCGGCCGAGCTGGAACTGGATCAGGTAAAACCGATTTAATTCATTTTGGAGGTATAGATCATGGCGCAAAAGGTTGTGGGCTTTATCAAGCTCCAAATTCCCGCGGGCAAGGCAACACCCGCGCCGCCTGTGGGCCCCGCGCTTGGGCAGCACGGCATCAACATCATGTCTTTTACAAAAGAATTCAATGAACGCACGGCAAAAGACGCGGGTTACTTGATCCCTGTGGTCATCACCGTCTATGCCGATCATTCCTATTCGTTCATCACAAAAACCCCCCCGGCTGCTACGCTGATCAAAAAGGCCGCGGGGCTTGAAAAGGCCAGCGGAGAGCCGAACAAAACCAAGGTGGCCACGCTGAAACGCGCCCAGCTGGAGGAGATTGCCCAGACAAAGATGGCCGATCTCAATGCGGCCAATATTGACACGGCTGTCTCCATGATTGCAGGCACCTGCCGCAGCATGGGCGTCCTGGTGGAAGACTAAGCTAAAAAAAAGACCCCAAGTGGGAGGAAAAATCCGACAGGGAACAGGCGAGGCCGTTCCCGTTACCACAGGAGGAAACAATGAAACACGGCAAACATTACAATGATTCTGCGAAAGAAATTGATCGCAGCAAACAATATGACAGTGACGAAGCTTTGGGTTTGGTATGCAAGAGTGCCAAGGCCAAGTTTGACGAGACCGTCGAACTGCACGTCCGTTTGGGTGTGGATAGCCGCCACGCAGACCAGCAGGTTCGCGGCGCGGTGGTCCTTCCCCATGGCACCGGCAAAAAGGTGCGGGTGATCGCCATTGCGAAAGGAGATGCCGCCAAAGCCGCCGAGGAAGCGGGCGCAATGATGGTGGGGGAAGCGGATCTCGTAAACAAAATTCAAAATGAGGGTTTCATCGATTTCGATGTGCTCGTCACTACACCCGATATGATGGGTCTTGTGGGCCGTCTCGGTAAAATTCTCGGTCCCCGCGGCCTGATGCCGAACCCCAAGGCCGGCACCGTGACGCCGGACGTGGGTAAGGCCGTCACCGAGGCGATGGCCGGTAAAATCGAGTATCGCCTGGACAAGGCGAACATCATCCATGTGCCTATTGGCAAGGCCTCCTTCGGGGCGGAAAAACTGGGGGATAACCTCAATATGGTGATGGAGGCCATCGTCAAAGCGAAACCCTCGGCCGCCAAAGGACAGTACCTGCGCAGCATCACCGTGGCCTCTACCATGGGCCCCGGCGTCAAGGTGAACGGGACGAAGTATCTGGCACAGGGCCAGTAATGCTTGACAAAATACGGAAAAGCAAGTAAACTAAATATTGCTGTTTTTAAGACAGCAGGAGACAGATAACAGGGGATTCCCTTCCTGCCGAGAAACAGGCCAAACAGAACTTGTGTTGCGCCTTTTTCTCTCTGCAGGGAAAGAGGCGTTTTATGTATCACTAGGTGGGAAAACGTTTTGTCGTGGAAATCTCTTTGGGATCGGAAAGGAAACGAGGTGAAACCCCATGCCCAGCGCAACCATTCTGGAGAAAAAACAGGAATATGTAGAACATCTGCGTGGTAAGATTGAGGCGGCCCCGGCCGGTGTATTGGTAGACTATATCGGCATCAATGTGGAGCAGGACACGGCGCTTCGCAAGGAATTGCGTGAAGCGGGTGTAGACTACAAAGTGGTAAAGAACACCATGCTGCACCTGGCCCTCCAAAATACCCCCTATGCAGAGCTCGATTCGGTCCTGACCGGCTCGACGGCCCTGGCCCTGGCGAACGAAGAGGACAGCTTGGCAGCGGCCCGTATCTTGTGTAAATATGCCGAAAAATCGAAAGGTAAATTTACTGTCAAGATTGGCTATATGGATGGCAAGGTCATGCCGGCCGAGGAAGTAGTGGCCCTTTCCAAACTGCCTGGACGCGAAGGACTGCTTTCCATGTTGCTTTCTGCCCTTACGGGCAATCTGCGTGGTTTGGCTGTCGGGCTGAACGCCCTGGCGGAAAAAAGAGCCGAAGAAGGCGGCGAACAGCCTTCACAGACCGAGGAAAAGCCCGCAGAGGCAGAGACGAAAGAAGCAGCGGAAGAAACCCCTGCAGAAGCTAAGGCAGAGGAACCAAAAGCGGATGAAAAAACCGAAGAAAGCGCGCCCGCCGAAGAAAAGGCGGAGAGCAGCGACGCTGAATCGTAAAGAAACGGGAGGAAACGAAGATGTCTGAGAAAATTGATAAAATCGTTGCCAGCGTAGAGGAACTGACCGTTCTCGAGCTCAACGAACTCGTCAAAGCAATCGAAGAAAAGTTTGGTGTGTCGGCGGCTGCCCCTGTGATGATGGCTGGCGCCGCACCGGCGGCCGGAGGCGGCGGTGAGGAAGAAAAAAGCGATTATGATGTGGTACTCACCGAGATTGGCCCCAACAAAATGGCGGTTATTAAAAGCGTCAAAGAGATCACCGGTCTTGGCCTGAAAGAGGCCAAAGAGCTCGTGGACAATGCTCCCAAAAATGTCAAAGAGGGCGTCTCCAAAGCCGACGCAGAAGAAGTGCAGAAGAAACTTCAGGAAGCAGGCGCGACCATCGAGCTCAAATAGATATTGTAATTGCCGTCCTTCTTCCTTTGGAGGGGAAGGGGGGCAGCATATGGTGCAAGCGATGGC
>JAJDHT010000109.1 GCA_030266325.1 Ruminococcaceae bacterium OttesenSCG-928-I18
TCTTTTCCTTCTTCAGATTGAAATTGGCGAACTTAAGTGAATCCCGGTCATAGCTGTGGCAGGGTTCAATAATCAGGCGCTGGTTATCTTCGTCCATATTGATGACGATGTGCTGATGATCTGGAAACAGGTTCACGCAAGACATGTTGAAGGTGACACTGTCGATGGCGAAGGTGATGCGAGGCCTGAACACCGGGGAGAGGAAATCACCCCGAACACGCTGCACATGCTCCTTCTTGATTTCGCTATAATCGTTCAGGCCACCACGGCTTATATTGCCGGCAGCGGTCATTAATTCAATGTTTAACTGTCGATTATCATCCATGAGTTTCACCACCACTTCTCATATCCGCAATACGCTTTTCCGCTTCCTCGCGGGAGAGCGTTTTTATATCGCTACCAAACCCATCGACTGCGGAAGCAGACGCGCCAACCTGCCATTGCCTCAACGTGGATGCAAGGGCATGCCGGCATAGCATCAACTGTTCCGGGGGACTCTCCCCAAAATCCGAGAGCCAAGAGCTGGGAACTGCTCTCGCAGGTCCCTCGCCTCGCTCCACGCGCGGGAGCCGAAATTCACAACTATTCAGGTCAAACAGAAGCACCTGCTCACCGCCTTTTGTAAAGCAATTGGCAAGGCTCCGGTACTTCCAGCCCTTCCTCCACCCCATAAGATCGTATATAACAGCGGATAGTTCCTTGGCAGAGATCACCTTCATTCCCCAAGGGACAACATTCTTGCTTTTTTTGCTCCGTTTTCGCACAGCTAAAAGCCGCTCAACGGGGTGGAGCAGAATTTCGACGGAGGCTACACCTTCCATCAGGGAGACGCAGGCGGTGTTAAACGATAGCCCCTGGCGCGAGATAGTAACCACTGCGGCATCCTTTCCGCCGAATAGTTCTTTGCGCACACGTTTTGCTCCCGCGATGTAAGCAAGCTGCGTTTCAATATCCACATTTTGAACTTGCGCCATCACATAGGCTCCTAGATAGTGCCCGGAATCGTAACCACCAAAGGCTGGATTCATGGGGATAAAGCCTGATAGCAAGCCATGTCGAATGACCTTGATCTCATACTCATGATGGAAATATGGAGAAGCGTAGTTTGCGCGCAGCAATAGTAGTGCCCGCGCATGCTCTTCCTCAGAAACGATGGCCTCATGATGCCCCGAATCAAAGTAGAGCTTGCGTTGGCCCACATTGCGCCGGGTTTGGTGAGTGAGAAAACTGACGGTATATCTTTTCCGGGTGATGATTGCGCCGCAGTACCGCTCGTTTCGACAGATGTTGGAAACAGCCATCGGTGACCATACCAGGTTTCCCTTGCCGGTGGGCAATGAGAGATCGGTCAGTATCGCAGCAATTTCCTTCTGTGGATATCCCGCCAAAAAGAGATCGTAAATTAGCCGAACGGTTTTGGCCCCTTCAGGCTCGACCTTCATCATATACTTTCCGTCTTTCTCATAACCAAGCAGATTTTTTGTGGGGCAAAGGTGCTTTCCGTCATCAAAAATGGCACTTAGGCCAAACTCGACGGAACGGGATTTGAGCTCACTCTCCAGTTCTGCGAACATGGCGAAAATGGTCAAGAACACCTTGTTTCCGGTGTCCAGCGTGTTCAGATTGTTATTCTCAAAGAAGATGCCTACAGGCGGGTCCAGCGTCAGCAGTTCTTCTACCGTATTTAGGCAGTCGATGATATTACGTGCAAAGCGGGAGACCTCCTTAACGACAATAAGGTCGATTGTCCCTGCACGGCAGGCTTCAATCATATTCAGGAATCCCGTACGATTGCGCAGGCTCGTCCCACTGATACCTTCGTCAGAAAATGTGCCTACATACTCCCATTGAGGATGCAGAGGGATAAATTTCTCATAGTGTCGAAGTTGGTTTTTTAAGCTGTTTTCCTGGTCGCTGCTGTCGGTGGAAACACGAGCATATGCCGCAACCCGCAGCTTTTTCTCTCGCCAATCCTTGCTTATGTATTTGGGGTCGACCTGAGAAATAATCCTTTTTCGTTTGTTGTTAGCCATATCCTTCTCCTTCAAAGCGACCAGTACCAACCATCTGCTCGCTTGATAGATTTCACTCCAAGCGTTCTTTTGGCTCGATCCACTGACCGCTTGCTGATGTCCATATCATAAAAAGCTGTGTATATTTCCACACAGGGCTGTGCCCCGATTGACAACATTTCCCGCAGAGACAGCACAGCAGAGGATACCTTCCCGTTATCACCCAAATCACCATCGCCGCCGAGCAATTCGCCGGCCGTTATGTCCCGCTCCCCAAGCCATTGGAGGTTGGAATCATCTCCGATTTCAAAAGCGATAGAGGCTCCCTCTTTCGCAAGACTGCTTTTAAGGTGCGCCATAACCCGGACGGAGGGGTCATCTCGGAGCCTACCTACCAACAAAACACTGCGGGCGATAGCGGTTATGTCGATGGAACCCAACCCGCGATAAATTCCCTTGGAACCACTTGCTTTGTTCATGTGTCCAATAAGCACAATCGCGCAGTTGGTGCGATCAGCCACCGCTGCAAGTCGTTTGAGAACTGGACGCACACCCACTGCCCGGTTCATTTCACCGTTATCACCAAGATATGCCTGCAATGGATCGAGGACCAACAACCTTGCACCACATTCATGAATGGCTGCTTCAAGGCGTGTGTCAGTAAGAGAGAATGTGTTTTCGGTATCATCGATAAAAGAAATCCTCGAACAGTCTGCGTCCGCGCTCACTAGTCGAGGCTTTAGGGTATCCTCGGCTCCATCCTCCGCACTCTGGTAAATGACAGCCATGCGATCCTTTGACTCGACATCCCCTGGCATGGGTCGTCCTGTTGACAGCAATGCCGCGATATACAAAAGTAGCGTCGTTTTTCCATCGCCCGGATCACCCTGCATGATTGTTATTTTTCCGAATGGGATGTACGGGTACCAGAGCCAGTCAACTTTGCGGACGGTTATATCCGAATAATACCGGATAGGCAACTCGTCCATAGCACCTTTCGCCATTCAAATTGCCCCTTTCCCGTCATAGATATTGAAAATTCTATCATGGTAAGGCACGGCCAAACAAATAGCTGTGCTCAAAAAACTATGATAGGAGCTTTGAAAATGAAGAAAAAGTATGAATTAGATTTGCATGTAGTAGGTGGGCGTATCCGGGAAGTGCGGAAGAATCTGCGACTCACCCAGGAAAAAGCAGCAGAGCGAACGGAGTTGACCGGACAATACTGGAGTTTATTGGAAACGGGACGTGAGCGTGGCAGCATCATAGCCTATCTACAAATTGCCGCTGCGTTGGGGTTAACGCTGGATGATCTATTTTACGACGATGCTACAAATATCCGCATTCAAAAAGCGTTTTCTAACGAGGCTTCACTTAAAGACTGTACTTCTGTGGAGAAAGCCATTATCTTGGAAACTCTGTTTGCGTTGAAAGGCATCTTAGAACGGAATCGAGAGCGATAAACTGACACCTTGGCAACCTTGCAACCTTGGCCGAAAATCGAGACGTAGAGCGGGTTTGCAGCGTTTTTCGTATGGCAACCTTGAACTACCTCTGACAATGTTGCCGGTGAATTGAATAAGAAAACATATGACATCAAAAAGCGGCGAGAGCTGTCATTACCTTTACTGGTGGTGGCGGCTCTCGCCGCTTTTTTGATGTAAAAAAGGAGGAGAGACTGATGGGAAAGATTGTTGATGGCAACTATGTCTATTCGCTGGACGACTGCCGCTGTGAGTTCTGCCTGCATATTGACACCAAAACCGGGAGGTGTCGAGCTGCCGAGTGCTGCTGTGTCGAGGAAATAAGTCAAGCACACCGGCACTTTCCACCAGATGGTTTTGAACAACAAAAAAGAGGTGCGCCATGCCGTGGTTGAGTAAGGAGCAGATTGCCGAGGCCAGGCAGGTTGACCTGCTCACCTATCTTCAGGAGCGAGAGCCACACGAACTTGTGCGTTCCGCGTCTGGCGAATATCGCACAGTGAGCCACGGAAGTCTGGTCATATCTAACGGCGCCTGGTACTGGAACCGGGGCAAAATCGGAGGGGTGTCTGCGCTGGACTATCTCGTTGAGGTGCAAGGCATGGGGTTGGTTGAAGCTGTGGAAACGGTTGCCGGTATACGTGCACCTTCTGTCTTTCCCACGCAGCTAATAAAAAGACCCCAGGAGCGTCGTAAGAACAAACCTCTCATGCTACCACTTCGGATGAAATACCCCACTCACCTGCTGGCCTACTTGCAGAGCCGCGGTATCCGTCCTGATATCATCAAGCGTTGCCTGGACAGCGGAGCTTTGTATGAAGGGCGCTACAATGACGAAGCCGTTTGCGTGTTCACGGGCAGCGATGACACAGGGGTTGTACGCTTTGCCTGCATGCGCGGGATAGGTAGCGATTTAAAACGTGATTGCTCTGGCAGCGACAAGCGTTTTAACTTCCATCTCCCGCCCAAAGGGGGCACAAGCGGCGCCTTGGCCGCGTTTGAGGCGCCAATCGACGCGCTGTCCCATGTTATCCTTCAGCCCGATTGGGAAGGGCATAGGCTCTCGCTAAGCGGTACATCGGATGTAGCACTCATAGCATTTCTGGAACGAAACCCGCACATCAACACCATCTCCCTCTGTCTGGATAACGACGATGCTGGAAGGACAGGTTCGGAAAAAATCGAAGGAGGGCTTGCCAGAGATCCACGGTTTTCCCATATCAAGGTCAGTGTTGATCCACCTGCTGATGGTGAGGACTACAATACCGCCTTGCTTAATTCCGTAAAAACACCACAGTCAAGGGCCGAGCTGCGAAAAGAAGCCGGGCCTTTGCTATGACTATCAGGAGGTTCATTATGAAAACGAAAAATCAAATCCAACAGTTTCACAACGATGAGTTCGGTTCTCTCGATATCTTTATGGTCGATGACAAGCCATATTTCCCGGCAAAAGAATGCGCAAAAGTGCTTGGATACAGGGACACGACCAACGCTATTAAACAGCATTGCCGGTCGGTGGTGAAATGCCACCGACCCCATCCGCAAAGCCCTGGCAAGAAAATCGAAATGAACTTCATACCTGAAGGCGACCTCTATCGGCTGATCATACGCTCAAAACTTCCTGCCGCAGAGCGGTTTGAGAACTGGGTGTTTGATGAAGTGCTACCTACTATCCGCAAACATGGTGCCTACGCCACCCACGATACGCTGGACGAACTGCTCCGCAGCCCCAAGCTTGCAGAGACGCTCATCAAGCGGCTGGAGAAGGAACGCGAGAAGAACAATGCCCTGGAGGGACTTACCTCTAAAATGGCTCCGAAAGCATTGTATTGTGATATGGTTTTGCAATGTAAAAATGTGGTGCCCGTCAGCCTGATCGCCAAGGACTACGGGATGAGCGCAGCAGCTTTTAATGCCATGCTATTCGATTTCGGCGTCCAGTACCCCATGGGTGGCACTTGGCTACTGTATCAAAAATACGCGAGGAAGGGATATACCCATACCCGCACCTATCGAATAAGCGAGAATACTGCGGCTATGCATACCTGCTGGACACAAAAGGGTCGGTTGTTCCTGTATGAATTTCTGAAAGATTTCGGCATTTACCCCCTGCTGGAGTCCCGCTTCGTCGAGCCGTTCCCCGCGTGAGAGCGTGCAGGGCCATTTTTACATTAAATAGGTGGAGGATATGAATTTGGATGAACAGCTTCAGTATTCGGCAGAGGATATCGGTGAAAACGCGCTGTCTGCTGGCATTTCTGACGAACGCCAGCGCAAGCCGATTCAGGTATATATAGAAAACGCCCGCGACGACAGCATCGGCGGGTTCACCATCCCGCTGCCCACCACGAAGGAGTCGCTTCAGCCCTGGCTGGAGGCAATTGGCACGGATGGCTTTGCAGCGGCAGACATCGCCATACGGGGCGTGCGGTCGTCCATACCAGGATTGGAGGAGGTTCTTCGGAGCGTGGGCGCAGAGAGAGCGAGCTTTGACGAGCTCAACTACCTGGCGTCAAAAATCAGCGGGCTGGACGAATACCGGATGGATTTGTTCATCGCCGCGCTGGAAGCCAACTACCACTGCGACAACATCCAAGACCTCATAAACGTGCCGG
>JAJDHT010000011.1 GCA_030266325.1 Ruminococcaceae bacterium OttesenSCG-928-I18
TCCCCTGCTTCAATGCTTTTTCAACGGTAATCCTGTAAGCCAACAAATCTTTTACCAGTTCGTCGATTGCAGGAACAGCCTTTTCTCGCATCATTTGTAATTTTTCTTCATCTATACACCCGCTATCAGCAATGTCCATAATGTAATTGGCTATCTTGTCTGCGTTTCGAAGTTCTGACAATAAAGCGTTAGTTGTCCGGTCAAGCTCTGTGCATGCCGGTTCAAAAACGTTTCCCTTCCCCAAGGGGCAAAGGGTTGCACAATAATGCGGGCGGAGTTCTGGCTTATGGTAGACGTCGATCATAAGCACGACCTCTTCGGGGTATGGAATCAAAACCCCGGTTTCAATGCGCTGCACTCGCGTTCGATCGATCCCCGTCTCCTCAGCGACCCCATCCATGCTCGAAAGCCGTTCATTGAACGCTGCCGCCTCTTTTCGTGCGCTACGAAATAATGTTTCCTGTTCTTTCGTGGCCTTTTTGGGCATGGTTTTTCCCCCTATTTCCCCTTATAATGTATATATAGATATAACCACTCCAGGAAGCGCCCCGCGAAAGGAGGACTCGGCTGTGAGCATGCAACCGAGATAAGGGAAAACAGGACGCTTCCTGCAGGGGTTATCTCACTTCCCTGCTCATTGCTCTCGCAATCCTCACCAGGGTGGTTTCTTTACCCCACAGGCCGCCAACATTACCAAAGCCATACTTCTCTCTGTTCCGCTCAATGGTGCGCCTGCTTAGCCCTGTCGCTATTGCTACTTCCTTAAGCCCTACAACCTTCGTCCTTGAATTGGTATTGAAGTGTTCCATGAGGCCTTCTAAAGTGTCCAGAAAAACTTCGTCTTGATATTTGTTCATTTTCCGCCTCCTCTCGCACTCTGTAGGGTTTCATCCTACGCCGCCTCCGGCGACCAAACCATCATATTCAAAAGCATCATTTCGCCCATTAGGTCATCATGGCGCCTTCTCTCGGACACACTGAACCGATCCACAAATTTCATACTATCCAGTTCGATATTGATCTTGGCCAACCGCCAAGCCTTTTTCAGGGCCTCCGATTTGTTATTTCCCAACGTGCGGAGGTAATGGGCTTTTTTCATGATTTCTGAAAGATTGTATTTCATTGGGGGCCTCCTTATGCCGTTTCTTTTGCTTCCCTGAAAGCGTCTATGATATCGTCGGTAGTTACCTTGTAGAGGGCGGCGAGGGCTTTGGCTTGTGCTAAGCTGGGTTCGTAAACGCCTTGTTCCCAATAAGAAACGGAAGACTGTTTCGCCCCTACCTCAATCGCCACATCCATTTGCGTCATGGCTACTTGCCGCCTCATATCGGCTAGCTTCATTTTTTACACCTCGCCTTCCTGTGATAATCGAGTGGCTTGATATTATAATACATCGACTCACTCGATATGTCAATAGGGTTTATGAACTTAATCGATATTTGTTGTTGTGCACAAAATTATCAACTATACTGATAGATAATCAACAATTTTTTTATGGATGGTGCTGGCATGTCTTTATTGGGTGGCAAAGAAAAACAGGAAATTGAATCGCTTAAAAAGCAATTGAACGAATATTATTCTTGGATTCAGCATCTCGAGTCTCAATTATCGCCAGACCATCAGCAGATAATTCAGATAAAGAAGGATTTGTCTTTTCTTGAACAGCAACTCAGCCTAAAAAACTCAGAACTTCAATCAGTTGCTAATGAAGTAGCAGCACTTTATAAAAGAAAAGAACTACTGAGTTCCGAGATTGTTCAACTTGACGATGAGGTGCTCTATCAAGATTTTGCTTTGTATCGCCCTGTTTACAATTTTGCCAACTCAGATGAATACAAAAACCGCCTTGACTGGATTAGACAACAACAAAAAAACATGATCAAGTCTAAGACAGCAGTAAATTTCTTTGCCGGTTGGACTGTAGATGGAAGCAAGGCCAAGGGCACTAAAATGAACAATGATAATATCAAACAAATATTAAGGACGTTCAACACGGAGTGCGAAAACGCCATAGACCGCGTAAAGTTCAACAACACTGATAGTATGCGCAAACGCATCATTAAGTCTTATGAGTCGCTCAACAAACTCAATGAGACTGTGAAAATCCAACTGCGCCCTGAATACCTTAATCTAAAGCTAGAGGAATTAAACCTTGCGATAGAATATGCTATGAAAAAACAGGAGGAGAAAGAAGAGCAACGGCGAATACGCGAGGAGTTACGGGAACAGCAAAAATTACAAAAAGAAATTGAGGAAGCCCGCAAAGCTCTTGCAAAGGAGCAGACGCACTATAAAAATGCCCTTGCCTCTATCGACACTCAACTTTCCTCTGCTTCTGAGGAACATAGGGCTGATTTAGAAGCGAAACGCAACGAAATATTGTCAAGACTCGGCGATTTAGACGAATCTATCAAGCAGGTTGATTATCGCGAAGCAAATCAAAAGGCAGGCTATGTTTACATTATTTCCAATATTGGCACTTTCGGTGAAGGCGTATATAAAATTGGCATGACACGCCGCCTGGAGCCGATGGATAGAGTGGCAGAACTCGGCGATGCTTCAGTGCCTTTTGTTTTTGATGTGCACGCCATGATTTTCTCGGAAGACGCACCAAAGCTTGAGTCTTCACTTCACAAGGCATTTGATTCACGAAAGGTCAACTGCGTAAACACAAGAAAAGAATTTTTTCGCTGTACGCTTGATGAAATTAAGCAAGTTGTTCGCAAAAACCATGATAAAACCGTAGAGTTTACCGATTTGCCTGAAGCGGAACACTACCGCCAATCTCTGCAAATGAGGAAACAGAGGACATAAGCATGAATAGAATCCAAGAACTCAGAAAACGGGCAGGCTTGAGCCAAACAGAGTTGGCAAAAAAGCTTGGGGTCGTACAGAGTACATTATCTTATTGGGAGCAAGGGAAATATGATATTGACAATGACTCCCTTCTTAGGCTCGCTGAAATGTTTGATTGCACCACCGACTACATCCTCGGACGCTCTGACTCTCCCGCCCCCCAGCCTTACTCCAACGAACACAACGTCACCACTGCCCCAGCTGAGAGCGAGGCACAACAAAAAAGCCCCCAGCAAGAAGCTGAGGGAGATCGGTACAGTCCTTTAATAATGGAGATTTTGGATTTACTGGCTAAGCTTGACGGTGATAATTTGGATAAAGCGTTAAGCTACATTAAGTTTTTGGAGGACGAAAAATGAAAAAGGTGACGACGCTTGTTTTAATGACGGTAATGTCATTATCCCTTACTTCGTGCGAGGAAAGCAGTAGCGTTGTGACAAATGCTCCTTCTGTTGTCGCGTCCTCATCGTTCGTGGAACCGACATCCCCGGCCAGCGAAATAAGTTCAATGCCAAACGCCAGAAGTACCAACGTTTCCGATATGAGTGCGATGGATATTGTCTTGAAGTTACAAGAAACTGGACTTCCAATTGACAACATCGTCGAATACGATGAGGAAACTGACCCCAACGGAAATCTTGGACGCCCAAATCAGTACATTCAAAAAGTCAATTTTGCTGACACACGGCTGGAACAGTCAGATGCTAACAGCCCACAAGGCGGAACGGTTGAGATATTCAATAACGCAGAAGATGCCCAAGCTAGGTATGACTATGTTGATGAAATAGGCAGGCAGTATTCTGCTTTGGGTTATTACCTTTACCTCTACGATAATATTTTGCTTCGTGTCGTTTACGACCTGACTCCGACTCAGGCCGAAGAATATCAGGCGGCATTTGAGGCACTTACGCAACAATAGCCCCCGCCTGACAGCAAAGGCCTACATACCCGGTAATCCTTTCAAATAATCACGAAGCATAATCTGTTTTCTTCGCGGCAACTTTTCCAGACGATCAGCTATTGCTTTTCTATCTATCTTTGGTTTTTGCGCATATTCTTGACCCTTTTTCTTGTGTTCTTCACATTCACTCATTTCAATTACCTCCATTCACTATCGATCGGGCATGAATGAAGAATAGCACAACACTCGGTTGTATTCAATTGGCAAAACCACCAAATACAACCCAAAAAGATTTGATCTAGGTTTCCAATTTGTAACTTGACCTATATGTAGTGTTTTTTATCGTTTCCAGGGGATCATAACACAAGAGGGTTTTAGCTTTGGGATTTCTGCGAAAGCTTTTAGGGACACCAAAAACCTCAGCGCCTGCTGCCGGGGCTTCTTCGAATAGCCTAATACCTTCCCCCGGCCCAATGATTCCAAACCAAGAATGGCTTGTATCCGTTTCATTTGGAGATTCCACGTCAAAGAATATGCCAAAGGCCCTCCACCTAGCCCGCGAGGCTTTTAAATTTGAACAATATGAGCACGAGGGAACCAAGGTGTATCAAGCATGGTTTAGGGCCTTTCCTGATGATTTCTTAAGGTTTACACGTCTGTATGAGATGGTCGAGAAGTGGAAATCTACCGCCTGTATGGTAAACGGGCAACTGATTGATCGAAAAGTCATCGGTGGTATTAAATATTGTTATGGAGACAAGTGCCGTAATGGAAGAAATGACTTCTGTTTTGGGGCATCGGAATACACGGAAAATCCCTTTGGTTGCCACCGTCTTCAGATATCCACCTACAACAACCCTTGGTGGACATTCGGCGCTTGGCAAGGGAACACCTTCTTCGTAGACAAGGTGGCCATGAGAAGCCGCATAGACCAATACAGTACGGCCTATAGGGCTTGCCCGGACTTCGACTACACCGCAATCCTACAGCGACTATATGCCCTACCTGACCGCCTCACACGCTCACAGTATCAGCAGATACAGTACGGCAACACCCAGAGGTACCTGAGATAATGCCTAGACGAGATTGGACTGATGGGCTGTATCTGCGCCCTGATGGGCTGTATGAGAAAAGTCTCACCATTAAAGGAAAACGGAAAATGTTCCGCGATCGTGATCCAAAAAAAGTGTGGGACAAATATCATCATCATGAGGAAACAATTGAGCGCGGCCATTATTTTCGTGATGTGGCGGATGAATGGGAAAAAGAACACTTGCCAACAGTTACACACAACACCAAAATGGGATACATGCCAGCTTATAAACGTATTAAAGAATATTTCGGAGACGAAAGAGTTGCCGATATTTCAGTGCGTGATATTGAACATTACATTCGGAATTTTTCGAAAACACGCGGATATAAAACTACAACCAACGAATTGCTTATAGTTCGCTTAATTTTTGATTTTGCTTGTACAAAAGGGTATTTATCAGCTAATCCCGCGACTCATGTGCATGTCCCTAAAAACCTCGCGAGAGAACCACGAAAGTTCCCGTCCGATGAAGAAATAAACGTCGTAAAAATCAACCACGACGGACTTTTTGGCCTTCTTTTTTATCTGATTTTATACACCGGGTGCAGGGTTAGCGAGGCGATGGCCTTGCAATGGAACGACATTGACTTTGATAATAATGAGGTCATTGTGCGCAAATCTGTATATTATGAGAATAATAAGCCAATCATAAAAGAACCCAAAACAAAACGCGGCACTCGCAACGTTATACTGCTGGACAAATTGCGCAAAATATTGTATCCTATTAAAGGCAAACCGGACGCATATATATTTTCAAAAGACGGTAGCCCTCTCATCTTTTCGGCCGTAAGGAAGGGCATCAACCGGTACAGGGCAGACCACGGGATAGAGACCACGCCCCACCAATTAAGGCATGCCTTTGCAACTATGCTCTTCGAGGCCGGAATCGACGCGAAGACCGCTCAGTATCTTCTCGGGCACGCCCAAATAAGCACAACAATGGACACCTACACAGAGCTACGAAATAGGCAGCTTTTAGACGCCGCGAAAAAACTAAACGACATCGACATTGACACAGTGCCTGCACAGGAACCTTAAATATTATACGTTGGTTCGTTTTATTGGCATGGGTTCAAATCCCATTATCCACCCCACTGAAAAGCGAACGCCAGCGTTCGCTTTTTCTATTGTTTTAAAAGAAGGGGCTCTTTACTCAGATTCCTTCTTTTACCTATACAGAGGCAGCCATGCTGGCCCGTCGGCAAGCGGTAAGCCACCAGACTTTGACTCTGGCATTCGTAGGTTCGAATCCTGCCGGGCCAACCACCCAAATGTCAAGCACAGACGAATCATTTTAGTCTGTGCTTGACATTTCTTTTTCATTTAGGAGATTTCCTCGGTCGTTAGGGCCGGCATACCCACCGGTCTTGGGTTTTCACACAGCTTCTCCCCTAAGGCGTATCCTGTTTGAAGAATCATCACTTGCCATCGACTGCACGAACCAGCGCATCCATCTGGTCGCTTTGCAGCCACTCTTGTCCGGGCTTTTTGGAGAAGGGCGGCCGCCCCCCCAAACACACTGTGGCAAGCGCGTGTTCCCGCAGGGAGGCGGGAATGCTTTTCTCCAAAGAAGGCACGAATGAATCGAGATCCCCGTTGCAAAGATAAATGGCAACCCGCTTGGTTTTTAAGGTCTCCGCATGCTTGGTCATATATTTCAGCAATGGTTTGTAGGCTTTTTCCATACGTACGCCACTGCCCAGTACGACAGTGTCCCATTCGTCCGGCGCGGGGGCGTTGGCTGCCCCATAGGCTTGGCTATGATCCAGTTTTTGTGCCAGGATGTCGGCACATTCCTTCGCCGTGCCCGATTTGCTTGCATAGACAATCAGTGTGCTCATTGCTTTTTCCCTTTCTGGCCGCGGGCCAGCAAGATGATGGTGAACAGAAGTGTGATGCCGCACAACACCACGGCGGCGATGCCGCTTGTCATGTGGAACTGCAAGGAACTGGAATCGACCGTCCCGCCGGACTGCATCCACAGCCCACAAATCATGGCGGTCAGCAGGACCAGCAGGGTGACAACCCCACTCAGCAACGTAAGTATCTTCACTTTTCCTCTCCTTTTATCAGGTTTTCTACCAAACTATCAATGAATCGGTCGCGCTGGGCCGGGTCGGTCAGGTCTATGCCGCAGTATAGGCGGAAAGAGCCGGGGTTTAGCGCGGCGGCCTGTATGGGCTGGAGGATTTGCAGTGCCATCACGCGCAGCCGCATTTCGTCGGCCTGTCCGGCAAACACTTCCCGCAGCAAAGGCACCAGGTACAGAGGTGCCTCCAGATTTCCCTCGGTCAGCTCCCAGCCCAGCAGGTAACGCATCAGGGGCATTTGCTCTTCCCCAACGCCATACAATTCCTTCAGCAACTCCTTCAACCGCTCGGCGGGCGGAGTTCCATGCGCCGGCGCAGCCTCATGGGCTGCGATGGTATCGGCCATCATCTCACCTACCACCTGGGCAAACAGTTTATCCTTGCTACCAAAGTGGTAGTTCACCAGTCCGGTTCCCACGCCGGCCCGTTGGGCTACCTGCCGCACGGTGATGCTCTTTGGGTCATTTGTGCCGGCTACCAATTCCCGCGCCGCCCCCAAAATCATGGAACGGTTGTCGGATTCCCTTTCCGCCATAGTTGCCTCCATCAAACAGATGTTGAACATGTTCAGTTCATGTTCAATATACTACGTCTTTTCTATATTGTCAATATGCTTTTTCAGACATTTTTTTACGACGAGCTACGAAGGCATCCCGCTTTCGTTCAAGACTGGTTTTTTGCACTTGGGCCAATGTATGGTATAGTTATTCTGGTATGCGTCCGGCAACAAACCGAGCCCGATGGGGTGTCAACGATATAGCCATACGAAGCGAGGAAACTCATGCCTGAAGCAATGAAAGAGCGGTACTATAATAAAGGTTCCATCGGTGTGCTTGCCTCGCGTCTTAAGGCCGTGTATCCTTTGCTGTCCCTTGACGATTTTGTGGGCGAGATCATAGACGAGACATGGGATGCGCTGGAGCTGAAAGCCCGTATGCGGCGCATCACCGTCACCCTGGGGAAGTATTTGCCGCCTGACTACAGGCAGGCCCTTGGTATCCTCGACAAGGTCATTGCCCGCTATCCAGCGGGGTATGTCGATTCAGGGCTACTCTATTTTCCCGATTTCGTCGAGGTCTTTGGGCAAGACGCGCGCCATTGGGATTTGTCGATGGCCGCACTGGAGCGGTATACCCCCTACTCGACGGCGGAGTTTGCCGTGAGGCCCTTTATCATCAGACAGGAAGAGCGCATGATGAATCAGATGGCCGAATGGACAGGACACCACGGCGAGCATGTGCGGCGGCTTGCCAGCGAGGGATGCCGCCCGGCGCTGCCGTGGGGGCAGGCACTGTCCAGCTTCAAAAAAGACCCCTTGCCGGTGCTGCGCATTTTGGAGCTACTGAAGGGAGACCCCTCGCTGTATGTCCGCAAAAGTGTGGCAAACAACCTGAACGACATTTCCAAAACCCATCCCGGCTTGGTTGCGCAAGTCGCAAAAGACTGGTATGGCAAAAACGAGTATACCAACTGGATTGTAAAACATGGCTGCCGGACCCTTCTAAAAAAGGGCGACCGGGATGTGCTGAGCCTCTTTGGCTTTGCGGATACCGACTGTGCGCACATTGAAGCGTTTACACTGGATGCGGCATCGATCTGTATTGGGCATGAGATGACCTTTTCTTTTCTGATAGAGGCAAAAAAAGAAACCAAAGTACGCCTCGAATACGGCATTGACTATGTGAAAGCAAATGGCACTCGAAACCGGAAGATATTTAAAATCTCCGAACCTTCTCTGAAAGAAAACACCCAAAAGCCCTACACCAAAACGCATTCTTTTGCAGACACAAGCACAAGAAAACATTATCCCGGCACCCATTCGATTACGCTGATTGTGAACGGCGCCGAAAGGGGCACGCTGGACTTCGAAGTGCATTAGGCCGACGAGTCCAATGACCTCGGCAAAAAAGAACCGCGCATCATCGTCTTTACTCGACGCTTGATGAGCGGTTCTTTTTCTGTCTTCCCAAAACCAATTACTCTCTGTCAAAGGTTTCCAAATTGCCACCCAAAACAATAAGCATCATGTTCATCACATAGGGAACCTCAAAAGGCGAATACCCCAGTAACTCGATGATCTTGTTTTTTCTGTACAGCAAGGTGTTCCTGTGAATAAACAGACGGTTAGCTGTCTCTTTCATGTCCATATTGTTGAGCAAAAGACATTTTAGCGTGACCACAAGGTCACTTTCATTAAAATGGTCATACTCGACAAGCGGCCTCAAAACACGTTCTTCCATCTGGAGCAATTCTCTTTCATTGGGGTTCTTCCAGAAAAAATCCAAGGACCAGACATCCGCATACCGGAGGATTTGGGGGTTCTGAGGCATCCACTCTCCAAAGGAGGCGGCGAAATGGGCCTGTTGGTAGGCTTTGGAGATGGTTACGATCTCTGCAATCATATCGCTGATTCCCACAGAGACATGTACTTCCCCCATCCCGGCACAAACCTCTGCAATCCTTCCGGCGATGTCCATGATATCAATCCGGTTTCCCCTGTTTTCTATCAATACAACGATCAACCCCTCATAAAACACCGCGAGATTGGTCGCGTTATAAAAACGGATCAGCTCTAATATCACGGGAATGCTTTGGATGCAGACATCCCGATGCACTTTTTCCGGCTTTATCTTGAACTCTTTCGTCAGGTTGCAGAGGTCAATCACCAAGAGATAATCCGCTTTCGAGATGTCTATACCCACCTCTTGGCTGCGTTTCAGCGCCACATCGTTCGAGGTGAAATTCCCCGAAAACAGGCTCGTATAAAATTCGTTCGCATGCTGTTCCAATACGTCTGTACTGTTTTGGCCAGCGTTGCCCAGCATAGTGCACGAGAAAGAGAGCGTGGCCAAAAACTCCTCATATTCTTCCTCCTCCAGTACACTTTCGCCAGGGTCAATCACAATAAAACCATAGACCCTGTTTGAGTTGTTCACGAGGGCGATCAGCTGGGTTCCACCACTCTCTTCCCATGTATAATAGTTCCCATAGCTGCAGTGGTCTCTGATCTCCATCATATTTTTTTTGATATAAATGGACTCTTTTTCCACTGCTTTTTGCGGTTTGTCTGAATAAATTGGGTGAACCAATAAATCGAAATGGGAAACCGCAACATGAAAAAGCTCGTGTATACGGCTTAGAAAATCATGCACCCCTTTTGCATTTGCCGCCAGGTCCAAAACGTCACGCCTGAAATTATAATAGAAATTGCTTTTGCTCCAGTTGCTGTCTCCTCGCAGCACTCTCTCAAAAATGGGGGACAATATTTCAATGTAACTTCTGTTGGGTTCCGCTATAATCAAAGGCATGCCCAGCTCGTTGCACAGCTTGATAATAGAACCGTCCACCGTCTTTAAGCAATAGTCCAAATGGCACAATATCAACCCTCGGCAATCATTCCCCGCAATGATTTGAATGATTTCCCTTTGCATTGGCACATCATCTCTGATAGCATACAGAGAAGAGATGTAAACCTGTCCCGGCAACATCCACTTAACCATCTTCTTCTCGGTGATTTCAAGTACACTGATACTTTTGAAATCCTTATCTATCCCATTGTGTCCCGCATATACCTTACACCCCGACAAACCATCTTTCCCCAGGATACTGCGCACTGTCAACGGCATCGTTGCCCTCCAAACTCCTTGTGCTTCGTGTCCGTCCCGTCGATCCTGTTGCAACTGCAGAGGTATTTTGCCCGCCGAGGTGTTTGCCGTATTGAGCCGGTAGCATAGCTTTGTCCCAGCGGCAAATTCCATCTGGTCATCGGTCACCTAAATCAATAGTAGCAATTTGCCATGCGATAAGTCAATGTGTCTATGGATGCGAAAACACCCCTTTGGAAGGAAAGGGTTTTGGTTTCTGCCAGAGCCGTTCCCCTCTTCCACCGCCTTTGTCTGGCCTTCACAGGATGGGAAAGATATCTTTCCGCCCCTTCGTTGTGCATGTGCATAATAATTATTGTTTACATATACGATGAATATTGGGATGAGGTATGATACTATATCCCTAGTTAATAAAATCTGTGCATAATGTCTATACCGTCAGGAGGGTTACTCTTGAAGATAAAACTGACAGCCGACCCCTTCGCGCCCTACCAGTACTACGACGATTCGGGCAATATTACCGGGCTGGATTATGAGCTTGTACGACGTGCTTTCGAAGTCACGGGGCATGAGACCAGTGTCTCCATCATGGACTGGCCCTTGGCCGAGCAGGCCGTCCTGTCCGGACAGGCCCACGGGGCGTTTCAGGTGCAGCCCACCGCAGAGCGAATGGGTCTCTATCATTTCAGCAGGTTGCTTCGAGACGCCGTCACCGAGATCGTCTCTACCCGGTCGGACCTCACGCTGAATGCATACCAGGATCTGCCCGGCCAATGTGGCACTTTGGGGGTAATCAAAGACTACTGTTACGGGCAGTTCATCGACGAGTTGGACGAGATTCAAAAGGTTCCATATGAAAACCACGAAGAACTTCTGCGCGCGGTATATGAAAACCAGGTGGACAGCGCCGTAATCGATCGGGGTGTGCGCATCTTTACCGCAGCCAAGCTGGGAATAGACAATCTCAGCTCCTATCCCGCTTTAGATTTCATTCGGCCTTTGCACGTCATTTTCAATTTGGAGAACAAGCCCCTCTGCAGCGATTTCGATAAGGGCCTCGAAAAGATCCGGCAAAACGGGGATTACGATCAAATTATCAGTAAATATTCGTAAGGAGGAATGAGTATGCCCGACTATTTGGACATGGAGCTGAGCAAAGCCGCTTACAACTTGATGCACGAGTTAATTCAGGTGAAGAAGGGGGAAAGTGTTCTTATCACCACCGATTCCAAAGCCAAGTTTCGCGTAGCGGAAGAAATTGCCAAAACGGCAAATGCCCTTGGGGCAAAAGTAATGCTTGCTTGGCACACGACGCCATTGGGCTACGGTTCCGTCACAGAGCCCTACCTGCCCGAGCCCCTCACCGTGTGTGCAGACAAAACCGATGTCTGGATCGAGCTGAACGACCAGTGGCTTCTGTATTCCAGTATGTGGGACAGGGCCGTCTCCAACGGACGCACCCGGCAGATTCAACTCGGAGGGCTGAGCATCGAGCAGATCGTCCGCTGCATCGGCGACATTGACATCCCCGTACAAATAGAGTTCCAAAACACCGTGCAGGAAATGACAAAAAAAGCAAAACACATGCGGATTACCAGCAAAGCCGGAACCGACATCGAATTCGACAACGACCCGAACCGGCCCGTCAACAGCGAAATTATGTATGACACGCCGGGCGCCCATTTTCTGATCGGCCAGATTGGCTGGGCTCCAAAGGAGGAGACAATCAATGGGAAAATCGTGATCGACGGGTCTATCAGCGGAGGCGGAGACGCCGAACTCGGTGTGATTGACAACCCCGTCACCTACACGGTGGAAAAAGGAAGGCTCACCCACATTGAAGGGGGAGCGGAGGCGGACATCATCCGGGCCTATTTCGAAAGCCTGAATGACCCCAATATGTATATCCCGGCACATGTCTGCTATGGTTTCAACCCAAACGCCCGGCTGGAGGGAACCATGACCGAAGACGAGCGCGTTTGGGGAAGCACCGAATGGGGATTTGGCCATCAGGGGTCGAACTTCACCGCAGGGGAACCACGCGTTGCCAAAAGCCATATCGACGGCATCTGCCTGAAAAGTTCCGTGTGGCTGGACGGCACACAAATTACCAAAGAAGGGGTTGTAATTGAACCAAAACTGAAAAGTCTCGCGGAAAAATTGGGGAAATGAGAACTGTGTTTTGACACCATTCTGAGAGGGAGGAATATCACATGGAAGAAAACGCAACTAAAAAAAGTTCGGTGACACAAGCTTCCGACGACTATTCTTTGGAACGTGTCCCCGAAAAGGAGCTTACCGGCTGGTTGGACATCACCCTGACCTGGACGGGCTTTGTCATCTATCCCGGCGGCATTTTGTTTGGTTTCGTCCTGGCGAACGCATTCACCTTCTGGCAGGCAATCGCTCTTTTGTTACTGGGGTCACTCTCCGTTTCGCTCGTCGCCTGTTTCATGGGGTACATCGGCAAGCGAGAGCGCGTGGGATATGCGCTGTCCACCAGGATTGGCTTTGGGTACCGCGGCAGTGCCGTGCCATCGTTTTTGATGTTCTTCACAAACGTCGGCTGGTGTTCTGTCAACCTTGTCTCTCTTGTGGCCTTTTTCGGTGACATCCCGAACTGGCTGAAAGTCATCGCGATCGTGGGCTTCTGCGTTCTGTTCACGCTGACCTCACGGCGCGGCATGAACCGTGGGCTGAAGCTCTTCGCTCGGCTTGCCGTGCCCCTGTTGATCGTCGTCTGCATCATTGTTGTCATCATCGCGCCGAGGCACGGCGGCGGCTGGTCCGCCGTCACAAGCTGGGTACCGCCCCAGCTGGGAACCATCACCCTGGGCGCCGGTTTTGCCATGGCGCTGGGCAGCTGGATCTCGGGTTCCATGATGGCCGGTGACGTGACCCGCTTCGCAAGAGATACCAAAGGCGTCATCATTGGTTCTTTCGGCAGCTTCATCGTGGGTTTCCTCGGCCTTGGTTTTGTCGGCATCATCTTGGGTGTCTGCACCGGCAGCGCTGAAATCGCACCCGCCTTTAACGCCATCGGCATCGGGTGGCTCGCGTTTGTCTCCATCCTGCTCTGCGTGTGGACCACACTGCAAACCCAAATTTATTCCACAAGCCTGGCCCTGGCCAACGTTCTGCACAAAAGCCGCATCTTCTGTGAGAACATCAGCGCCGTGTGCATCATGGTGGTTGCCAGCGGCATGACCATCCTGGCCGGCCTTGAAAACTCTTTTATCAGCATCATCACACTCTTTGGCATCATCGTGCCTCCGGTACCCGGTATCATCATCGTCGAGTACTTCCTGGTACGTAAGATGAAAACACCGCTCAACATCAATGACTTTGCCAAATTTAACTACCGTGGCCTGATCAGCTATGCCATCTGTATCCTCGTATACGTCGTGCTGTATATTATGAACGTCGAGAGCTGGTTCTTCCAGACACCTCTCTTCGCGGCCATCGTACACGTCATTGTCAGCTACAAAATCCTGTTTGGAAAAGGCACCGTTGTCGACAACGTCACAACACCCTGACCGCCACACACCATGAACTGATTTTTGAACCCACAACCGCTAATTGCTATGCTTTTGTCAAACCAAAGTATACTCTTAGCGGTTATAGGTTTTTGATACGGAGACTTCTACTTTGACTTCACATGGGGTGAAATTTATGGATTATCATATGGCTACCAGCGTTGCAGACGCCTTGGACACCTTACTTTCCAAAGGTTGTAACGCCAAAATCATCGCTGGTGGTACCGACATCCTGCTCGATTTACAGTCGGGCAGGAAGCAGGCCGATGCGCTTGTGGACATCAGCCGCATTGAAGAGCTGAAACGCATCGTTTTAGAAGGTGACGAACTGGTGATCGGCGGTGCGGTGACGCACGACGAAATTGTCCGTTCCGAATTGGTAAAAAAATATGCGCCCGCCCTGGCACAGGGGTGTGTGACCGTAGGTTCCCTGCAAATTCGGAATGTGGCAACACTGGCGGGCAATGTGATCAACGCACAACCTGCGGCGGACGGCGCTGTGGCATTGTCTGTCTATGAGCCTCGGTTCATCATAAAAACGCCCTCCAAAACCAGGGAGGATGACCTGCCCACAATGTACACTGGGTTTGGGAAAAGCGGGCTGGATTGTAGTCAGGAAATTTTAACAGAAATACGCATCCCTGTTCAAAAGGAAAATCAATATTCTGCTTTTTCACGGGTGGAACTTCGCAAGGCCCTGGCGCTGCCAATGCTCAATTGCGCCGTCCTGTGCCAGGTGAACCGGCGTTCTTTTGAATGGATTCGTATCTCCATGGCGCCTGTCGGCGTCGGGCCCGTCAGGGCGGCCGCGGCGGAGGCATGGCTGAAAGGCAAAAGCATCGACGACGCCAACATACAAAAAGGCGCCGATTTGGCGCTGCAGGACGCCAACCCCCGAAGCAATGTGCTGCGGGGCAGCGCCAAATACCGCAAAGATGTGCTGCCGGTTCTGGTGTCCGATTGTATCCACAAGGCGTTGGAAGCGGGGGGGCTGTAGCATGGGCGAGCAATACGTATTGAAGGTGAACGGGAAAGAGTATGCGCTCCGCACCGGCGGCGGCCAGATGCTGGCAGATGTCCTGCGCGACGAGCTGCATCTGATCGGAACCAAAAAAGGGTGCTGCCAGGGGGAGTGCGGCGCCTGTACGGTGATCCTCGACGGAAAAGCCGTCAATTCCTGTATGAT
The DNA here is from genome assembly GCA_030266325.1 of Ruminococcaceae bacterium OttesenSCG-928-I18. GTDB lineage: Bacteria > Bacillota > Clostridia > Oscillospirales > Ruminococcaceae > JAAYCI01. Next base: position 15,268 of record JAJDHT010000011.1, read on the forward strand.
TCCTGTGGCAAAAGCCGTGGGCGCCGACATCCTCACCATCGAAGGGTTGCAAACGGAAGACGGGCTGCACCCATTACAAAAGGCCTTCATAGAGGAAGGGGCCGTCCAATGTGGTTTTTGCACACCCGGTATGATTATGAGCGCCAAAGCGCTGCTCGACGAAGAGGCAAACCCCACAAGCGCACAGATTCAAGAGGCCTTGTCGGGTAATATTTGCCGCTGTACGGGGTATGTGAAAATCGAAAAAGCCGTGCAAAAAGCCTCCGAAGAGCTGAGAAAGGAGGGGTGAGATGAAACGCTACATCAGCAAAAATCAAAAGAGAAGCGACGCGCTGAGCAAGGTGACGGGAGAGGCCACCTACACACACGATATCGTGGTGCCCGGTATGCTGTTCGCCAAAGTGCTGCGCAGCCCTCACGCGCACGCGCGCATCCGCAAACTGGATGTGAGCAAAGCGGCCGCCTTGCCCGGTGTCAAAGCCGTGGCCACCTGGGAAAACACGCCGCGCAAGCTGTTTAACTCCACGGGAATGATGGCGTTTTTATATCCCGGGGCAAAACCCGCCATGGACGAATACATTTTCGACCAGATGGTGCGTCATGTGGGAGACGAAGTGGCAGCCGTAGCCGCCACGAGTGAAGAGATTGCCGCGGAAGCGATCCGGCTGATCGAGGTGGAATATGAGCCTCTCCCCGCCCTGCTCGACCCTTTGGATGCGCTCGAAGAGGACGCCATATTGATCCATGGGGATATCCAGGACAACAACATTGCCAGCGGCACCCACACCATTCGTCAGGGGGATTTTGAGAAGGGCTGGGCGGAATGCGACGTCACCTATGAGGCAAGGGTCAAGCTCCCCATCCAAAAACAGGCACAGCTGGAAACACACGCGGCGGTTGCCGAGTATCGAAACGGGGAACTCACCGTCTGGTCCCCCACCCAGTCGGTGCACGGCACAAAGTACATTCTGGCACACATCTTCGACATGTCGGCAGGCAACATCCGGGTCATGAACCCCCCCTATGTCGGCGGAGCTTTTGGGGTCCGCGTCGGTTTTGGGGGAAAGGCCGAGGGCATCGTGTCCTGCCTGTCCATGCTCTCTGGATACCCTGTCAAACTGGTCTTGACCCGGGAGGAGGATTTCACGGTCAGCGACACGAGGCACAGCGGATATGTCGACATCAAGCTTGGCGCCAAAGCCGACGGTCGCTTTCACGCGTTCGGCATGAACGCCTATTTGAACACCGGCGCGTATGGCACCCATGGCATCGAGGTCGCCGCCTGCCTTGGCAATATGGCCACCTCAACCTATCGGGTTCCAAACATCTTTTTTGAGGGGGCCAGCATATACACAAATATTGTCCCGGCCGGGGCCTTTCGCGGTTTTGGCAACCCGCAGGCCGTCTTCGCCGTGGAGACGGCGGTGGACGCCTTGGCGAAAAAGCTGGACATCGACCCGGTCGAGCTGCGCCTCAAAAACAGGATCCGGGTAAACGACGAATGGCCCCTCAGTTACCCCTGCAGTTCGACGGCACTGGACGAGTGTATCAAGCAGGCAGCCGCAAAAATTGGCTGGAGCGAAAAAAGAGGCCGAGCGGGGCAGGGCCGCTTCCGCCGGGGTGTCGGCCTCGGCGCCGGCACCCACTTCTGTGGCTACGATGAGTTGGCGCATGTCTCATTAGAACTCGAAACCGACGGTTCCCTTTCTGTATTCACAGGAAACTCCGAAATCGGAACCGGGCACATCACCAGCTTGCAGCAGATCACGGCCGAGTCCTTCGGCTGTGAAATCGAGCAGGTCAACATCAAATATGGGGATACCCGTGGCACCCCTTATGATGTCGGGTGCCACTCGACCCGAAGCGTATTTGCCATCGGAAACGCCATCTCGATGGCCGCCGGGGAACTAAAAGAACAGGTTTTACAGTACGCCGCCGGGGCCATGGGCTGTTCGGCGGAAGCCCTCTCTATCGAATCGGGAAGAGTGCGCGGCGGCCCCGAGGAGATGGATCTTGGGCAGCTCGCACGGGACGGCCACATCCATAAAACCCATTTTTCCGCCGAGGGGAAAAGCAAGGAAGCCGTGACGGTGACCCCCTGGGAGGCGCATGCTGCAGAGGTGGAGGTGGATACGCTGACGGGTATGGTCAAGGTGCTGAAAGTGGTGGCCGCCCACGACGTAGGTGTCGCCATCAACCCCCAGCTTGTGGAGGGGCAGATCGAAGGCGGGGTCGTAATCGGGATCGGTTATGCCACGCGTGAGGAAATGAGCATCAACGAGAAAGGGGAAGTATACAACTCCAGTTACCACACCTATATGCTGCCCACATTTGCGGACACCCCCGAAATCGAACCCGTGATTGTTGAGAGCTATGAGCCGCGAGGCCCCTATGGCGCCAAAGGGGTTGGGGAGTGCGGCCTGGTGCCCACGGCGGCCGCCATTGCCGCGGCCGTGGAAGACGCCACCGGCGTTCGGTTCCTGGAGATTCCGCTCACGCCGCAGCGCGTTCTGGACGGTCTGCAGGCCGCATGCGTCACCTGCCAGGCAGAAAAAGAAGGAGGAACCATTGATGTGGAATGAGTTTGAAAGCCCGCAGAGTGTGCAAGACGCTCTCGTGATTTTAGAGAAACACGGGGGGAATGCCCGCGTCATGGGGGGCGGCACCGACTTGCTCATGCAGCTAAAAAGCAAACGACAGACCGTGGAATGCCTGGTCAGTACGGGAAAAATCGCCTCTATGAAAGAGATCCGCCTCGAGGGGGAAAAGCTGGTGATCGGGGGCGCCGCATGCGCTATGCAGGTGCAAAAAGACCCTTTGGTCCGGCAATATGTTCCCATGCTGGCACAGGCCTGCGCCAAGCTGGGCGCACCACAAATACGAAATGCGGCCACGTTGGCCGGAAATGTGGTCACCGCGAAACCCGCCGCAGACAGCGCGGTGGCCCTGACGGCCTCCGACGCCGTACTGGAGATCCTCGGCCCTACCCCGCGCAGCATACCTCTCATAGACGCCTACGCCGGGCTGATGCAATCCGCTGTGGACAGCACGAAGGAAATGGTGGTCGCCATCGAGATTCCCCTTCCCACAGGCCGCTATGGTTCCCACTTTGCGCGCATTGCCTCCCGCCGCGCGGCCGCCCTGCCTATTCTGAACGCGGCGGCGGCCCTCTGCCTCGATGACGACGGAAACATCACGAAATCCCGCGTTGTCGTCGGCGGGGTGGGCCCCTCGCCCCAGCGGTTATACACTTTGGAAGACATGTTGCAAGGGCAGCGGGGAACCATCGACCTCATAGAACAGGTGTGTGGCGCCAGCCCCGACCATGTCCACCCGCGCGACAGCATCCGAAGCTCTGCCGCGGCGCGCAAGGGCCTGCTTCCCGGGTTACTGAAGAAATGTCTGCTTTCATCCTTTGAGATGGCCACGAAGAAGGAGGGATAAGATGCAAAAGATTTGGAGCGGTACCATAAATGGCAAAAAGATAGAAAAAAGCATTGAACAATCCATGACGCTTCTGCACTTCCTGCGGGACGAGCTGTCTCTTTTGGGCACGAAGGTGGGCTGTGAAAGCGGCGACTGCGGCGCTTGCGCGGTCATCATCGACAAAAAACTGTTTAACTCCTGCATTACACCGGCTTTCGCCGTGGCCGGGTGTGAGATCACCACGATCGAGGGGTTGAGTGAAAACGGCCAGTTGCACCCCATCCAAAAGGCACTGCTCGACACGGGTTCCTTTCAATGCGGCTACTGCATGCCCGGCATGTGCATGGCCTTAAAATGCGCCATGGACGCGGCCGAACACAATCTCACGGAAGAGGAAATCCGGGAGGCCATTTCTGGAAACCTGTGCCGGTGCGGAAGTTACAGTTTGGTTGTGGAAGCCATCTCTCTGTTGCAGGAGGTGAAAAAGAGTTGAAAAACCTGGATTTGATCGGCAAAAAGATCTGGAAACTGGACGGCGAAGAGGGCATACAGGGACAGACGAGATATGGCACAGACCTGTCCATGAGCGGCATGCTGTATGTCAAAGCCTATCGGGCCCGCATCCCCCACGGGAAGCTTTTGCGTCTGGATGTTAGCAAAGCGGCCGCTCTGGACGGGGTGAGCTGTGTGCTTACGGCAAAGGACATTCCCGGAGAAAAGAAGTTTGGGTTTCCCGCCGGTGCAGACCAGCCCGTGCTGGTGGAGGTGGGCGGCACCATCCTGATGAAAGGGGATGCACTGGCTCTTGTCGCCTCCCCCAGTTTGTCCGTCGCCGAAAAAGCCCTTTCGCTCATCGAGGCCGAATATGAGCAGTACGAGGCCATTGACGACTATGAGCGCGTGGCGAACGACAGCAGCTATTTTTTAAAAAACGAGTGCAGCGGAGAATACAGTTACGAGCGGGGCGACCTCTCCAAAGGCCAGGCGGAGGCGGATGTCATTCTGGAGGGGTCCTACGAGGTTCCCATCCAGGAACACGCTTACATGGAAACCGAAAGCGGGCTTTCCTATTATGACTCGAAAGGCATACTCACCGTCGAATCGGGCACCCACGACGCCTTTTATGTGCGCTATGAGGTGGCACGCTGCCTTGGAATAGACGAAATCAAGGTGCGCAGCATCGTGCCGCTTGTGGGGGGAACCTACGGCGGAAAACAGCAGTGCTCCACGCAGCTTCATATCGCGCTGGTCACCCAAAAGACGGGGTTGCCCGCGAAGATGGTCTGGAGCAGGAGAGAGTCCATGCTGGTGTCTCACAAAAGGCACCCGGCGAAAATCCACATGCGCATGGGGGCCACAAAAGACGGCGCCATCACCTTCCTCGAGTCCAACTATGTGATGGACGGCGGGCCCTACAGCACCTGTTCCAGCGGGGTCTGTTATTGGATGGGCACACATTCGGCGGGCCCCTATAACATCCCCAACGTCTCCATCAACGGGAAAGCCGTGTACACCAACAATACCGTCGGAGCCGCTTTCCGCGGGTTTGGGGGGCCGCAGGGCGTCTTCCCGCTCGAGCGGCACATGGACAAAATGGCCCGCGAACTGAACATGGACGCCCAGCAGTTGCGCGCCAAAAACTACATCCGCGAAAAAGACCAGCCGGCATGCAACGGGGTGTTGATCGACACAAGGGTCACTGTGGGCGAAGCGCTGGAGAAGGCGATCGAAAAGCTGGGGCCCCTGCCGCAGCCTTCCACCCCCCACGCCAAGGTGGGGCGCGGGTATGCCGTCGCCATGCCGCTGCACGACGTCTCTAGCGACCCGGTTTGGGGCATGGGGGGAACCGGTGCCCACGTGGAGATCTTCCGTGACGGCTCCATCGAGGTGCGAAGCGGCACCTGTGAGTTCGGAAGCGGGTTGGACACGGTACAAAAACTGATCATCTCCAACGAGTTCGGCGTGCCCATGGAGCGCATTCATCTGATCACGAGCGACACCTACTGGACGCCAAAAGTGGGACGATGTGTCGGCTCGAAGGGCGCCTACGCGAGCGGGCAGGCGCTTCTCATGGCTTCGCAGGAGCTCAAAGAGCGGCTTGCGACGATTGCCGCCGTGCATTTTGGCACCTACCCGGTCATTGCGCCACTGGTTTTCGCAAACGAGCGCATCTATACAAACCAGCAAAAGCGGGACTATATGACCTTGGCCGAGGCCGCAGACTTTGCCTACCGCCAGGGAATGAACCTCGCGGCCGACAGCTGGTATGTGAACCCCAACCGGCTGAACGGCAATGCATTTTGCGCCATGGCGGCCGATGTGGAGGTGGACATGCTGAGCTATGAGACAAAGGTATTGCGCTGCGGTTATGTCCATGACGCCGGCACCATCATCAACCCCCTTGCCGCCATCGGGCAGGCGGTCGGCGGCGTCACACAGTCCATTGGCTACGCGTTGACGGAAAAATGGGTCATCGAAAAAGGGGAAAGCAAAACGCTGAGCTTCCACGACTACACCATTCCCACTTCGGTCGACACCCCCCACATTGAAGTGGAGTTTATCGAGGAGCCCTCGACGGACGGCCCCTATGGCGCCAAAGGGCTCTCAGAGCACCCCAGTTATGTGGGCGCCGTCGCCATCGTCAACGCGGTCAGCAATGCGCTGGACACAGAGTTCGACGTGTTCCCGCTCACACCCGACAAACTGTACACCTATCTGCATGGGTAAGCCGATCACAGGAGGAGAGAATGATTAAGGTATTGGGTATCAACGGAAGCACCAGGAAAGGGGCCAACTCACAGTTTTTGCTGGAGCATGCCATGAGAGGGGCACAGGACGCTGCCAAAGATGTGAGTGCCGAAATGTACAACATCACAGGCAAAAAATTTGCCGGTTGCCTCAACTGTGGAAAATGTGCCGAGCTAAAGGGGGAGTGCGTGCTGAAAGACGACTTCCAGGAGCTTCGCGACAAATGGGTCGGCTCGGATGTCATCCTGTACTCCCTGCCTGTTTTTCACATGTCCATGCCCGGCCAGATTAGGTGTTTTATTGACCGGCTGGGCAACACACAATTTTGCTACTACGACATGGCCGTTCCACGCGTGATGAAGGTCATCGGCGGCATCACACAGGGGGTTCATCTCTTTTCGGGGCAAGAGCAGGTGCTCACCGCCATCAGCAACCACGCGATGGTCATGGGCAGCCTGTATACGAATGGGGACCTGTGGGAATCCTACGCCGGCGCCGGTGGCTGGACCAACAACGAAATGGACAAAGACGCCCTGAAAAAAGCCTATGAACGAAACGAACTGGACGCCGTGACCGCCGTAAAAGCGGCCTACAGCGTCGGCCGCCGCAGCACCGAGCTCGCGCTGCTTTTGCACTCCGGCGCGCGCGCCCGCCCCGATATCGTCGGCTCGCAAGAGACCTACAAGGCGTTTGCCGCACGGATAAACGAAACCACACCGAATTGATAGGGAGGGATAAAAATGGAATGGGCCTTTCTGTTTCTTGACAAAAAACTGGACCCCGCTTTACACAATCATATGATGTTGTCCCCCGGCACGGTCAACCGCTTCATGGGTGTCACCAGCGTGCAGGAGGGGTGTGAAACCGCGAAGAAGCTGGTGGAAAACGGCTGCCAGCTCATCGAGTTGTGCGGCGGTTTTGGGGAAGAGGGCGCAAAAGAGGTCGTCAAAGCCATCGACGACGCCGTTCCCGTCGCCTACTGTGTCTATTTCCCCGGCGGCGAAGAGCGCATGAAGTTGTTGTACGATTAATCCCGCTGTTCGATGGAAAGGCCGGTGGCTTTTCTATAACAGACCGTCTCAAAAAAGCAAGGCCGCTTTTGCGGCCTTGCTTTTTTGAGACGGCTTCTCTTATGCCAATATTTTTTGAAGGTCTTCCTGCGGCGTGCCAATGGGTGTAATCCCATAGTTTTCCACGAGGTAATTCAGCACGGTGGGCGAAACGAACGCCGGCAGGGTGGGCCCCAGGTATATATTTTTAATACCCAGCGCCAACAGGCTCAGCAAGATCACCACCGCTTTTTGCTCATACCAGCTGAGCACCAGCGTCAAGGGGAGGCCGTTCACATCGGTGCCAAAGGCCTCGGCCAGGGCTCCCGCCACCTTGATGGCACTGTAGGCGTCGTTACACTGGCCCATGTCCATGATACGCGGAAGCCCGCCTATCTGGCCGATATCCAGGTCGTTGAAGCGGTATTTGCCGCAGGCGAGCGTGAGCACCACGGTGTCCTTCGGCGTCTGTTTGACAAATTCCGTGTAGTAATTGCGCCCCGGTTTGGCGCCGTCGCAGCCGCCCACAAGGAAAAAGTGTTTGATGTTTCCCGCCTTCACGGCGTCGATCACCTGGTCCGCCACGCCCAACACCGTGCCATGGCCAAACCCGGTGGTCACAGTCTCTCCCCCGTTGATGCCCGTCATGGGGTGGTCTTCGGCATATCCGCCCAGCTCCAGGGCTTTCTCAATCACGGGGCCAAAATCTTTATCCTCGCCAATATGCACTATTTCGGGATAGGCCACCACTTCGGTGGTATACACCCGGTCTTTATAGCTGTCCTTTGGGGGCATCAGACAGTTGGTGGTGAACAAGATCGGTGCGGGAATGCCGTCAAACTCTTTTTGTTGGCTCTGCCAGGCCGTGCCAAAGTTTCCCTTCAGATGCCCGTAGGCTTTCAGCTTGGGGTAGGCGTGGCAGGGCAACATTTCACCGTGCGTATAGACGTTTACGCCCCTGCCCTCGGTCTGCCTGAGCAGTTGCTCCAGATCGTGCAGGTCATGCCCGCTGATGACAATGAACGGCCCTTTCTCTATCGTAAGCGGAACCGTGGTGGGCACAGGCGTACCGTAAGTTTCGGTGTTGGCTTTGTCCAGGAGCTCCATGCAGGTGAGGTTTACCTTGCCGCATTCTATCACAAGAGGAAGCAGCTCAGTCATACCCGCCGTGTCGCTTCCCACGGCACGCAGCCCTTTGTAGAAGAAAGCGTGCACCTCTTCATCGCTGTACCCCAGCACCATGGCGTGGTAGGCGTAGGCGGCCATCCCGCGCATCCCGAAGAGCAAGAGGCTTTTCAGGCTGCGCACGTCCTCGTCCGCCTGCCAGACCTTCTGCATATCATAGTCTTCTTTGCCGGCACACTCGCAGGTTTCCCCCTGGCGCGCCACCAGTGCATCCCGCAAAGCATGCACTTCATCGACATGCTTTTGGACCGTAGGGCTGTCGAAATCCACATTGGTCACGGTGGTGAACAGGCCCGCCAAGATCGCCCGGTTCCGCTCTTCAGAGGACTCCTGCCCCTCGGACGCCTGTGCAAGGCCGATCATGGCGCCGGTCAGCTTGTCCTGCAGGTTGGCGGTGTCCTGTGGTTTGCCGCAGACCCCGCGGCTGCCTGTGCAGCCCTTTCCTCCGCCCGTCTGCTCGCATTGAAAACAAAACATTTCTCCCATACTCTATTACCTCCTTTTTCTATCCAAAATGACGGCTTCCAATGGCTTCACTCGCATCACAACCCCTCTGCAATCTGGAACTATGATGCTTAAATAGTATATTCTGACGTCATTTCTGATCTGCATGAGTATACCAATAAAGCAGTGCCGGTATATGTCGAAAATAAAGACAATCTGTAAATTTCGTCTGTCTCTTTCTTCGGGTGCTCAGTCCTCCAAAATTCGGCCGTCGGCAGAGAGGGTGACCACCTGCCACGGGATCATCTTGCCGCTGTTTGCAAGCGCCGTCTTCACCGCATTCTCAATGCCGCCGCAGCAGGGCACCTCCATGCGCACCACGGTGACGCTTTTTATGTTGTTTTGCCGCAAAATTTCCGTCAGTTTTTCGGCGTAATCTCCCGCGTCCAGTTTGGGGCACCCAATCAAGGTGATGTGGTTTTTCATAAACTTCTCATGAAACCCCGCACAGGCATAGGCAGCGCAGTCTGCGGCGATCAGCAGCTTGGCGCCCTCGAAATAGGGGGCATTCACAGGCACCAGCTTGATCTGCACGGGCCACTGTGCCAGTTGGCTGGGGGTAGCATCGCCCGAATCGGCCTCGCCGCCACGCCCATGCGCCGCCTCTTCCCCCGTCTTTTGCAGCCGCTTTGCCATGCTGCCGGGGCACCCACCCTGGAGGGCGCCTGTTTTTTTTGCCAGGTTGGCCTTCACCGCCGCCTCGTCATAGGCGGCCGCCTCCCTCTGTTCAAAACGGATCGCATCCACCGGGCATACCGGCAGGCAATCTCCCAGCCCGTCGCAGTAGTCTTCGCGCAAAAGCTTTGCCTTGCCGTTCACGATGCCAATCGCACCCTCGTGGCAGGCTTCGGCGCACAGGCCGCAGCCATTGCATTTTTCTTCGTCAATTTTTATGATTTTACGCAGCATTTTTCTCCTACCCTTTCTCGCCTCGCTTGACTTTCTGCATTAAGCATACTACACTGAGACCAATTATTCTGTTGTTTTTACAACAAGGAGAAAAAATGGACAACCACATTCTGCCTATCTTGCGCCAGTGCCCGCTATTTCGGCAAATCGAGCCCGGGGACATCCCGTCCATGCTGCAGTGCCTTTCGGCCGTAAAAAAGGGCTACCGCAAAGGCGAAACCGTCTTTTCCGCGGGGTCCGCGATAACCCACGTGGGCATTGTGCTCACGGGCCGGGTCCATGTGGAGCAGAACGACTACTGGGGCAACCGCACCATTCTGACGCAGGTGGGCCCGGCCGAGCTGTTCGGGGAGGCGTTCAGTTGTGCCGGCATAGAGAAGCTGCCCGTAAACGTCTACGCGGCCGAGCCGTCGGAAATCCTGCTCATCGATTACAGGAAGATCATCCGCAGTTGTTCCTCCGCCTGTCCTTTCCACGCGAAGCTCATTCAAAACATGTTGTGGATCCTCGCGCAAAAAAATGTGGCCCTCACCCAGAAAATGGAGACGCTGACCCAGCGGACCACGCGGGACAAGTTGCTCGCCTACCTCTCCCGGCAGGCACAGGCGCAGGGGAGCAGCCAATTTGAAATCCCGTTTAGCCGCCAGGAACTGGCCGATTACCTCTCGGTAGACCGCAGCGCCATGTCGAGTGAACTCTCCAAGATGCAGAAGGAGGGCCTTTTGCAGTTTCAGAAAAACCGGTTTTCCCTCCTTTGACGGCGTCCCCAAAAAAACAGGCCCAAAAGCCTGTTGGCATTACGATAGACAAAAACACCTGCCGCCCTGTGTGGGAATTTACAGGTTTGACAGACGCTTCCCATGGTTGTTTTCCCGGTTCCCGCCTGCCCGAAGCACAAAAGAGCGCCCGGGGAGGCCCTACCCCATTGGCAGCAGGAGATAGAAGATGCCCCCCAGCAGCAGGAAAAGCCCAAAATTGACGGCGGAAAACCGCACCACAAAGCGCGCCCCCCGCCCCGGGTACCTTTTAATGAATAGTTTGAAAGCGATCAAATTGGCCATCGAGGCCACAAGCGTACCGAGGCCCCCCACATTCACGCCCCAAAAAAGCGCCTGCACCTGTTCTGTGAAGGGGGCCAGCAGCACGGCGCAGAGCACATTGCTCATCACCTGGCTGAGAAGTGCCGCGGCGAGATAGGTGTCCTGCGGCGTTTGCGTAAAACGCTCAATTCCCTCTTGCACGAAAGAGATAGAAGCGAGGTTGTCGATGGCGATAAACAAAAACAGGAAGGTGAGGAGCAGCCTGTAATCGACCTCCCGCAGCACCCTTCGGTTGCACAGGAGCGCCGCACCCAGCGGCACGGGAACCGCCACCCAAAAAGGGAGGACGCCAAAAACACAGAAGATGACAACCACGGCGGCCAGGCCAAACGCCACGATACTTTTGCCCTCCAAAAGGGATTCCCGCTGTGCAAGCACCTGCATCGGAAGTGGTTTTTTGAATAGAAACACAAATACCGTCATCACCACGAGGCAAACCGCCCCAAACGGGAGAGACAGGGAGAAAAAAGCGGCGCTGTCCAGCCCATAGAAAGAAAACAAAAAGAGGTTTTGGGGGTTGCCAAAAGGGGTGACCACGCTGCCAAGGTTCGCGCAAACCGTCACAAGGATCGCCGGCAGCAGCACCCCCATTTTGCACACCCGCTCCAGGACAAACAGTATGGGCAAAAGGGTCAGGATAGCCACGTCGTTCGTCAAAAACATGGAGGAGAAAAAGGCCAGCAAACTCATGGCCAACACAACGCCCCGCTCGCTTTTACAATGCCGCACCAAAAGGGAGGACACAGCCTCCAGCACATTGCAATATTCCAGCCCCTTCACTGCCACCATCAGCCCAAACAAGCAGGCAAGCACCTTCCAGTCTATGGCCGCCGGGTCGGGCCGCTGCAGGAAAGAGGTGAACACTGCCGCCAGGAGCGCGGCGGTAAACAACATATCCTTAAAGAAAAAGGAACCGATTTTTAAAAAGCACGCCTTTGCCTTATCCATTTTCCGGCACCCCTGCTGTGCCTTCGCCCTGCTTTTTGCTCACAACATCCCCCCAATGAAGAATAGAGAAGGCACCTGAAATGCACCCGACACACGAAGCGAAGGGTACACTGCCTGTGCCAAAGGGAGTGCCCCAAAGGAGTTGAGAATGGTAAAAAACTAAAATAGTTTTCGTGTTCTCCCCCGCCTGCGGCGGGGGAGAACACATGATATTCATTCAGTAATCAACGTGGTGGGGCACTCCCTGTGCCAAACCACACGTGGCAAGTCCTGAAAGACCATGTTATAATGAAGCGCGGTGCCCGCAGTTTGGCTACGTGGTATCGGCGCCACAGGCCCACAAGCCCGCCCCAAGGGGCAGGGCAGTAGACCCCACTCGTGTGTCCCTGCGTTCCGTCCCTGTTCCATAAACCGATCAAGGCAGGTGCCCCATGAATTCCCTTATCCAGACCTTTGGCCAAACCACCAGAAAGCAGATCCTCACCTCCCCGCAGCGGGCGGGGGCCATGCTCCGCTACGCCTACCTGCTCATGGCCGCGAAAAGCCGCTACGCCCCCAGCCGGGACTTTTTACCCGCGAGGGAGTACCTTCTCTCGGCGTGTAACCGAAGCGTCGCGCGCTCGCTGCAAGCACAGCCGAACGCGGGTATCGTGAATGTCTTTTTACCCTGCGAGATACTGCACGCCATGGGGGTTCATCCCATGTTTCCCGAGGGTATGGCCGTCTATTTCAGCGCGGCGGCCAGCGAGCGCGCCTTCATCGAAACCGCCGAAAAAAACGGCGTGCCGGATAGTTTTTGCAGCTACCACAAGGTTCTCATCGGCGCGGCGGAGTCGGGCGTTTTGCCAAAACCCCGTTTCATTCTGCACACCACCCTTCTCTGTGACGCAAACCGCCTCACGTTCAAGCGCCTGGCCGATTATTATACGATACCCCGGTACTGTGTGGACGTGCCGAACCACGCGGGGCCGCAAAGCGTCGGCTACGTGGCGGACCAGCTGCGCGGCATGGCCGCCTTCCTCTCGCAGCACAGCGGCCTCACCCTGGACGAGGACACCTTGAAACAGACACTGGAGCGCACCCGGTCCACCATCACGCTCTACCGGCGTTACCTGCGCCTTCGCAGAGAGAGAGCCTTACCCGCCGACATGACGGGGGAGATGCTGCCCCTCTTTTCAAACCACGTGCTGCTGGGCACGGAGGACGCCTTACAATATGCCCGGCGCCTGGTTACCGACATGGAGGCCCTGCCCACGGGAAAAAGCAAGGTGCGCCTCGTCTGGGTTCACACCATGCCCAACTGGCAGGAACCCCTGCGCGCCCTGTTCCGCCGCCATCCCGAGGTCGAGCTGCTGGGCTGTGACCTCGCCTTTTCGGCCCTTCAGCCCACCGACCCTGAAAAGCCCTATGAGTCCATGGCGAAACGAATTCTGGAAAACCACCTGAACGGCCCCGCCTCGCGGCGCATCGACGCGGTGCTCGCCTTTGCGCGGGAGATGCGGGCCGATGGGGTCGTCTATTTTAACCACTGGGGCTGCAAGGCCACGATGGGCGCCTCGCAGCTGGCCCGAAAAAAACTGGAGGAAAGCGGCTTTCCCACCCTCGTGTTTGACGGCGACGGCTGTGATTCGGGTAATGCGGGCAGCGGGCAGATGCTGACGCGCATGGAAGCTTTTCTCGAGCAGCTGGAGGCCGGGGTATGATCGGTTACGCCTGTAAGTACACCCCCCTCGAGCTCATCGAGGCGCTGGGAGGAGAGCCCCTTTACCTGAACGCGGAGGCCGAACATTTCGAACAGGCCGAACGCCTTTGCCACAGCAACCTGTGTTGCTATTCGAAAGCGCTGCTGCAAAACTGTAAAAAGTTTGGCCTCCGGGAACTGTTCCTCGTCAACTGCTGCGATTCTCTGCGCCGCTGTTACGACGCTCTTTTAGAGGACGGCGGCCTCGACTTTCTCTTCCTTATGGATCTGCCCAGCTGTAAAACCGGCTGCGCGCAGGCCCTGCTGGCAGAAGAACTGCATCGGTTCCACGACGCGTATGCGAAGTACCGCCAATCCACTTTCGACGCCCGGCGTTTTCGGGGCGCCTTCACACCCCCCTCGGCACTGCCCACCCAGCCCTTTGTCGGGGTTTTGGGCGCACGCCTGCCCGACACGCTGTTGCAGACGCTTCAAAAAAAGCTCCCCTACCCTGTTGCCGACCTGTCCTGTGGCGGAAACCGGCGGCTCGCTTTTCCCCACGGCTCAGACGACGCGTTTGATGCGAAAGCCTATGCGGCCGAGTTGCTGGCCCAGCCCGCCTGCCTTCGCATGGAGCTTCCCAGAGAGACGCGGGCGCAGCTTTCAAACCCCCGGCTGGCCGGCATCGTCTACCACACCGTCGCTTTTTGCGACTACTACACCTTCGAGTACGCGCAGCTCAGGGAGAAAACCACCCTGCCCCTGCTCAAGCTTGAAACCGACTATCTCCCCTTTGCCGGCGGGCAGGCCTCCACCCGCATCGAGGCCTTTGCCGAAACGCTGCGCCGCGGCGCCCCGGCGCAAAAGAGAGGAAAAAGACCCATGGGCACCCATGTAGTGGGCATCGACAGCGGCTCTACCACAACCAATATCGCACTGCTCGACCTCGAGGGCAACCTCTGTGAAAGCGCCACGGTGCGCACGGGCCCCAAGGCGAAACTGGGCGCCCACAAGGCGCTCGAACAGATCCTGGCACAAAGCGGCCTGCCAAGAGAGGCCCTCTGTTATGCGGTGGCCACCGGCTACGGGCGGGAAAACATCGAGTGGGCCGACCACACGGTCACGGAGATCTCCTGCCACGCCCGCGGCGCGCACCACCTTTTCGAGCAGGTGCGCACGATCATCGACATCGGCGGCCAGGACAGCAAAGTCATCCGCCTTGCGGAAAACGGCGAGGTCGTCGGCTTTGTCATGAATGACAAATGCGCGGCGGGCACGGGGCGCTTTCTGGAGATGATGGCCCGCACCTTGGAGCTCGAGCTCGCGCAAATGGGAGAAAGGGGGATCCGCTGGGAGAAAGACCTGACCATCTCCAGCGTCTGCTCGGTTTTCGCCGAATCCGAGGTGATCTCCCTGATCGCAGACAACCATGCCGAGGCGGACATCATCCACGGCCTCAACAAGGCGGTGGCCGGTAAAACGGCCGCCCTCTGCCACCGGGTGGACGCACACGCCCCCTATCTGATGACCGGCGGCGTAGCGTACAACCCCGGGGTGGTGCAGGCCCTTGCGGAAAAACTGGGCGAACCGGTGAAAACGGCGGAAAACCCGGAACTTTGCGGTGCGCTGGGGGCGGCGCTGTACGCCCTCGACCAGGTGCGGTAAAGCGGAAGGGCACCGGCGCCCTCTGCCTCTGCGGCCGGGGCCGCCGCTTAGCCGAGATACTGCCGCAATGCTTTCAGGCGGCGACGGCCTTCCTGCAACCCCTCTTCATACAGCGCCTCCAGCTTGGCCTTGTCCTGCTCGGTGTGGGAAACCTGTACGGGTTTTGCGGGCGCCAGCACAAAAACCCGCCCTTCTTTCTCCAGGGTTTTGAGTTTTTGCAGCTGTGCATTGTACCTCTGCGGGCGCGCAGACAGGGCCGCACGCAGCGCCGGATAACGCAGGTACAGCATCGAGCTGAGCAGGCGCATGAAGGCCGCATCTCTCTGCTTTTGATAGGTATCCGCCTGGGTTTTCACCACAACGACCTTTTCATACCCATCCTGCAGCGCCTTTTCAAAGGGGATGGCGGCGGCAATGCCGCCGTCCAGGCAGGGGCCCTTCTCCGTGGGGATGATTTTCGCGGCCACCGGCATGCTGCAAGACGCCTTGATGGCCGTCACAAGCTCCTGCCCGCGCGGATTTTCAAAATAGACGGCATCGGCGCTTTCACACCGGGTGGCACAAACCAGAAACCTTGTCTTCGTGTGCAAATAGGCCGCTTCGTCAAACACATCCCAGCGGCCCCGGGGCTCCTCGAAAAGGTAATCCAGATTAAACACACCGTCATAGCGGAACCGGTTGCGCAAGCTGATGTATTGCTTGTCGTCGCAATAGCCGATATTGACGCCGGCCGTACGGCCCTTTTGCCGCGTGATGTAGCTGACACCACAGAGAGAACCGGCCGACGTCCCGATCACACAGTCGAAATGCACATCCTGCTCGATAAAGACGTCCAAAACCCCCGAGGTAAACAGCGAGCGCAGCGCGCCGCCCTCCAAAACCAGTGCCGACTTTCCCGCCATACGGCCAACCTTTCTAAAACCCCCGTACACAGGGTGTTTTCCTCTTTCGCTCTCCCCCAAGTGTACCACAAAGACGGGTGAATGCAAGCGTTCCCCCACCCCGGAGCCGGCCCTCCCTGTCCCCGTTCCTCTCTCCGCCTTAGCCCCCGGCCGGCGCCTTGTTTTCAACACAGGATAGCGCACCCTACACAGCAAGCCACGGAGTCGTATTTGACCCCACAAGTAAAAAAGATACCCAAGGGAAGGAAACCATGGACAGACAAAAAATGGTCACCCAGATTCTGCTGGTGCTCAACATCATCCTGCTTACCGCCCTCGTGGCCGCCGGCATCCACATTGCCTATACCTCTTCGGGGCCAAAACCCCCGGCGGAGCAAAACGTACCCGTAGCGCCCGAAAGTGAAGATGCCGCCGAGGTGATGGGGGCGGGAAACACCGAGGAACAGGCGCTGCAGCAATGGATTGACAACATGAAGGCACTGGCCCAAAAACACGGGGTGGACGCCTATTTTCTGCAGGAGTTGTTCCCGGAAAACATTGTCTATTCCTTCCGGGGACAGCACATCTATGCCGAGGTAGACGAGAGCCTGCCAAAGCACCCCTACACCTGGGAAAACCTCCGCCAGGGGGAAAACGGCGTGCTGCAGTATGCCGAAGAGGGCGGCGTCCAGGGTATTTTCGGCATTGATGTCTCAAAGTACCAGGGGGAGATTGACTGGGCGAAGGTGAAAGAGGCCGGCGTCGAATTTGTGATGATCCGGGCGGGCTACCGGGGATATGATACGGGACAGATCGTTATGGATGAATATTTTGAGAGCTATCTGCAGGGCGCTTCGGAGGCCGGCATCCCCATCGGCGTCTATTTTTTCTCCCAGGCTATCTCGGCCGAAGAGGCCGTGGAGGAAGCGGAATTTGTCCTCGAGGCTGTGGAAGGGTACCCCATTGCGTACCCCATCGTTTTCGACATGGAGGAGATGGAGACCTCCCCTTACAGGACCGAAAACCTCACGTCCGAAGAAATTACGAAGATTGCCATCGCCTTTTGCAACCGGGTACAGGAAGGGGGCTACACCCCCATGCTCTATGGGAATGTGAGCTGGTTTCTGGCACGCATGGACTTGCACCAGCTGCACGAGTATGACAAATGGTTCGCGCAGTACCGCCCCATGCCCTATTACCCCTATGAATTCACCATCTGGCAATATACCGCAAAAGGCAGTGTGGACGGCATTGAGGGAGAAGTGGATATGAACCTGAGTTTCGTGGATTATGCCGCCGATTGAAGAGGTGCCCTACTCTTGGCATGCCCCACTGACTCGTCTTTTTATGTAACAAAAAGGTAACATAGGACTTTCCTGCAATATCGATGAAAACATGGCTCTGTTTTATTTGATTCGGCATTTTGTTTGGTGATATTGCCCAATTCTGTAACTATTTAACTGTTGATTCCCACAATTGCGTGTGCTATACTCGGCAAAGTTCCGGTGAGACAAAGCCACTGCGGTTTCGCATGGCTCGGAACAAAATAAAGACCGTTTTTGAAACACGAAAAAGGAGAATCGACAAATGAAAAAGATTGTAACTGCCCTTCTGCTTTGTGCCGTTATGGTAATGGCTTTCGCCGCCTGTGGCGGAGACACCACTTCCGAGGTTGCCTCTTCGGAGTCCACCGCTACCGAGAGCACCTCCGTAGTCACCAGTGAAGCTGCGTCCAGCGAGGCCACTTCTGCACCCGCTTCTGAGGCCGCGCCCAGCGAGGCCACTTCCGAAGCCACCAGTGAAGTTGCCGACACCGCTGCAAGCGAAGCCGAGGTTGTCTCCAGCACAGCCGCTGCTTAATTTTTCAGGAATCTTTAAGGCAACACCCCATTTCAAGCGGGGGTGTTGTTCTTTTTTGTCTGATTTTCAAACTTTTATCGTTAAAATTCACGATTTTCCATTGACAATAGGCGCAGAATATGTCAAAATCCGTTTGGTTGTTTTTAAGGTCTCTCTTATGTATTGTATTCACTATTCAGATGACTTCGCCTTGGGGGAGATGTCTGATACAAGGAACGTACGTTGTTGGATGGAAAAGACTGGGGGAATTTCGAATGATAAAGAATATGAAGATCCGTGTTAAGTTGATTGTCGGTTTTGCCATTTTATTTGCCTTTGCTCTTTTGATTGGGGCCATTGGCATTTTCGGGATGACAAGCCTGGACAACTCTATCTCTGTCATTGTGCAAAGCGGGTATAACGGCACCATGACTGCGGCGTCGATGCGCGAAAACCTCACTTCGTTACAGGCGCAGATATACAAGGGTTTTTGGGCTGTGAGCGTCGATGACACCCAGGCGGTCAATGAGGTGGTGAACTCGCTGGCAGAGCACGAGGCCGCCTTTGGGGAACTGCGGGATACCTATGCCGCCTCTATGCAGGAGGGCGACGAGACCGACGCCGCTTTGGTGGCGGCTGTGAACAGTTCCTATGACGCCACAGGCGCCGCTGTAGCGAGTTTTGCCCAAGCCATTTCAGAAAATGACGACGCGGCCGCAGAAGAAGCCTATGCGGAAATACAGGAATTGATACCCGAATTGATGGTCGCTTCGGACAACATCCTGGAGTACAACAAAACCGCCACCTATGCGGAGGAAGTCAACACCACAACGCTTGCCAATACAATGATGCTGCTGCAGACACTCGCCCTGGTGGCCTCGGCCATCGCGGCTGTGATACTGGTTTTCGTCATTGCCAGAGCCATTGCCCGCCCCTCGCGTACGCTTGCGGCGGCGGCCGAGCGTATCGCATTGGGTGACGTGAAAATCCAGCTGGACATCGACGAGCGCCGTGATGAAATTGGAGATTTGGCCACGGCGTTCCGTAAAATGGTAGTGGGGTTTAACCACCAGGCCGATACGCTGGATGCCATTGCCAACGGGGATTATTCCGTCTCCATGGTGCCTGCCTCTGAGGACGACGTGGTGGGCAAAGCCATCGTGCGCATCCTTGAAAACAACAATTCCATGATGAATGAGATCCGCACGGCCGCGCAGCAGGTCTCCGCCGGCACCGCGCAGATTGCGGACGGCGCCTCTTCGCTGGCTACGGGCAGCACCGAGCAGGCGGCCACCGTGGAACAGCTCTCCGCTTCAATTCAGCAGGTGCAAACACAGTCTGAAGACAACACCGACCTCGCCACCAAAACCGTGGATGAAACCGGTGAAGCGGGACGGCTGATGGGAGAAAGCCTTGACTACATGCAGCAGATGACAAAGGCGATGAGCGAAATTGAGGCCAGCAGCGAGGAGATCGGCAAGGTCATCAAAGTGATCGACGACATCGCTTTCCAGACGAACATCCTGGCACTGAACGCCGCTGTGGAGGCCGCACGCGCGGGGCAGCACGGCAAAGGTTTTGCCGTGGTGGCCGACGAAGTGCGCAACCTTGCCTCCAAGAGTTCCGCAGCCGCCAAAGAGACGGCCAACCTGATTGAAACCAGTGTGGAGAACGTGAAACGCGGCACCCAGATTGCTGAGATGACCGGTGAGAGCCTCAACAAAGTGGGCGAAATTGCCAGCAACAACGCCGTCTCCATGCAGGCGTTGAGCGACTCCTCCCGGCAGCAGAGCACGGCGATCACCGAAATCAGCACCGGCGTGACCCAAATTTCGCAGGTGGTGCAGGCCAACAGTGCCACTGCCCAGCAGAGTGCCGCTTCCGCGGAGGAACTCAGCGCCCAAAGTGCCATGCTGAACAAGATTGTCTCCCGGTTTAGGTTGCGCGGCATCGAAGGGGGTACTTCCCCCGCCCTCTTGCCCGAACATGAACCCACGCCCGTGGTGGAAACGGCCGCCGTAAGCGGGGATCCCATTTTTTAAGAGTACAGCCTCTCCGGCGGGGGCGCGTGATGCGCGGCCCCGCCGGCTTTGGCTATTTGTGAAAAGACACCTGAAAGTATACAAACGCCCCTATTTGTACCTATTTAATGGAGACGTTTTCACATTGAAAATAGGCACTCCTTTTGTTATACTTTCATAGAGCAAGGGTTTTGGATCACACAATCAGGAGGAAACGCCATGACCATAGAAAAAAATACCCAAGCCGACAGGGTTACTCTGGCAATTACAGGGCGCATCGACACCACCACCTCGCCCGAACTGGAGAAGGCCGTGGAGGCATTGGGCGACGAGGTCCAGTCCTTGGTTTTGGACCTTGCCGAGGTAAATTACCTGTCAAGCGCGGGTTTGCGCACCATTCTCGCCGCCCATAAGCAGATGAAAAAACGCCAGGGCATGACCGTGGCCAATGTGCAGGATCCCGTGATGAACATCTTTAACATGACCGGTTTTTCGGATATCCTGCATTTTGAATCCCTCTAAAAAATGACATGAAAGTGCGTCAAAGCGGGATGCAAAGGGACCAAGAGGACATGGGTGAACGGACCATGCCCTCTCTGACCCTCTTGTTTTCTCAGTACAAAATCCGTGAATAGCGGCCTTGACCCGATGGGGATGGGCGACGGCACCCTCACAAGCGGTGCGTCGTTGCCTGCCGCCATGGGCCGCCGAGCAAAGGAGGGTGACAGATGCGAACCCTGACGGTAGCGGCAAAAACCGAGCGCCTTAGCCAGGTGCTCGGCCTCATTGAGCAAGAGATGGCGGCAGCCAGAGCGGGTGAGCAGGTCACCATGCAGGTGCTTGTGAGCGCGGAAGAACTGTTTGTAAATGTGGCGAGCTACGCCTATGGCGGGCACGAGGGCGAGGTTACCGTGAGCTGTGACGTTGTGGACGACGTCATTACCATCTGCTTTGAGGATACCGGCATGCCCTTTGACCCTGTGGAGAAAGAGGACCCTGAACTGACGGAGGAGGCACACCACCAAAGGATTGGAGGACTTGGCATCCTGCTGGTGAAACGCACCATGGACAGCATTCATTATGAACGAAAAGACGGAAGAAATAGGACTGCGATCACAAAGAGGATCACGCGGGACGAGTGAGCTGGTATTTGCCTTTTCTCTTTGGGCGTGGTAGAATTGTGTGTCCTGTGCTTTCCCCCCTTGCTATGGAGGGTGGCATCGAGCATTGTATGCTGAGATTGTGTGAGCCAACCCGTTTCCCCAAAGCCTGCTCCCAGGTGGTGAAACGGGCAAAAAGGAGCGTTTCATGCCCGACAGCTATACCCATGTGAATATCGCCCTGCAGGCTCTTTTGCGGGGCGGGCAAGCCGTGGCCAGTCTGCCCTGCTATATTGCCGGAGCCAACGGCCCCGACCCATTTCATATGTACCAGTTCTGGCGCCGGAACAGGCAACCCGACCTGAGCGCCCTGGCCGACCGGATTCACCGGGAACAGACGGGCCGTTTCCTGGCGGCGATGCTGGACCTTGCCATCACACCCGAACAACAGAGCTACACGATGGGGTTTCTGACCCATTATACGACCGACTGCACCCTCTATCCCTATATTGCCGCTCTCGGGGACGCGGGGTTTTTCAAGGGAAAGCGCGAGCGGCTGCAGTTTGAGGCGTCGATTGACTCCGAGCTGTTCTATGGCAACTACCGCACCCGCACCGTACCCCTCTATGCGGCCACCCCCATGCTGCTGACAGACGATCTTGGCCAGGTGACACAGCTGCTGCACGAGAGCCTGCTTGCCACATACGGGGTGGACATCCCGGTGGTGGACCTGGCAGACGCCTTCCACGACAATGTCAGCGTGCGCAAGGCGATGATCTCCCCCCGCGGCGTCAAAAAGACCTGGGCGAAGCTTGTGGCCCCACTGCGCACGGGAAGCAAAAACGCCATGCCTATGCTCGCGCGGTTCCAGCCCGGGAAACCGTTGCCCCCTCTGCCCGAAAAATGGAAAAACCCCTATTCCGGGGAAGAGATGCACCTGCGGTTTGAAGAGGTCATCTTGCTGGCGGAACAGACCGCCGCCGCCGCTGTTGTGGCCGCCATGCGATACTGGCTGGGCGAAATTGACGGAGCAAAGCTGCTCTCTATTCTGGGGGACAACAATTATTATACGGGGCAGCCCAACCCGCCGCCCGGCACACCCGCCCGCGCCGACGCAAAACCGGAGAAAAAGGACGCCTTACCCGAGAGGGCTGCCGGCGGGCCGGCCCCCGCAAAACAGCCGCCCGCACCGCCCACTGCGGCCGCCATACCCTCCGTCAAAGGGGCGCCGCCCAAAACCGGGTACCGGCCCGCTGCGCCGGTACCCCACGCCACCAAAACGCAGGCGCCCCATATCCCCCCAAACCAGACAACCACACAGCCGCCACCTCCCGGTGGCCACACCAAAGGAAAGTGAGCCCTGAAATGACCAACATCTGGCACGACATGAACCCTTCGAGAATCAGCCCCGACGACTTCATCGCCGTCATTGAGATTTCGAAAGGGTCCAAAGAAAAATATGAGCTGGACAAACCGACGGGACACCTGATTCTCGACCGGATTTTGTACACCTCTACCCACTACCCGGCCAACTATGGTTTCATCCCCCGCACCTTTGCGGACGACGGCGACCCCCTGGACGTGCTGGTGCTCTGCAGCGAGGTGCTCTACCCCTTGAGCCTTGTGCGCTGCTACCCTGTGGGTATGATTACCATGATGGACAGCGGCCGGATGGATGAGAAGATCATTGCGATCCCCTTTGAGGACCCCACCTACAACGAATACCGGGACATTTCAGAGCTGCCGGGGCATATTATTACCGAAATGCGTCACTTCTTCAGTGTGTATAAAAACCTGGAGGGCAAAGAAACTGTGGTGGATGAAGAACAGGGCCCGCAGGCGGCGAAGGAGATCATCCAAAAATCTCTGGACGACTATATTGAAAAGTTCTGCCGTTAGAAGGGTTTCAATAGATCGCCAAGCCTTTTTGCAGCGAGGGCCGCAGGGGGCTTTTTTCGTTCGTACCGAAGAAAGCGTGCCGTCCCGCTGCCGGGCGGGAAGAGTGCTTTCAAAGGAGAGAAGGTGAGGGCAAAACATGCCGAAAGCCCAATCTTTACAGGCGAACCCACTGGGCACCGAATCCGTTGGCAAGCTACTTTTTAAGTTTGCCGTACCCAGCATCGTCAGCGGCCTTGTGGGGGCTTTTTATAATATCGTCGACCAGTTTTTTATCGGGCAGGGCGTCGGCATGCTGGGCAATGCCGCCACCAACGTCGCCTTTCCGCTCAACACCATCTGTATTGCCGCCGCTTTGCTGCTGGGCATAGGCAGTGCATCGGGCTTCAGCCTGGCGCTGGGCGCCGGAAAAAAGGAAGAGGCCTCCCGCATCGTGTCGGGCGGCGCGACGCTGATGATCCTGCTGGGATGCCTTTTGGCGGCACTGGTGTTGTTGTTTTTGGAGCCAATGCTATTGCTTTTTGGGGCCAGCAGCGGAGTGCTGCCCTACGCCGTCACCTATACGGGCATCACCGCCTTCGGTATGCCTTTCCTGATTTTCTCCACAGGTTTTTCGAGCCTGATCCGTTCCGACGGCAGCCCCACCTATTCGATGGTCTGCGTGATTGTGGGCGCCGTACTGAACACGATACTGGACCCGCTCTTTATTTTTACACTGGACATGGGCATGGCGGGCGCCGCCTGGGCCACGGTGATCGGGCAGGGCGTCTCGGCCGTGCTCTGCTTCATCTACCTGTTTCGGTTCCGCAGCGTGCGGCTCGTCAGGCGTGATTTCCTGCCGAAACCCGCCACGGTCAAACACATCTGTGCCCTTGGCGCCGCCGCCTGTTTCAACCAGCTGGCCATGACGGTCGTGCAGATCGTCATGAACAATGCCCTCACTTTTTACGGCGCCACCTCCCGCTATGGGCCTGACATTCCCTTGGCCGTTGTGGGTATCATCACGAAAGTGTATTTTATCTTCCTCTCGGTCATCATCGGCATCTCCCAGGGAAACCAGCCCATTGTGGGTTTCAACTATGGCGCAAAACAGTACGAGCGGGTGAAAAAAACATACCGAAATGCCGTGATTGCAGCCTCTGTTGTGGCCGTTGCGGGTTTTCTCTGTTTTCAGTTGTTCCCCAGGGAAATCATCTCCTTGTTCGGCGGCGGCAGCGAGGACTACTATCACTTTGCCGAGCGGTATTTCCGCATCTTTATGATGATGTTTTTCCTCATTGGCATCCAGCCGGTCACGGCCAACTTCTTCACCTCACTCGGACACGCAAAGCTGGGTATCTTTCTCTCCCTCACCCGCCAGATTCTATTCCTGCTGCCTCTGATTCTCCTGTTTCCCCGTCTGTTTGGAATCGACGGTATCATGTATGCAGGACCCATCGCCGATCTTGCGGCCGCGATTTTGGCCCTGGTGCTTGTGCGGCGGGAGATGATACGCATGGATGCCAAGGCGAAGGAAGAGGGATGATAGGCTGCGCTTCGTAACCCTTTTTGTATTGCATAAACCGTTGTTTTCCGCTATACTATTACCAATATTCTCAGTGGCCTACATAGGATGGGCCAGACGAGAACATGGCGTTGGGGGAGGTAATGCAAGTGAACTTTATTTTGATGCAGGCGACCGATTTGGCCGTACCACAGACGGGGGACAACTCCTCCATGATCTGGGCCATCATCCTGATTGCGGTTGCCCTGCTTGTGATTGCAACGGTTTTGGTTTTGCGTGCGGCCAAGGCACATAACCTGAAAGCCCGAAAAGAACGGGATGAAAAGGACGCAACCGAAGACCTGGACGCGTCTTCCGAAGGGGAACCGGAGGCGGAAGGCACTGAAATAGAGGCAGAAGAGCCCATAGCAGACCCGCCTTTGGAAGAAGACGGCGAACAAGAGCCCACAGCCGACCCACTTTTGGAAGAAGACGGCGAACAAGAATCCGGGGAAGAGGCAGCTGCCCCCGCCGAAGAAAGCACCGAAGAAGAAACCCCTAAAGATAGCTAAGCGAAGCATCAAAACCCTTCGCCACAAAAGGGCAAAGAGGAGTGAGCATCTGTCTCATTCGCAGTTTACTGCGAAACAGGCAGGTGCTTTTTTGTTCGCCGCAACAACCCAGCGGAAATGCAAAAGAAGGGTTTTTCGCTTCGGGCGCAGCGGTTTCACCCGGGGGAGTGTACTTGTCACGTTGTCTATCGGGTAAAATGCATGTATCCTCCCCCCCGCCCGTGGCGGGGGGGCACGAAAATCTTCTGCATTTTTAATAAAACACACTTGAGACGCTGCCTACACCCGGACGACGCTTGTTATACTGGCCGGAACATGTTATAATAACCTAGTTAAACACTTGGTATTTTGCCTGTACTTTTTTTGCCCTCATTCTGAGTGGCCTTGTGGGGAGGCGCAAACGAGGTGTATTTATTGTGTTTTCCCTACCGCTCATTCTACAGACCGCCGCGGCCATTATCTCCATCATTGTGCTATATTCGGCCATTCGGCTGCGCAGCGCGCCCAAGGCCTTCTATTTTATCTGCATGGCCTCGGCCGTGGCCATCTATTCCTACGGGTATCTCTTTGAGCTGAGCAGCAACACACTGGAAGCCGCCTACCTGGCCACGCGGCTGCAATACTTTGCCGTGCCCTTTATCGGGCCTTTTTTCTACCTGTTTGTGCGGGACTACGGGAACCGTGCCATCCGCAACAAGGTGCATGTGGCCTGCATTTTTATCGTACCTCTCCTCTGTTGTATTTTGGCAAATGGCTATCCGTATACGCGGCTGCATTTTTCCTCCCTGTCCTATACCCTCACGCCTTCCCCGCATCTGATTGTGCATCCGGGGCCCACGTTCGTCCTGAATTTCGTCTACAACGGCATTTTGCTGTTGATGGGTGGATATGAGATTCTGCGGCACTTCCCCAAAAAAACCGCCGCGGACCGGCTGCAAAGATTCCTGTTCCTCTGTACCTTGGCGGGCCCGGTGCTCAACTTGGTATTTCTGCTGGGGCAGGCCAGCGTGATGATGGATTTCGGCCCGCTGGCGCTTTGCCTGACCGCTTTGACTTTGGGTATCTATATCAAGAGGAACCGGCAGGTGGAGTGGCTGCCCTATGCGCGCGAGCAGGTGGTGGAAAACCTGCAGGACGCGTTCGTGCTCCTGGACAATGAGGACCGTTTTTTGGATGCCAATGCCAAGGCGCTGTCCTATTTTCCCAGCATGCGCCTTCTGCCCGCGGGCACGCCGGTGTCCGCCATCGAGGGGTTTCCCTTTGAGCTGCTGCATTCGGCAAGCCCCGTGCGGGAGTTCACCTGGCAAAGCGGCGACGACGTGCGTTATCTGCGCCTGTCCACCAGCCCCATCGAAAGTGGCAGCCAAAACATATGCACCTGTGTCATGTTGTATGACAGCACGGAGACCCACCGGTTGATGATCGAGCTGGACCGGCTGGCCAGCCACGACGCTTTGACCGGCCTTTTAAACCGGGGCGCCTTTTTCAGCCACGCGCAGCGCGTTTTCGACCTCGCCCTTCGGCACGGGCAGCCCGCTTCGGTACTGATGCTGGACATCGACCATTTCAAGCGGGTAAACGACGTGTACGGGCATGCCGCCGGGGACCTGGTGCTGGAGGAAATCGCCCGGCTGCTGCCGCAGCGGCTGCGGCACACCGACGTCTGCGGGCGGTATGGCGGGGAGGAATTTTGTGCTTTTTTGCCCTCCACGAGCTGCGAAGACGCCACCACGGTGGCGGAGAACATCCGCCGCTCGGTGCAGAGCCGCATCTTTCCTGTGATGCACACCAGCCTGCACATCACCCTGAGCATTGGCGTGGCTTCGCTGCGGCCCGGAGAGGACGAATCGCTTGCCGATCTTGTGAAAAAAGCGGACGCCGCTTTGTACACTGCCAAACGAAATGGACGCAACCGTGTGGTGAGCATGGAGGCACTGGAAAGGGAACAGGTACAAAGTACCCTTGCGATGCAAACGGAAGATATGGCGTGACCGACCACCCTGCCGGCCCGAGAATGTCCCAAGTACGTTTTGAATAGACTGCCCAAAAAGTTCTGGTGCCCTTCCCCCGCCTTTGGCGGGGGAAGGGCAGATAAAAATACTTCGATAAACAATGTGTCGGGACACGCACGCCGGCCGGGGCCGCTTGCCCCTGTCGTTTTTGTGTGCTACAATACATAATAGCACGTGTTAACGTCTCCGAAGGAGGATCCCCTATGACCTGTGTGCAGTGCAGAAAAGAATTCAGCCCCTCTGTGTGTGC
>JAJDHT010000110.1 GCA_030266325.1 Ruminococcaceae bacterium OttesenSCG-928-I18
TAACCCAGTATAATAGCTGTGGTTGTGTTTTTTCGGCCTGCTTTCAAGAGGCGAGAGCAGGGGGCAAAATTCACATAGCCGTATGCGATAGAAATGCCGCACTGTGGCAGTATCATCCCCGGTGGAGGAGAGCATGAGTTTTTTTGATTTTGTGGCGTTGGCAGGCGGGCTGGCCCTTTTCCTGTATGGCATGACCATCATGGGCAACGGGCTGGAAAAAGTGGCGGGGGGACGCACGGAAAGCATCCTCCAAAAACTCACTTCCTCCACTTTTAAAGGGGTTGCCTTCGGGGCGGTGGTAACCGCTTTGATTCAGTCCTCCTCAGGTACTACGGTCATCATCATCGGCCTTGTAAACAGCGGCATTATGCAGCTGCAGCAGGCTGTGGGCGTCATCATGGGCGCCAACATAGGCACCACCGTAACGGCGCAGCTGCTCCGCCTCACCGATATCACCGGGGAAAATTTCTTTATGCGGCTGCTCAAGCCCTCCACCCTGGCGCCGGCCATCGCCTTTGTGGGTATGTTGTTCTTTGTGTTTATGAAAAGCGCAAAGAAAAAGAACATTGGCCAAATTCTGCTTGGTTTTGGCATTCTGTTTACCGGCATGTTCGCCATGGAGGGAGCCGTGCTTCCCCTGCGCGACAGCCCCTTGTTCATTCAGCTGTTCAGCGGCCTGTCGAACCCCTTGCTGGGTGTTTTGGCCGGCGCGCTCGTGACCGCCGTCATACAGTCTTCCTCCGCCTCGGTGGGTATCTTACAGGCACTCACCGTGACGGGCGCCGTCACCTGGGGCAGCGCCATCCCGATTATTCTTGGCCAGAACATAGGCACCTGCGCCACCGGGCTCATCGCCTCCATTGGCGCTTCGCGTGCGGCTAAACGGGTGGCCTACTGCCACCTATACTTCAATATCCTCGGTTCCGCCCTTTTCATCGCGATCATTTATACCATCAAGGCGCTCATAGGCATCCCCGGCTGGGACGACCCGGTGGGCAAGGGGGGCGTGGCCAACTTCCACACCCTTTTCAATGTGGCTGCCACCCTCGTCTTCTTGCCGTTTGCGAAACTGCTGGTCCGCCTCTCGGAGATGACGGTGCGCGACAAACCCGGCGACGACCACCCCGAACTGGAGGCGACGCTGCTGGACGAACGCCTTTACACAAGCCCCTCTGTGGCGATCGCCCAGGCCAGGAAGGCCGTAGAACAGATGGCCAATATCGGACGCATGATCCAAAAAGACGCTGTATCAGTACTTGTGAAATACGATAAAGAATCCTTTGATTTGGCACAGCAGCGGGAGGATGTGATTGACAAGCTGGATGTGAGCATCACAAACTATCTTGTCGATATGAATGAGCTGGACCTCAGCGAATATGAGAGCCGGGAGGTGACCACGCTGCTCACCTTCGTCACGGAGTATGAGCGTATCGGGGACTATGCGATCAACGTGGTCGAACGCGGAGGAGAGGTCTTTGACAAAGAGATCCGCTTCTCTGAGGACGCACAGCGGGAACTCAATGTTCTAAACGATGCCGTCGGGGAGATTTTCGACCTTTCCACCCAGGCTTTTGTACACAGCGACACCGACGTAGCCGCCAGGGTAGAACCGCTGGAAGAGACCATCGATTCCATCTGTGAGACACTGCGGGAAAGGCATATTGACCGGCTGAAGAACGGGCAGTGCTATATTGAGGCGGGAATCGTCTTCCTGGAGGTGCTCACCGACTATGAGCGGATATCGGACCACTGCTCGAACATCGCCGCCCGCCTGCTGAGCCTGGAGGCCGAGGTAATGGACCCGCACGAGCTGCGGCGCAACCTGCACAGCGGAGGCGAACCCCGCTACAACGAGATGGCACAGCAATACCGCAAAAAGTACTTTGCCCTATTGGACGACGCAAAAGAGGACGACAGTGCCGTCCAGCTGGAATTTTCCGAGAGCTGAAAAAACCCCTTTTGCACGGTGCAAAAGGGGTTTTTTAATGGACCTGCTGGGGCATGGTGAAACTTCGCTGGGCCGAATGGAAGAGAGGAATGCGGTATCTCGGTGTCACGGGGGGGATTTTTACAAGCATCAATTCGCAGATGCCTTCGACGGTGACAGGCCCGCAACCGGCCCCCAAAAAAATGGTATCGGTGCTGTAAAAGGGAATGAAAGCATTTTTTCCGCGCAGAATGCCGCTGCCGTCCAGCACCATGACGGCCGCGAAACTGTCGCCGTCCACCTGGCCCACATGGTTGCCGTTGACCTGCTTTAGCTCCACGGTGTAGTCTTTGCTTGGAAAATACCTCATGTTTTCCGGCCGGGAAGCCTTGCCCGGTTCCAGGTTTGAAAATTCGATGCCTTTTTCCACCTCTTCGGGCTCGGGCGTCGGGCCGCAGGTGCCGCTGTCAAGGCGGTATAACCTGTCGGAGGTGCTGCACACCTGCGCCGCAAGGATACCGGGCCCCACCCCGTGCAAGACGCCTGGCCGGATGCAGTGTGTTTCGCCCGGGTGAACCAAAATCCTGTTGAGCAGAGACTCCAACTTTCCCTCCTCGGCTGCCTTTTTCAGTTCCCTGCGCGTCAGCGCCCGCCTCGGCCCAAGATAGAGATAGGCGTCCTGTGCGCAGTCAATAATATGCAGTATTTCAGCGTTTTCCCTGTGCGCCGCCGTGCTTCTGCCCCGTTCTTGCGGGTGGACATGCAGGGAGGGCAGCAAGGAGGTGTCGATGAGGGACAGTTTCAGGGGAAACTGGGAAAAGCGGCTGCAATTGCTTCCCAAAAGGTCTTCTCCGCTCTCATAGAGATGACTGAGAAGTGTTTTTCCCCCGTGACGAGGGTCCGCAATGGTGCTGGGGGCACTGTGGTCGCAAGAGAGTTCCCAGCTCTCTCCAACGCGTGTGAAACCGGGTGTTTTTCCGTAGTCTTGGGCAAGATGATAATTTCCCCAACAGTGCTCTTTACATACGGGGTCCAGTTTAAATATATCCATAGTATCCTCTCCGGTTCGCTTGCTGTTGTATGCATATTGTAACGGAGCCAGCCTGTCGGAACCTATCGAAGGAACAGTCTTTGAAAAATGCGATGCCAGGATGTCCCCGGGCCGGGCAGCGAGGGCTTTGTGACAAATATCTGTTGGCCATACGAAACAAATTCATACTAAAGTTACAAATTAGACCATTTTTGTATAAATAAAACCGATATAGTTAAAGTCAACAGCAAACCCAGCAGAACAAAAGAAACACAGGACCCATAGAAAGGAGACAGGGAAATGGAAGAGAATACAAACCTCACTTCACTGCCACTGATTGGAGACAAAGCGCCCGCCTTCAAAGCAAACACAACCAAGGGGGAAATCGACTTCCCCGCGGATTTTAAAGGAAAATGGGTTATTTTGTTTTCCCATCCCGCTGACTTTACCCCCGTATGCACCACGGAGTTCATGACCTTCGGCTCCATGCATGAAGAGTTTCGGGAACTCAATACCGAATTGGTGGGCCTCTCGGTCGACTCCCTGCCCGCCCACATCTCCTGGCTGCGCCGCATCAAAGAGATGGAGTGGAAGGATAAAAAGCACATCGAAGTCCAGTTCCCCCTGATCGTGGACATCAGCATGGAGGTTTCGAAAAAATACGGGATGATCCACCCCCATCAAAGTGGGACTTCGGCCGTTCGTGCGGTCTTCGTGATCGACCCTGAGGGCACAATACGCACGATCCTATACTATCCACAGAGCACCGGGCGAAACTTTGATGAGATCAAACGCATTGTGCAGGCCCTGCAGAAAAGTGACGAGGCGGCCTGTGCCACACCGGCGGACTGGCGCCCGGGCGACGATGTGGTGGTGCCGATACCGGGCACCGTTGACGGGGCGAAAGACCGCGTGGACAACCCGCCTTCCGACGGCAGTTATTGCCTCGACTGGTTCCTCTGCTTTAAACCAGATAAATAAGCGCGCTCCCCGCAGCAAGCTACGGGGTATTGGCGCCACGAGCCGACAAGTCCGTCCCAAGGGACGGGGTATTAGATCCCCGCTAGTGGGGAATAAAACGAAAATACATAGACACACCCGGCAGTCAAACCTTGCAAAAGGGATGACTGCCGGGTTTTTTATGGCCTGTTCCTTTCAGGGGTTCAAAAATGGGAATCCTCTGATTGAAATTTGTAGAATTGTGTTATATACTACAACTATGCGGACTATGGATGGGAGGAATGGGTATGACGAGGCAAAAAGGCGTAAAAGGAATATTGGCTGTTCTGTTGGTGACGCTCCTTTTGGTTGGCTGTGCGGGGGACGCCCCTTCTGAGACGACAACCTCCGCGGCCAAAGGCGCACAAAGTGAAACTTCGCGCAGCGAGGCACAGGATGACCGCGATTCCATCACCGTGCGTTTGATCAACTCGACCAACTATGCCATCGACGAGTTGTATCTTTCCTCCTCGGAGGAAACCGAGTGGGGCGGGAACTTGCTGGATGCCACCCTGCCCGCAGGGGAAGCGGTAAACCTGGAGCTGGAGGTAGCCGGTTCTGAGTATTACGATCTCAAAGCACAGGATGAAGACGCGGATTTTTACTATGCGAACGGTCTTCTCCTGCAAAACCGCACCAAAGTGACCCTGCGGCTCAGCGAGGGTGTGCTGACGGCCACGGTTCGCCAGGAGGACGGCACAGAGGAGACGCTTACCGGCGAGCTTGAGCTGGTGGGAGTAGAAGAAGAGGCGGCCGCTCCCGCCGAAACTGCCGCGGCCCCCGCGGAAAGCGCCGCGGCCCCCGGCGGCTCGAGAAGCGGCACGGGGCATGATACAAACGGTGCCTTTTCCTTCACGGTGAACAACAACTCCTACTATGATATCTATGCCATCTGGGTGGGCATTTACAGCCCCGAGGTGGACTATGACCAGGACCTTTTGCCCGAGATTCTTCCCTCGGGCCAATCGACGGTGATCCACGGCGTCGCCCACCCTGACGACTGGGACAACCCCGACTGGACGATCTGGATTCAGGATGTAGAGGGGGATGTGAGTGCCTCTTACGACAAGTTTAACCCCTTCCTCGTGCAGGCCGTGGATGTACAGTGGAGCAACTCGGCCGGAGGGTATGTGGTCGAATTCACCTACTGACCGAAACCCATGCCGACCCTGTTTTTACAGAAAGTGAACGAAGCGCTGGGAAGGGCCAAAACCTCATAGCAGCTGCGTTAGTGTGACTCTGTTTTACAACGAAAAAGGGCGCCTTTTCCAGGCGCCCTTTTCGTTGTTTCCTAAGAGGCGGGGTATCAGAGCCCTACAGTGGGATAAATCTTTTTTGCCTGCAGGGATTGCAGGTAGGCGGCAGGCCCCGCGTCGTACAGGTTATTGCCCTGCGTGTCGATGGCCACGGTGACTGGGAAATGTACCACCGTCAGCTCATGAATCGCCTCCGCGCCGAGATCTTCATAACAAACCACGCGACAGGATGTAATTTTCTGCGAAAGCAAGGCCCCGGCGCCCCCCAGTGCCCCGAAGTAAACCGCGCCATGCTTCTTCATGCTTTCCACAACCTCACGGCTGCGCGCCCCTTTGCCAATCATGCCCCGCAGCCCTCGTTCGATAAGCAAGGGTGTGTATCGGTCCATCCGGTAGCTTGTGGTGGGGCCGGCAGACCCGATCACTTCGTCCGGCTTTGCGGGGGTTGGCCCCACATAGTAGAGAATCGAATCCCGCAGGGGGAGGGGAAGCGCACGACCTTCCTCCAGCAGTTTTACCAGCCTTGCGTGCGCGGCGTCCCGCGCGGTGTAGACTGTGCCCGAGAGGAGCACCTGGTCTCCGACGCGCAGCATTTCGGCATCTTTGCGCAAAAATGGAGTGACAATCCGTTTTTCCATCCTCTTTTCCTCCCTGTCAGAGTTCTGCGCTGGCGTGACGGGCGGCGTGGCAGTTGAGGTTGACGGCGACAGGCAACCCCGCAATATGAACGGGGGCTGTTTCTATACGGACCGAAAGGGCCGTGGTTTTTCCCCCAAAACCCTGTGGGCCGATACCGAGTGCATTGACCTTTTT
>JAJDHT010000111.1 GCA_030266325.1 Ruminococcaceae bacterium OttesenSCG-928-I18
CGCGGCGCGGCCACCTCCATGGGGGCCTGTTCCCCCCTCTGTTGGTTCCCGGCCGCCCGTCCGCGGTGGTAGATCATGGGTACCGAGCACTCTGTACATTTGAGCACCTTGCCGCAGGCGCGGCAGACACCCACACGGTGGTAGCCACGGCGGTTGAGCAGCAAAATGACCTGCTTTCCGCCCTCTATTGTCTCTTCGATGGCCGCGGAAAGCCGCCTGCCGATGGTTCCGGGGTTGCCCGCCATCAGCTCCTCGTGCATATCCACCATCTCTACGGCGGGCAGGGGGAGGTTGCCATAGCGGCACGCCAGCGTGTGCAGCGTATAGCGGCCCTCGCAGGCGGCGTAATAGGACGCCACCGAAGGCGTGGCCGAGGCGAGCAGCAAAAGAGCCCCGTGGCGGGCGGCGCGGCGCTTTGCCACCTCGACGGCGTCATAGCGGGGCGAGGCATCGCTTTGGTAGCTGCGCTCCTGCTCCTCATCCACCACGATGAGCCCCAACTTTTCCAGCGGCGCAAACACCGCGCTGCGGGTGCCCACCACCACCTTCGCGCCGCCCCGGCGGATGCTCTGCCACTGGGCAAAGCGCTCCCCGGCCGACAATGCGCTGTGCTGCACGGCCACCAGCGGCCCGAACACCTCCCTCAGCTTTTCGATCATCTGGGGGGTCAGGCCAATTTCTGGTACAAGAATCAGGCAGGTTTTGCCCTCGGCAACCACCTGCCTTGCCAGTTCCAGGAACACCGCCGTCTTGCCGCTTCCCGTCACGCCGTAAAGCAGGGCGGGGCGGCCGTCGCGGGAAACCAGGCGGCCGCACAGTTCCCGCGCCACCTTGCGCTGTTCTTCGCTGAGGTCATATCCTGGCCTCAGCCCCGCTTGCGCCGGCGTCTCTTCCTGAACGCCGGTTTTTTCCCTTTCTGCAGAACAGAGCAGTCCCTTTTTTTCAAGGTTCTGGGCCACCGAAGGGCCCACATCACACGCTTCGCAGATTTCCGCCCTGCTTTTGGGGCCCTTTTCCAAAAAAGCCAGCACCGCCTGCTGCTTCGCGCTGAGTTTCCGCGCACCCGCCACTTCCGGTTTCGCGTGCGGCAGGGTGTAGACGGTTTCCACCGGGCGTTGCAGGTCGGCCTGCAGCGTCCACTTTCCCTCCTCCAGGCGCACGGCCTTATACCGTGCGCCGCGCGGCACCACGGTTTTCACCGCCTCGTACCAGGTGCAGAAAGTGGCTTGTTTCAGATACCCCACCATGGCCAGTGCCTCTTCCCCCAGGGCGTCTTCACCCGGTGCAGCGTCCAGCAATTCCTTGATGCGCGAAACCACCCCTTCGGGCTCCCCCACCGCAAGCACAACCCCAATGCGGGGCTTTTTCTGGCCCCGGCCGAAAGGCACAAGCACCGTCGAGCCCAGAAAAATATGCCCTTCCAAATGGGCGGGCACAGCGTAGGTGTATAACCTGTCGTATTCACTCGTCGCATCGGCGATGGCAACGCTCACATATTCCGCCATGTCAATCTCTATTCTTTATCATCCTGACGTTGTTTTAATATCTCAAACAGATCTGCGGCACAACGGTCCAAATCGTCGTTCACAAGGGTATAGTCATACTGGTTGGCCAGCGCCATCTCTTCCTCGGCGCGCATCATTCTTTTATGGACCCACTCCTCGTCTTCCGTGCCTCTTTTCCGCAGCCGCCTCTCCAGCTCTTCGATGCTCGGCGGCAAGATGAAAACCGTCGTACAGTCGGGATAAAACTGCTTGATGTTGGCCGCGCCCTCCACCTCGATGACGAGCACGCAGGTAATCTTCTTATCCAGCCGGATATCCACCTGGCTCTTGAGCGTACCATAGTAGTTTCCCACATATTCTGTGTACTCGATCAGGTCTCCCTGCGCAATTTTTTGCCGGAAGGCTTCACGCGTCAAAAAGAAATAGTGCACCCCCTCCATCTCATCCTCCCTGGGGGGGCGTGTGGTGGCGCTGACGCTGCATTCGATGCCCGGGTGCAGACCCATCAATTTTGCCACGACACTGTCTTTTCCACTGCCCGAAGGCCCACTGATCACAAGCAGATACCGGTCCCTATTCATCCGCGTCCTCCCCCACCGGCTCGAGGGTATCTTCCCCCAGTCTTCCCGCCACCGTTTCCGGCTGCAGGGCACTTAAGACAACATGGTCTGAGTCGGTGATGAGCACCGCCCTCGTCCTGCGGCCATAGGTCGCATCAATCAGGGTGCCGCGCTGTTTTGCCTCGGCCACAATCCGTTTGATCGGCGCCGACTCGGGGCTGACAAGGGCAATCAGCCTTGCCGCGTTCACCATATTGCCAAAACCGATGTTGATCAGCTTCATCTGTTTTCCCAGCCTTTTCTGCTGTGCAGCCATTTTGTAAATGTTCCATCGAAGCGCCGCTGCCTTTCACGCAGCCGTACGCCGCACATCACTCCATGTTTTGGATCTGTTCACGTATTTTTTCAATCTCACTTTTCATGTCCACCACAAGGCGGGTGATCTCCACCTCCTGGCACTTGGAACCAATGGTATTGACTTCGCGGTTGAGCTCCTGCGTCAGAAAATCCAGTTTTCTGCCCACGGCCCCCTCTTTGGCCAATATCTCCGCAAACTGCCGAAGATGGCTGCGTAAGCGCACCGTCTCCTCGTCCACGGCCGTCTTGTCGGCGAAAAGGGCCGCCTCCGTCAAGATCCTCGCTTCCTCTATACTCTTGTCTTCCAGTATCTCTTTCAGTTTCTCGTACAACCTGTCCTTGTACCTTTGCACGCGGCCGGCGCTGTCCTTCTCCACCTTTTGCAACATTTCCTCGATGGCTTTCAGCCTCTCGCGGATGTCCGCAACCAATTTCTCCCCCTCAAGCGCCCGCATCTGCTCGTAACGGTTAAGAGCCTCCCCGGCCACTTTAAGAACGTCGGCCGTCAGCTCTTCCTCGTCCTCCTCGCAGCGTGTCACCGTGAACACATCCGAAAAGCGTGCTATGGTCGAGGCCGTCGTGTCATTTTCAATCATCAGGGCCGCCGCAATCTCAGAGACCGCCTCGTAGTATTCGGTGGCCACGGGAATATTTGCCGTCACCTGGGTGTTTCCGCCGGCCAGGCTTTGTACATTCAGCCCCACTTCCACCCTGCCGCGGCTGGTTCTTGAGGAGACCAGCTTTTTTACCGGGTCTTCAAGAAACCCCATATTGCGGGGAAGCCTCATGTTGTACTCAAAATATCTGGAGTTTACGCTTTTTATCTCAACGGCCAGGCTTCTCTCATGCAATACTTCCTCGGCCCGTCCATATCCCGTCATGCTCTTGGCCATCTTGCCCTCCAGCTTTTTTCTTCTTTTCTTTTATTTTCAATATAAAGCTATATATCGTAAAATTTTTTGCTGCTTTGTCGCTGTTTTCCCGCGGTTGTCCGCTGTGAAAAGCGGTTATGACGACCCAAATTGTGCTCTCCTATTGTATCAGTTCCGTCGTGTTTTTGCAACGAACGCAGTGGACGGGGGAAGGCCCCCAGTGCGTTTTCAATGAAAATACAGAAGATTTTCGTGCCCTCCCCCGCCTTTGGCGGGGGAGGGCACGTGAAAATTTGCCTGTTTGTTCCAAAGAAATCCATCAATAGGAAATGCCCTGGGCCAACATGGCCTCTACCACCTTCTCGAAACCGGCGATGTTGGCGCCGTCCATCAAATCACCCTTTTCTCCATACCGCTCCGCTGCGTCCAGCGAAGAGGCCACGATGTTCCGCATAATTTCATGCAGGCGGTTGTCCACCTCTTCAAAGCCCCAGTTGAAACGCATGGAGTTCTGGCTCATTTCCAGGCCGCTTGTGGCCACGCCTCCCGCATTGGATGCCTTACCGGGGCCATAGATCACCCCGTTGGAGCGCAGCACACTGATCGCCTCGGGTGTGCAGGGCATGTTTGCCCCCTCCGCCACCAGGATCACTCCATTTTTCACCAGGGTTTTCGCATCCTCTTCGTTCAGCTCATTTTGGGTGGCACAGGGCAGCGCAATATCCACCGGCACACCCCATACATTGCTCCCCTCATGGTATTCCGCATCCCGTTTAGCGGCATACTCGCTCATGCGGCCCCGCTCTTCCAGTTTTATATGTTTTACAAGGTCCAGATCTATCCCGTTTTTGTCAAATACAAAGCCGTTTGAGTCACTCATCGTCACCACTTTACCGCCCAGCTGCGTCGCTTTTTCGGCGGCGTAAATGGCGGCGTTGCCGCTGCCGGAGATGGCTATGCTGCGCCCGTCAAAAGAGCTTTTTTTCAGTATCCGCAGCGCCTCCTGGGCGTAGTAGCACAAACCATAACCCGTTGCCTCGGTGCGCACAAGGCTGCCGCCAAAGGAGAGGCCCTTGCCCGTCAATACCCCCACAAATTCGTTTTGCAGCCTCTTATACTGGCCAAACAGATACCCTATCTCCCGCGGGCCCACACCGATATCCCCGGCGGGAATATCGGTGAACTGGCCGATGTGCTTCGACAACTCCGTCATGAAGCTTTGGCAAAAACGCATCACCTCATCGTCGCTTTTTCCCTTGGGGTCAAAGTCTGCCCCACCTTTGCCGCCGCCCATGGGCAGGGTGGTGAGGCTGTTTTTGAACACCTGCTCAAAACCCAGGAATTTGATGACCGAGGCGGTGACGGTGGGGTGAAAACGCAGCCCCCCTTTGTATGGGCCCAGCGCCGAGTTGAACTGGACGCGATACCCGCGGTTCACCTGCACCTGGTCGTCATCATCCACCCAGGTGACGCGGAAATGGATGAACCGCTCGGGCTCCACCACGCGTTCCAAAATGCCATGCTTTTCAATTTCCGGCCGTCTTTCGCAGACAGGTTCCAGGCTTTCAAACACCTCACGCACAGCCTGCAAAAACTCCGCCTCTCCAAGGTTCAGCTTTTCGGTGGCGGTGTATACACTCTGCACATATTCATTTTTGAACACTGGAACCACACCCCTTAACGCAAATTTTCTACCTGCATTCAGTATAAAGTAGGGGTATGTAAAAAGCAAACAAATCGGGCCTCTTACGAAAAAATTGAGCGCTGCAACCAGAAACGCTCCCCCCTGACGGAGTTATTTGGTAAAAATGTCCTGCACCCGCGCTAATCTGTCCTCTATACGAGGACAGTCTTTTGCTCCCACCCGCCTACCGGGCGGGTTTTTGTATTCTCCGCTTTGCGGGAGATACCTGTTAAGAACACACTAAAAGGGAAGGCCTTTCGGGCCTTCCCTTTTAGTGAGCAAACCATAAGCCGGGTTCTGTATTAAAGGACAATCTATCTGGACTGGACGTCGCCGGCCAGTTCATGCCACATGAGGGGGCGCGCAGGGTACGCTTGCGGAAAACCGCTGCCCCCGGTGTTGCTTCCGGTAGGGTTTACATGGCCACACAGTCGCCAGTGTGCCGGTGAGCTCTTACCTCACCTTTCCACCCTTGCCACGCACCTTTTCGGGCCGTTCGGCGGTTGCTTTCTGTTGCACTCTCCCTGGGGTTGCCCCCGGCTGCCGTTAGCAGTTACCGTTCCCTTGTGAAGCCCGGACTTTCCTCACCCGCACAGCGGGCGCTGTCCTCTGGTTTACTCGCAACCAGTATAACACCCTCTTTGCCCCTTTGACAAGAAAAAGCCCCCCGATGGGGGGCTCTGTTTCGGCTTGTGTTGCTCTGCGCCGCTATTAGCGGAGGAGCTGCAAAACCTGCTGTGGCTGCTGGTTCGCCTGGGCGAGCATCGCCTGCGCGGCCTGCGAAAGCACGTTGTTCTTCGTGAACTCTGCCATCTCCTTCGCCATGTCGATGTCGCGGATGCGGCTCTCGGCGGCGGTCATGTTCTCGCTGGAGACATTCAGGTTGTTGACGGTGTACTCGAGGCGGTTCTGCAGCGCGCCGAGGTTGCCGCGGTTGACAGACACCTTCTCGATGGCCGCTTTCACGGCATCCAGGGCAGACGAGGCGCTCTCCTGGGTGGCCATGGA
>JAJDHT010000112.1 GCA_030266325.1 Ruminococcaceae bacterium OttesenSCG-928-I18
TATTCGCAGTGGAAATCTAAGCGGGAAACATAGTAGCATAGACATTTTTGGATTTCACAAACAAAAAGTCTCTGTGGAATTGGCAACCGATTTGAAATATGTTTTATCAGGTTTGCCAGTGGGCTGTATTTCTGCTGAAACCATTCTGTCAGAACATACACTGTTTCCCTACTATTCGAGGTTTTGGAGAACTGAGCGAAAAACGGAAGTGGTGGCGGCATTGATAAATGGCGGGGATGATGCCGCTGTTCATCGAGTGGGCATTTATCAAAGCGCTGTAGCCACTCAGGTCAATTGTCGCTATTGTCCGCAATGCTTTGATGAAGATTTGACCACATATGGGGAACCATATTGGCACAGGCTTCACCAGTTGGCCGATTTGAGACTGTGTGTACGACATAGGTGCTGGCTGGCTGACACAGGAATACCACTGCGTGATTCGAACAAGATACTTTCCCCAGCTTTGCCGGACATGGCACTTGCAGACACGCCACAGGAACCGCCCGCAGTACAGGAGATAGCTTTGTCCGCTCTGTATGCCGAAACTCTTACTCTGCCCTTAAGCAAGCGAAATGGGCGGGTATACATTGATGTTTTTGATGCTGAATTAAAGCGTCAGGGTTGGCGTTCCCCTACAGGGAAGAACACTAGAACAAAAGCATTATCTGAGGCCATGCGTGATTTCTACGATCCGTTTGTTTCAGATAATGATATATCCTCTAGCAGACTAAACAGCACTCTTTCAGCAAGTAAAAATCCGGCTCCTCGGTATATACTGCAAGCGGCATTTTTCTTTGGGATATCTTTGGATGGCCTTTTCACTAAGCCCAAAGAGATTGATGTAGTGAAAGAAATCAACAGTCGGTTGGCAGTGGGAGAAAGTCAACGGTCAATTGGACGGCGGTTAAATATTGACCCAGCTACGGTACGGCGATGGGCGAATAAACGTACAGTCGAAAGACGATAGTACGACTGATTGGGGATGGTTATGCGTGGATATCGATTTCAACCGTAAATGGGCGCATAAATACATTGGTGGAATGAGTTGGATTTATACTTCCATAGGCGTATAATAGGATAAAATATATCTATCGCACGATGATATCTTGAAGGGCATAGAGAAGGAGAAGTATTGAATCCGACTGGAAATACAAGTACTTTGATAAACTTGTAAAACTATCCGAACGGGAGAAGAACAGTGAATAAACAAAACATTTCAGACATTATCAGTAATGAGGATATAGATGGATGGAAAACTGGAGATATTGTTGCAATTGATGCAGGAACGGGTAGTGGAAAAACGTACTTTGTAATGAATAAACTATACGAGAAGGCGAAGTGCGAAGGAAGTAAAATAGTTGTATTTTTCCACCGCAATAATACAAAAAACCAGTTTCAACAACAAGTTGATGAAGAAGGAAAAGGTGATGTTATTGAGTTGCAAACCTATCAATATTTAGAGCACAAAATTAAAGATAGAAAACAGCGTCAACAAATTGGAAGATTTACATATAGCAAGTATCGGTACATAGTATGTGACGAATCCCATTACTTTATTGACGATGCAAGCTTTAATCACGATACGGATTTATCGTTTAGTGAAATTATGCAAATGGATATGGGTATTCGCATTTTCATGAGTGCTACGAACCGTTTTATCAAGGCGTACATCAACAACACATTAGAAATAAAAACAATTGACTACATTCTCAAGCCGGATTTTTCGCATATCAAAAAATTAGTGTTTTACACCAATGAAGATGCACTCGAAGTTTTGATGGAGGAATGGAAAGCGTCCAATGAAAAAGCCATGCTTTTTATACAAAGCGCGGAAAAGGGAATAAAATTCCATAATCGATATTTTGAGCAATCAATGTTTGTGTGCTCATCATCCAACCCTAAGTCTAAAAAGTTCTATAATGAATACGTCAATACAGAGTTGGTTGAATCGACATTGAAAAACGAGCGTTTTGAATCCCAGTTCTTTATTACAACAAGCTGTTTTGATGCGGGGATAAATATTAAGGACGCTAATTTACATAATATTGTAGTTGATATGCAAGATATTGATGTATTGGCCCAGTGCATTGGCCGCAAGCGGATTCTTAATGAATCCGACCATGTCAATTTATACGTGCGCCTTAGAACAAATAAACAGCTTAATGGTGATATCACCCACAATAAAAAAGTAATTAAAGCTGTTGATGTGCTGCGCAATGAGGGGCAAAAGGCTTATGTCAATAAATACTTTAAGACTGTTCCAACTAGCTCTATCATATATGATGATGTGGAAAACGGTGAAATCATAAAAAGGATAAATGAATTGATGTACCATAAGCTCCAAACGACAGTAAAAGAATATCAATACATTATTAAATGGTGCTCAAAATTCGGGAGACTGCCAGCAGATAGTTATGGGTATTGCAAGTATATTGCTGGCTTGCTTGACAGGTACGATCCAGATATTGATGTATACTCTTATAGTATTGAAGATGGCTTAATTACATTGGAACACTACCTTGAACAAAATTTGGGATGTATCTATCTTACCGAAAAAGATAGAAAACCTCTCATTGAGAAGATTGCCTACCCATTAAAGACAAAGAGCGGAAAAAGCAATGGTAAATATGCAAAGACTATTAACGTGCTAAATGGATACCTAAAAGATATATATGAAGCTACACTTGAAGGTGACGATGGACTGATAAATTACTTGTCAAAACCATATCAAATTGAGAAATTCTCCACAAGCAGAATGGAGAACGGAAAGAAAGCAAACTATAAAGCGGCATGGAGAATTATTCTGGCCGGTGAAGGATTGAACACATAGATATTATTACCACCCTTTTCGAGCAATTCCTTATTAATAAGGATACGCTTAAATTGGATGGTAAATCATTATACTTCATTGTCTACTTGATGTCAATACCTTTTTGAATTATTTTTGTCAACAGCGCAAGCTTGCCTTGCGATGTGACATGGTTAAGGGTTGGGGCGTATGCCCACAAGCCTTAAGCTCTCGCCCTTGACCTTAATCTCATACTCAAAAGGGGATAGATATACTTGAAAACTGTAAAGAAAAAAGAACTAACTGATTTATTGTCAGAGGGCAAGTTGAATCAAGAGTTACTATATGCCTGCCTCCGAAAATTGGAAAACATGATCAACACAGCGGCATATAACTATGGGAAAGAAAAATATACAACACAATCAAAGCAGCAGCTTGAATATTCTCTTGAGTATCGGAATAGCCTAGTTTATCATCGAAATGATGTTTGGAATTTAATGAAGGAACACTACAATTTCGTGGTACCAAAAATAAAGGATGTGGTTGCAAAGATGGATAAACGTGCTGACGCGCTAGGAGAAAAAGAAGTTGAACGGTTATTTGAATTAATCGATGATGGGAGTTATGAATTTGCAGATTGACTATTCTCTTGCAGAGGGCAAAGGGCGAGAGCTTGTCCGCTAAAGCGGCCAACCATTCAGCCCCGCACTTACACCAAATTGTTCGCAAGGCGAGCTTGCGAGACAATTCGGTATAAGGCGTTGCTGACAGTATATTTTATGTGGTTGTTCTCACTCACAGGTCTGAAAATCGCAACCGAACACATAAGCGTAAAAATATTATATTGATGAAAAAAGGACGGCATTTCGATTATCGCCGAAGTGTCGCCCGAATGTAAAGAATACTACCAACATGACAATCGAGGAGGACAAGTAGAGTGGCAGATAATCGCAAAGAGCAGGAACGCGCTGAACTTCACCGCACAATATGGGGCATTGCCAATGATCTGCGCGGTTCTGTAGATGGATGGGACTTTAAGCAATATGTCCTCGGCATGCTATTTTACCGCTATATTTCCGAAAACATCACCAGCTATATTAACGCCGGTGAGCACGAGGCAGGCGACCTCTCTTTTAACTATGCAAAACTATCTGATGCACAAGCGGAAGACGCCCGCGCCGATCTTGTTGCCACCAAAGGCTTCTTCATTCTGCCGTCGGAGCTCTTTGAAAATGTCCGCGCGAAAGCTGCAAATGATGAAAACCTTAATGAAACACTTGAGCACGCCTTCAAACACATAGAGTCCTCTGCCCAAGGCACCGTAAGCGAAGACGATTTCAAAGGCCTCTTTGACGATATCGACGTCAACAGCAACAAGCTGGGTGGCACGGTTGCCAAGCGCAATGAGCGCCTCGTCAAGCTGATGAGTGGCATCGGCGAGATGAAGCTTGGAGATTACCAGGACAATACCATCGATGCTTTTGGCGATGCCTACGAATACCTGATGGGTATGTATGCCGGGAACGCCGGTAAAAGTGGTGGCGAATACTACACACCGCAGGAAGTTTCGGAACTGCTCACCCGGCTGGCACTGGTCGGCAAGACTGAGGTCAACAAAGTATATGACCCGGCTTGCGGATCCGGTTCTCTTTTGCTGAAATTCGCCAAGATTCTCGGCAAAGACAATGTGCGGCAAGGCTTCTACGGGCAAGAGATCAACATCACTACATACAACCTCTGCCGCATCAATATGTTCCTGCATGACATCGATTACGATAAGTTCGATATTGGCCACGGCGATACCCTCACCGACCCGCTCCACTGGGACGATGAGCCGTTTGAAGCCATCGTTTCCAATCCACCGTATTCTATCAAGTGGGATGGCGATTCCAACCCGCTGCTAATTAACGACCCGCGCTTTAGCCCCGCTGGGGTACTTGCACCAAAAGGCAAGGCAGACCTCGCCTTTATTATGCATTCGCTCTCCTGGCTCGCCACAAATGGCACAGCAGCCATTGTTTGCTTCCCTGGTATCTTTTATCGCGGTGGCGCTGAGAAGAAAATCCGCAAATATCTTGTGGACAATAACTATGTGGATTGCGTTATCCAGCTGCCGGACAACCTGTTTTTTGGCACAAGCATCGCAACTTGCATTATGGTGCTGAAAAAGAATAAAAGCGAGAACAGCACTCTGTTTATAGATGCTTCCAAGCAGTGCATCAAGGTGACCAATTC
This sequence comes from Ruminococcaceae bacterium OttesenSCG-928-I18, assembly GCA_030266325.1. Lineage (GTDB taxonomy): Bacteria > Bacillota > Clostridia > Oscillospirales > Ruminococcaceae > JAAYCI01. Next base: position 5,024 of record JAJDHT010000112.1, read on the forward strand.
CAACAAGCTCACGCAGAAAAACATCGAAACAATCGTTGACGCGTTCACGGCACGAGCGAACGCAGAGCATTTTGTGCGCCTTGTTCCCAATAGCGAAATTGCCGAGCAGGACTACAACCTGACGGTTTCCACCTATGTGGAGCAGGAGGATACCCGCGAGGTTATAGATATTGTGAAGCTAAACGCTGAGATTGAGCAAATTGTTGCCCGCGAAGATGTTTTGCGAAAAGAGATTGCGCAGATTGTGGCGGAGATTGAAGGCGGTGACGGCAATGACTAAGCTGGAGCAGCTGATACAGGAGCTTTGCCCTGATGGGGTGGAATATGTGAAGCTCGGTGATGTTCTTGATTATGAACAGCCGACCCAATATATTGTCGCGTCAACAAAATACGACGATAGCTATTCGACTCCAGTCTTAACTGCTGGCGCTTCCTTCGTGCTGGGACGTACGAATGAGGTTGATGACATATATAAGGCGTCAAAGGACTATCCGACAATAATTTTCGATGATTTTACCACTTCATTTCACTGGGTTGACTTTGATTTTAAAGTTAAATCCTCGGCAATGAAAATATTGACAAATAGGTCGGCAGAACGGACTTCATTTAGATATTTATATTTCGCAATGAAATGTGTTCGATACGAGCCAACGCAACATACCCGGCACTGGATCCAAACATATTCTGCATTTGAAATCCCCCTCCCGCCGCTGCCCGTGCAGCGAGAAATTGTCCGGATACTGGACAATTTTACGGAGCTTACAGCGGAGCTTACAGCGGAGCTTACAGCGCGA
>JAJDHT010000113.1 GCA_030266325.1 Ruminococcaceae bacterium OttesenSCG-928-I18
TGTCTATTGCAAAATTTTTCTGAATATCCTGTGAAAAAAAACACCTGCCACCAAGGAGGTAAGGGTATGCTTACCATAACCAATCCAACAGTTGGTAACTTTTACCCCGGGTTTCGGTTTCGTTTGTGTGCTCAACTACATTCGCGATTTCTTCAGTGTTATTGAAACAATCCCGCACGCTTTTTCATCTCCAACAAAAAATGCTCAATGCCACGGCACATATGCTGATTGGCAAACACAAATGCGGCCATGGGACTGTTTAGCTTGTAGACTACTGCCTCCCCGTTTTGTTTGTAAAACAGCTTGATGTTGTGAAAGGGACTCATGGGCAGCGAGCTGAACCGGTAATTGGGCTTTTCTTTTTCCAGCAGGTGGATGTGCGCCATGTGTCGGTTATACTCTTCGGGCGTGTAGGCAAGGGGAACGGATAGCTCGTAAGGTGAAATATCCGGGACGATTTTTTCGCCTTCGATGGCATCCGCAGGCTCCTGAACACACAGCTCCACCAGTCGGCCCTGGCCAAGGTGGCGGTGGAGCCGCTGTTCCTGAATATGGCGGGACTGGCGTATCTGCTCTGCCCGTACGGTGTCTACCCCCGCGCGATGCAACATATCGTCAAGCAGCCCCTCGGGCATGGTGGCGAGCGAAAGCCGGGGCAGCAGTGCCGTGGCGTCGCCCGGCTGGCTCCAGAATGCATTCATGTGGATGTCGAAGCTTTCGGTATCCTTTTTCCCTTTGTATATCTTCATCAGCCGCCCGCACAGGGGCAGCAACGCTTCAAATTGTGCCTTGCCCCGTGCCACAATTTCGGGGTCGGTGTCGTACCGGTACACCGATTGATTCTCCGCCCCAGCGGCGCAATAGCCGGAAATCTGAGCCAACTCTTCCGCCACAAAATGGCTAACGCGCACGCGGCCTGTGTCCCCGGTGCGAAAGTAGAAGGGGACAATTTCTCCTACCATATACAGGGGAATCCAGTTTTCCAATGCCGTAAAAAGCTCGGAGGTGTCCCGGTTAACAGTGTGGATGATGCGGAAGACATTGCCACTGGTCAGTATATGCACCATCAGCGACGCCCATACAGCAGCGTATTGTGGGTCTGCTAACATCCACTCGGTGGATTGGTCGGAAAAATGGTGCAGTGTGGTTGGCTGCTGTTGGGTGGCTACGTGGTACAAGTACCGGATGGCCGCCTGTTGGATGCCCCGATTGCCAAAAAACACCTCGGGCTGAGTTCCGTTTCCAGCGGATGGAGCAATCTGTTCCAGCGGAATCACTTGGCGGCCCAGGGCAAAGCTGCCAAAGCTGTCCACCTTTTCCAAAAAGGACTCAACGCCTGGCACATCCGCGTACCCCTCAGGGATTGCCGAAAGCCAAGCGGCAACAGCTTTTTCAAGCTGCTCGCTGCAAGTGGGGCCTCCCTTTTCTCCAATCAACGCTATAACTGCGTCCCGCTGCTTTGCGCCCTGCATCTGCTGGGCCAACCAGGCACTGATTTGCGCAACGGTGCCACCCCGTGCAGAGGGCAGCCGCACACCACCTCGATACAAACTGATGAGTGAGGAATCCACATTCAGCGCCCGGGCAAGCTGCACGTTGGTTATACCGGCCACATCCAGCAGTGCTGAAAACTTTTCTCCAAACACCTTCAGTGCCGAGGGCAGCACCTTTTTGTCGGGCGGAAGAATCTCACCTTCGCCCAACCACAAAAACAGCGCCCGACTAAAATCCTCCGAGGTCTTGATGGGATAGGGCAGCACTTGACGCAGTTCTGTCGGTAGCTGCGCCTCGTCCATCTCCATGGGCCAAAACGAGGCAATGGCTTCGCAAAAATTTATCATCTGCTGGTATCGGGTGGGTTTGCCGCGTTTACCGGTGCGGTATTTGCTCACCAGCGAAGCATCGATTCCCATCTTCCGGGCCAAATCAATGTTTTTTACAAACAGAATTTCCATGATGAGATTCAGCTTTTCGCAAAATAGCATAGGCCCCACCTTCCCTGAATAATTGCGTGCGCCCGAGTGCTTATGGATCTAGTATAGCATGGTAAAGATAGGGTATGGTTGCAAAAGGACAAAAATGTCAATGATGTTGTTGTCCTTTTTTCGCGTTTGCCTGCCAACGGCATCTATACTGAAAATAGACGCTGGGATAGGAGTGATGCTGGCCGGTACCGTTTTTGTAAGAAGGGGATGTCTATACTGCCTCTGATGAGGTGATAACTGACATCCCCAACAAGCCGACACACCAACAAACCAAACAAAGGAGGAAAACAATGAAAAAACTGTTATCTGTACTGTTGTGTACACTTTTTGTTGCAAGCTTGGCCGCCTGTGGTGGCGCGCCCAAAAGCGAGGCCCCCGCGCCCGTCTCCTCGTCCACCCCTGCCCCGCAACCCGCGCCGGAACCTGAACCCGCGCCAGAGTCGGCTTCATCGTCGCCCGCCTCGGAGGCCCCGTCCGAACCCGAAATGGCAAGCGTCACCTTCAAGGATATCACCCTCAGCTACCCCGTCGGTGCGGAGGTGGAGGAGCAGGACGAGGGGCTGACACTGGGCATCCGGCTGGAGATTGACAAAGCTGCCCTGATGATCCAAGTGAATCCCGATATGACCGGCGAAGAAATCGACGCCCTGCTTGAGAGTGATGAAAGCTGGCAGGCAATGGCACAGATGATGGCCACGTCAGGCGACGAGCTGGAGGAAAGCGCCGTGGTGGATTTTGCCGGGGGCAGGGCGGGATATGTTCGCATGACCGATCAGATGAATGATGTGGATGCCACCATGGAATCCCACCTCTTTTTTGCAGGGGGAACCGCCTATATGCTTGTGTCGATCCTAGCTGACGAGGCCGAGGAACAATACGGCGACCAAATGCGGCAGATGATTGATTCCGTGGAGGTGGACTGGTAGAGACGCGGTGTACGCATCGCCTGGCGTCTTATTTGAATCTGGAGGGGTTTATGAAAAAGACACTGTCCTTAGCGCTTTGTGCCCTGTTGCTGTTTGGCCTGGCAGCCTGCGGCGGCACGGCACAAAACACATCGCCTGCTGCGGCGCCCGAGGCGTCACAGCCCGCCGCTCCGCCGCCAGCAAGCGAAAGCGCGCCCGTCGAAGAGACGCCGTCGTCCTCCGCATCCGTGCCCGAGGCGGCGCCGGCAGTCGACTTCGAAAGCTGGAACGCGCTGTTTACCGAATACAACAACCGTATGATGAACGACACATCTGCTTTCACCTCCGACGCGGATGTGGGTTTTGCGGCGCTCACTCTGCTAGGCGGGGAGATAGAACTGTCCTACACGAACTCGTTTTTCCAGCCAGACGCCGAAGCCAGCACCACAGTGGTTCTGGAGATGTTTGGCCTGACAGATGTGACCTATACCGAGCAAGGAGACATGGCCACCGCCGAGGGGGTTGATTCGGGCGGCCTGCCGGTGAAGTTCGAGCTGCACTATGACGGCGCCAACACGGCGGTGCTGCTTTGCTACGAGGGCGATGTGCTGCAATCCGAGCTGTCGCTCTGCGTCACTGGCGACTATGCCGCCAAGATGTACAAAGACTACGATGGGGACGACCCTGAGACCGTCTGCGCCATCGTCAAGCCAAATGGCGATGTGTGGATGGGAGCCGACACACAGGTGCTGGAGGGCAGCTTGTATCAGAATGGTGAGGCGGCGGAAGACCCCGCTTTCACCAAAGGCCTGCCCGAGCACTACAGTTATGTGGACGGGGCACTCGCCAAAAGCTGATACCAACTAAAACCATGCAAATAATGAGGGAGGATGATGATATGTCCTTTGATAACGGCAACGGCCTCACGCCCGGCTTTTCTGCGCGAATCAATGACTCGGCTTTTGCGGAGTATATTAAAAGATCGAGAAGGATATCGAGCATTTTCATGATTGTTCTGGCGGTTGTTGTGTTTGCGGGCTTTGCCATTTATGGCCTGGTGAGTGGTAATCTGGTTTTTGCGCTGGTAATGGGCAGCTTTCTTGCCATTCTGTTCCTTGTCGTTACCTTTGTCACCCTCGCAAAAAGCAAGGGCGGCGGCAGCTGGGACGGTGTGATTGTGGACAAACAGATCAAAAAAAGAAGACAGGCCAGCGGCGACAGTGGAAACAGGCGCAGCTATAACGAATACATTCTATATGTTAAGGATGACAAGGGCAAAACCCACAAGCAAGGTTCCATCAGCACATCCACAATCTTTAACTACTATCAGGTGGGCGACCGGGTGCGCAGGCACCCAGGGCTGCATTATTTCGAGAAGTACGATAAAACGCGGGACGCGGAGATTTTGTGCAATGCCTGCCTGAAGCTCAACCCGGTTCAAACCGATACCTGTCCCCAATGCAAATGCCCGGTACTCAAGTAGAAACAGACAGAATACAACAAATGCATCAAGGGCACGATCCTGGCAGGGAAAGAAACCAGTGATGATAATAAATAAAACGGCGTGTGTTTGACTATTTACACACGCCGTTTTATTTATATTGAAAGTTCACTTATGCATTCAGTTCATTTGGTATTTTACTAAGCTAACTGTCGTTCTCGGTAAAAAACAAACACTCGGCTTAACTTTTTATCGTTGAGCCGAGTGTTTTGGTGGAGCTGATGAGGATCGAACTCACTACCTCTTGAATGCCATTCAAGCGCTCTCCCACATTTTATGCTAACCCACCCCAAAAAACCAGATAGTTCTTCGAGGTGGTTTTTTGAAATATGCCGCATGTTCGCTGTATATCAGGTTGCCTTGAGTTATTGGCCCCGTGTGTCAAAAGGAAAATCAGGCCAATAATATCTCGATAAGTAAATCTCACATAAATGTGTTTGACAAGCAAAACGCTGTCGGCTGAATGGCATCGTATCCCCCGCCTGAATGGCATGAAGCACCCCAAATGAATGGCATTGAACCTCTACAATTGACCTATGAGATAACGGTCAAGATACTTTCGAAAGAGAAACCTCTTTTTACAATTAAATCATTAAGATTTGTAACAAATTGACGAGAATTTCGGCTTTGATTGTCAACAATTATTAGACATTTTTTTGCTCTGGTTGAAGCAACATAATGATTATAAATTCCTGTAGATTCATATAGCCGATAATCTTCTGCAAAAATGACGACTTGGTCAAACTCCAACCCTTTTGACGAATGAAAAGTAATTGATACATCTCCTGCAATATCTTGAATTATTGCGGGATGGAATGATTCATGTGTAATAGTCTCATACAACTTATTTATGTGGTTGTTTTGGACGATGCAATCCAGATAAAGAGCTAATGCTTGTACTGCATCGGTAAACGATTGTTCGTCTATACAGCTAATGATTGCATCCAATTTATCCTTAACTACCCGAACGTTTTTTCTATTGTTTTCACCCTCAGCAGGAATCTCATTTATGAAATCATATACTGAAAATCTTTCAATTATCGAAAAACGGGCAATCGCCATATAAAGCCAAGCTGCATTTGTAGTGATTTCTGCGATGGGTGCCTGGGGAATATATATAAATTCACGTCCGGCATCACTTAAAAGTTTTGCGTTGCTTTGTGCATTAGCATTACTGTATCTTAATAACGCTGTTGTTTGTCCTTCTTCGAGCAGTTCAATAACATCATCAGGCCATTTTTCTGATGTGGTTTGAAGTAAGAGGACCCTACCGTCTGTGCTATGTTCACCTGTATTCACAAGGTCGCAGGTATCATCGCACAGTAGGTTTGAATAATTTTGGATTTCCACGCATGAACGAAAATTGTCACGCATCGCAATACTTACGAAACTTTCTTTACCCCAAATACTGACAAAGGCCTCGGGA
>JAJDHT010000114.1 GCA_030266325.1 Ruminococcaceae bacterium OttesenSCG-928-I18
GGGACAAGCGGCGCAAGGCTATGGGGAGTGCCCCAAGTGCGTTTTTAATAAAAAATACAGGAAGTTACGTACCTCTCCCCGCCGAAGGCGGGGAGAGGTACGTAAAATTTACTCGACAGACGCGATGAGTACACTCCCAAGGCCATGCCCTTCTTGACGCTGCGGGTGGTTTTGAGGTATAGTAAACTGCATCCATATAGTAGTATACTTTACATTACATTTTAAGGAAAAGATATGGTTTAGGAGATGCAAGGAGGTTCGTAATGAAAAAGCTTCTTTCTGCCCTGCTTTGTTCGTCAATCTTGATGCTGGCCGGCTGCGGAGGTTCTGCCGCCGACTCGGTCGGTGCTTCCACTGCGGCCGGAAGCACCCCTGCTACGTCCGGTGTGGCTGCAAGCGGGGAGCTCATCAAAATCGGCGTCATCCAGCTTGCGCCCCACCCCGCCCTGGACGCCGCCTACGACGGTTTCGTGGACAGCCTGGCCGAGGCCGGCTATGTGGACGGGGATAACATTGTCATCGATCTGCAGAATGCCCAGGGGGAAATTGCCAACTGCCCCACCATCGCTTCGAAACTGGTAAACGACGGCAACGACCTCATCCTGGCCATTGCCACCCCGGCGGCCCAGGCCGTGGCCAATGAAACCAAGGACATCCCCATCGTGGCCACGGCAGTCACCGATTTTGTAGAGGCAAAACTCGTGAACAGCAACGAAGAGCCCGGCACGAATGTCACGGGGACTTCGGACCTCACCCCTGTGCGTGAGCAGCTGGAACTGCTTACCCAGCTTGCGCCCGAAGCCAAGAATATCGGCTTCCTCTATTGCTCCAGCGAAGCGAACTCGATCGTCCAGATCGATATCGCCAAAGAGGCTGCCGAGGAACTGGGCCTCAGCTATGAGGAATTTACCATCTCGAACACCAACGAGTTGCAGTCGGTGGCCACCTCGATGGTGGGTAAGGTCGACGCGATCTATACCCCCACGGACAACATGATTGCCAACGCCGTGTCGACGGTGGCTACGATTGCGCGCGACAACCAGCTGCCCTTTGTTGTCGGGGAGGAAGCCCTCGTGGCAGGCGGCGGCCTGGCTTCCGTTTCGGTGAATTACTATGACCTTGGCCGGATGACCGGGGCCCAGGCCGTGCAGATTATCGAGGGGACTTCCGCGCCCGCTTCCATGCCCATCCAGTTCCAGTCCAGCGAGGACGTGGAGACCGTTATCAACGGGGAAACCGCGGAAGCTCTCGGCATCGAAGTGCCCCAGGGGGTAACGGTTTTATAAATCGTTCCAACGAAAAATTGACCCCGGACAAAAGACATGATAAAATAGGGCAACAGGGCGGCAGTGCATGCCCGCCGGGCATTTCTATGCCGTCTTCATACACAGCGGCGGTTGCGCCCGCTGTAACGCTTCGCCTATCGACCCCTCTGCGGGCAGTGCGATAGCCGGGAGGGAACAAAAACCGATGAATGTAATGCTTGCGATGCAGGATGCCTTCGCGCAGGGGCTGCTTTGGGCGGTCATGTCGCTGGGCACCTATATCAGTTACCGCGTGCTACAGATTGCCGACTTGTCCGTAGACGGCACCTTTGCCCTGGGCGGCTGTATCTCTGCCACGCTGATTGTGGGGGGCATGAACCCCTTTTTCGCACTGATTTTTTCCCTGCTCGGCGGCATGATAGCCGGGGCCGTAACGGCGCTGATGAACACCTTTTTGCGTATTCCCAGCCTGCTCGCCGGCATTCTGACGATGCTGGGGCTTTACTCGGTCAACATGCGCATCATGGGCAAAAGCAACACCCCCCTGCTGGGAGAGGACACCATCATCACCCTGGCCGGAAACGTGCTTCCCTTTTCCAAAAATGTCATCAACCTTCTCATCGGCATTGTCTTCTGTGTGGGCCTCATTGCCGTCATGTACTGGTTTTTTGGAACCGAGATCGGCTGCGCATTACGCGCCACCGGGGACAACGCCAAGATGGCGCGGGCCCTTGGGACCAACACCGACAATATGATCATTTTGGGGCTTTTGCTCTCGAACGGTCTTGTGGCGCTGTCTGGTGCCCTTGTCGCCCAAAGCCAGGGGTTTGCCGATGTGGGCATGGGCACCGGCACCATCGTCATCGGCCTTGCGTCCATCATCATCGGCCAGGTGGTCTTCCGTTTCCTGCGGGGGAATTTCGCGCTCAAATTGCTTGCGGCCGTGCTGGGGTCGGTTCTCTACCGGGTCATTATCGCCATCGTGCTGCAGCTTGGGCTGGACACGAACGACCTGAAACTCTTTTCGGCGGTCCTTGTGGCCGTGGCCCTCTCCGTACCTCTGTTGCGGGAAAAATATAAGGCGAGCCGCCTGCGTAAGGAGGCGGAGTAATGCTGAAGCTGACAGGGGTCAACATGACCTTTAAGCCCGGATCGGTGAATGAAAAGCGGGCGCTTATCGATGTAAACCTCGTGATCCATCCCGGAGATTTTGTGACGGTGATTGGCGGCAACGGCGCGGGTAAATCCACGCTGCTGAATGTGGTTGCCGGTGTCTGCAACAACGAGAGCGGACGAATCGTATTGGATGGCATCGACATCACACGAAAGCCCGAGTATAAACGGGCCGCCTATCTCGGCAGGGTGTTCCAGGATCCGATGATGGGCACGGCGGCCGGCATGATTATCGAGGAAAACCTGGCGATGGCCAAGCGGCGCGGGAAACGGCGCAGCCTACGCTGGGAAATCACCCGTGAGGAAAGGGCGGAATATTGCCGGGAACTTGCGAAGCTGGGGCTCGGCCTGGAGGAAAGGCTGCAGGACAAAGTGGGGCTGCTGAGCGGCGGCCAGCGCCAGGCGCTCACCCTGCTGATGGCCACGCTGCAAAAACCCAAGATGCTGCTTTTGGATGAGCACACGGCGGCCCTTGACCCAAAGACCGCCCGTAAGGTGTTGCAGCTTACGCAGGACCTGGTGGCGCAAGAGCAATTGACGACCCTGATGATCACCCACAACATGAAAGATGCGTTACGGGTGGGCAACCGCTTGATTATGATGTATGAGGGAAGGGTTATTTTCGACGTAGAAGGCGAAGAGAAGCGGAGTTTGGACACCCGTGACCTGATGGAGAAATTTGAAATGGTAAGCGGTGGGGAATTTGCCAACGACCGAATGATGCTGGGGTAGTAAGCAGAAAGCACCAGGGCGTAAGACCGTGCTGCGGTATCCCAAAAACCTATATTATAAGAAGGAAATCACCCTGACGAACGTTTTTCTATTTTGATGTCCGAGAGAATACGGCGAAGATTTTTTCCAAGTGAGGAACAAGGGGGCGAGGGGAACGGGTGAAGCATCACCGGTATCCGTAAAATATGTCCTTGACATTGATGTATGACCAACAGCTGGGGGCTGGGCCAAAAAGAGTGGATTATCCGCTTTTGCAGCAGCTTCTTGGTTCGCTGTGCGAGGTGGGAAGCGTGGGCCCGAATTTCAGTTTCAGCGAGGCACCTCCCACCGCCCAGGAAGACGGCGAGATGGTGTACATGCTCTATGGAAAGCAAAAACCCTTGGGACGCGGGTTTTGTCTCTTTGTCTCGCAGGACCAGAACCTTTTGCGCTTTGTCACGCCCTTACCGACCACCGGGCATGATTTAGATGATGTGTTTGCAGCGGCGGAGCAAATGGGCTATTATCTTGGCCTACAGGAGTTCCTTACCGAGGAGCGCCAGAGTTTCCCGGTCGAGGGGACCGCCATATTCCGTGAAGAGATGAAAAGTGACAACTGCATGATGATCAAAGATTTTGCCGACGAGAGACCGGGCTTTGCGGTATCCGGAGTCAAGTTTCCCCTGCATATGACCGAGGCGTTCTGCCTGCAGCTTGCGGGGCTGGACCTGATCGCTTCCGAGCGCGCCTTCTCGGAATGTTTGGCACAAAAACAACAGCCAAACTACTATTACCTGAACCCAAACTATTACCGAAACACCGATACCGGAGAGGCCATCGCCGTATATGCACTCAGCGAAGGGGTGGACAGCATTATCCCAAAACAGCCCTTTATCCCCTATGGGGCAGGGCCGTTTGGGGAGAGCACCATTGACTCCTGGAAAGTGGCCCTTATTCAAAATGGAGAGCTGGCGGAAGTACTGGGTACCGTTCCCTATACTGAATTCCTCGACGCCTTGACGGAAGAGGAAAAAGAGGAGTTTGACGACGTGCATTATCTTTTGCATGGTCTGCCCTTACAGCGGTTGCAGGAACTTGCCGCAGGCGGAAAAATGTCCCTATAGATGCTGAAAAGAGAACGAAATTCTGGGGTGTGGGACCCGCCGGTTTCAGGGCTTGCATTCCCAATAGGTATCTGATATAATAATCTAGCGTTCAACAGGGGAGAATTCCCGAGTGGCCAAAGGGGGCAGACTGTAAATCTGTTGCGTAACGCTTCGATGGTTCGAATCCATCTTCTCCCACCAAGCAAAAAACTGCATAGAGTAGCGGTTTTATGTCTCCGTTGTGGTCTTCATCCACAGCGGGGATATTTTTGTTCTGTCAGAGTTCTGTCAAAGTTCTGTCAGAGTTCTGTCAGGCGGTGCTCAAAAGGATCAAGATGCTTCGTTTCTTTCACTATTTTTGTAGCTGTTTTCAATCCGCTGTGATGCCTCTACAAGGTCTGCCGTTTCCAAATGCGAATACAAATTGCCGGTCGTTTTGATGTCGCTATGGCCCAGCCAACGCTGGATTTCTTTCATATTGATATGATTCTTTACAAGCGTGCTGGCATTGCTGTGGCGGCTGTCATGATTGCGATTTGGAGGAACTCCGGCCTTTTTCACAATCTGCTTATAGTGATAAGTGACTCTGTCGGGATGTATTAACCGTCCATCATCACGGACACAAACATATCCCTCGGGGTTATAGCTTGGCCCAATTAGCTCACGCAAAGCGTCTTGCTTCTCTTTTACTTCCAACAGATATTCTTCAAAATTCTGAATAAGAGGTAATGTACGGTAGCTTTTCTTCGTTTTTGTTATGTCTGCTTTTACCAAACTGCCGTTGCTACAAACCGTGACTGTATGGCGAATCGTGATTGTTTTTGCGGCAAAATCGATTGCATTCCACTTTAGCCCGATGGCCTCGCTCCGCCGTGTACCGTAGTATTCTTCAATAAAGATAGGTACTTCACATAAATTCCCTTTTGCGGCATCCAAGACTTTCTTGACTTGCTCCTGTGTACATCTTTTAGCAGTTATCCAGAATATCATTCTTGATAATGTCCTCCACATATTATACATCAGCTGTTGTACGGGTGCATCGTGTAATTTTGCACCCGATAATGACTCCAAGGGTGCAATTGTGTAATGTTGCACTTACAAAGGTGCATTGGGGTACATCGTGTAATTATAGGCTACTTTTGCTTGATGGAATGGAGATGAGCTTTGCCACTCATATCGTTATAAGTGCTGCCTATTAGAGCCTGACAAAACAAAAAACCCCTAGTGACTAGGGATTTTTTGCCCTCTGAGATTGTCTCAAAGGTGACCTCTACGTATGGAGCTGGTGGACGGACTTGAACCCCCGACCTGCTGATTACAAATCAGCTGCTCTACCAACTGAGCTACACCAGCGTCAAATGGTCGCAGAAACGAATCGTATCCTTTTGAAACTGCCGATTGTCTGACAGCCACCACGCAAATATACTA